>CABZFJ010000047.1 GCA_902524995.1 uncultured Pelagibacteraceae bacterium | reverse complement strand
GTTCACCAATATTTTTTTTAATTATCTTGTGAATATCTGAGAATTTCCAGTTTTCTAGTTTTCTGCTGGGAAATCCATTTTTCAAAAAATTATCAAGCGCTATTTTTTTCAATTCAATTTCATGGTTAGAAAAATTGGAGTTGCTTATTAATTTATCAAAATCTGTTTTTAATTTTTGTTCCATTTAATTGAAATTTTCATATCCTTTTTTTTCTAACTCTAAAGCCAATTCTGCACCTCCTGATTTAACAATTTTTCCTTCCATAAGCACATGCACAAAGTCAGGCTTAATATAATCAAGCAATCTTTGGTAGTGAGTGATTATTAAAAAAGAATTATTTTTTTTTCTTAGCGTATTAACACCATCCGCAACTATTTTAAGAGCATCTATATCTAGTCCAGAATCCGTTTCATCTAGTATAGATAATTTTGGATCTAAAATTGACATTTGTAAAATTTCGTTTTTCTTTTTTTCGCCACCAGAAAAACCAACATTTAATTGTCTATTTAATTTTTCTTCATCAAATTTTAGTTCTTTAGCTTTTTCTTTAACTAATTTTAAAAATTCTAAAGCATCTAGTTCTTTTTCACCTCTAGCTTTTCTAATTGAATTTAAAGATGTCTTCAAAAATATATTTGTATTTACTCCAGGTATTTCTAAAGGATATTGGAAAGCTAGAAAGATACCTTTGTGAGCTCTTTCTTCTGTTTCAAGATCAAACAGATTTTTATCTTCGTATAATACCTCTCCTGATACCTCATATCCTTTTTTACCTGATAAAATATTTGATAAAGTGCTTTTTCCTGATCCATTAGGCCCCATTATTGCATGTACCTCGCCAGGTTTAATCTCTAGATTAAAACCGCTTAATATCGATTTTTCCTCAATTTTAGCTTTTAAATTATTAATCTTTAACATTTAGCCAACACTTCCTTCTAAACTTATTCCAACTAGTTTTTGAGCCTCAACAGCAAATTCCATAGGCAATTGTTGTAAAACCTCTTTACAAAAGCCATTAACAATAAGTCCTACAGCTTCTTCTTGATTTAGTCCCCTCTGCTGACAATAATGAAGTTGATCTTCACTTATTTTAGATGTGGTTGCTTCATGAGCAATATTAGAATTTGAATTTTTATTTTTAATATAAGGTATTGTATGTGCTCCACATTTAT
Source organism: uncultured Pelagibacteraceae bacterium (assembly GCA_902524995.1). Taxonomy (GTDB): domain Bacteria; phylum Pseudomonadota; class Alphaproteobacteria; order Pelagibacterales; family Pelagibacteraceae; genus Pelagibacter. The sequence goes on along the minus strand of CABZFJ010000047.1, from coordinate 860 downwards.
TACCCATTAGCAATGAATCGCATTGAGTGTAATTAGTTGAATTGGATGCATTTTTAGAAATATCTACTAAGCCTCTGTAAGTCATATCTGATTTGCCTGCACTAATACCCTTTGAAATAATTTTACTTTTAGTATTTTTTCCTAAATGTATCATCTTAGTTCCAGTATCAGCTTTTTGATGATTGTTTGTTATTGCAATTGAATAAAACTCACCAATTGAGTTATCACCTTTTAAAATACAGCTTGGGTATTTCCACGTTATAGCAGAACCAGTTTCTACTTGTGTCCATGAAATTTTTGAATTTTTGCCTTTACATAATCCTCTTTTTGTTACAAAATTATATATCCCACCTTTTCCATCTTTATCTCCTGGATACCAGTTTTGTACTGTGGAATATTTAATCTCTGCGTCATCTAAAGCAATTAATTCTACGTTTGCAGCATGTAATTGATTTTCGTCTCTCATCGGTGCTGTACATCCCTCTAGATAACTTACATAACTACCTTTATCAGCAATGATTAAAGTTCTCTCGAATTGTCCAGTATCAGACGCATTAATTCTAAAATATGTTGAGAGCTCCATTGGACATTTTACATTTGGTGGTATGTATACAAAAGATCCATCAGTGAAAACTGCTGAATTTAATGTAGCAAAAAAGTGATCGGTGATTGGAATAACTGAGCCTAAATATTTTTTTACTAAATCTGGATGTTTTTGTATTGCTTCGGAAATTGAACAAAAAATAATTCCTTTTTCTGTTAAAGTATCTTTAAAAGTTGTAGCAACAGATACTGAGTCAAATACTGCATCAACAGCAATACCATTTAATCTTTTTTGCTCTTGCAAAGGTATTCCTAAT
>CABZFJ010000046.1 GCA_902524995.1 uncultured Pelagibacteraceae bacterium | reverse complement strand
GCTAATGTTGGTGCCTTTGATACAAAAACTGATTATCACATAGGATATGGTAGAACAGAGTATCATTGTAAAAATTGTGGTGGACACCATGGACATATATTTGATGATGGTCCTAAGCCTACAGGAAAAAGGTACTGCAACAATGGATTATGTCTAGTATTTAAACCCAAAAATTAACATTTCGTTGAATTTACATTGATTGATATTTTGATATAACAATTAAAATGAAAAGACTTTTGTTTGCATTATTTTTAACTTTATTTATTACATCATCTGCAAATGCAAATGCATTTTCAGAATATATATCTAATTTAATCCCAGGCGAAGGAGATACAGAAGTAAGTATTGATCTAAGAGAAAACCACTCACCAGATTATAGCATCTTACTAGTTAGAGAATTAGATAAAACTGATGATGGTAACTATTTTACACAGTTATCTTTGTTCAACACTGAGAAAAATAGTGATGAAAGAATTGTTGCAAACATTGGACTAGGAAAACGATTTTTAAATGATGAAAGAACTTCAGTTACCGGATTAAATGTTTTTTTCGATTATGACGACAAAGGTAATGCAAGAACAAGCATTGGTTTGGAAATGAGAAATGCAGTATTGGATTTTGCATTAAATAATTATTTTGGATTAGATGATGCTGATGGTGAAAAGGTTCTAGATGGATATGATCTCAGATTTGCTTCGCAGATACCATTTATTCATTGGGCTGATATATTTGTAAATTCATATAGTTGGGATGGTGTAAACAGAGATGATGTTGAAGGGATGGCTTATGGTTTAGATTTATCATTAACATCTAATTTTCAATTAGAATATGCTTATGATGACAAAGATAAGAAAGGTCTTGAGGATGAATATTATGTTAAGCTTATATTTGTACATCCTCCAAAAGAAGGTTCAACATTAGGAGATGGATTTAGTTCTGAAATGTGGAGAACTGAAAACGATATGTCAGGAGAACTGTTAACCAAAGTAAAAAGAAATAACAAAATTTTTGTAGAATTTTCAGGAAATTCAACAATATCGAGGTTAGACTAAATGAGATTAATATTAATTATATCTATTATTTTTTTAACATTTATTAAATCGAGTTTTGCTGCAAGTGGCACAGGTGACGCTGCAGTTTTTAAAGTTACAATGAAAAAAATGGAGCTATGTACTGGATACCAAGGCGGTGACTTTCATAACATAACGAATAGCTCATTTTGCAACAATCCTGTTATAGTAGGTTCAGGAGATAAAGTTGTTGATATAGCTTCAGTAAATGCCGGTGCTGCTGCCGCAAGTTATGGTAATGCAGCTTTACTTCCATTAGGTGAGACCTATACGCATTTAAGAGTAACTATTGATAAAAAGTTTACAATTAAAACAAGTGCTGCAATTGACACTGGAGGATCATCTAATACTGACAATTGTATGACTAAGTCAGTAACTAGTTCTTATCCAACCAGCGAGGCTACAAATAAATATACTCATAGACCAGTTGTTGCTGAAGGAGGAAACTCTGGTTCATCAGAGGAAATGAATACATATTTTTTGAATGGAGAAAAAGATTCTACACATAACGGTAGTGATGCAACCTATGTGCAATGTACCAATGATGATTGCAGTGAAAATAGTACAGTTAATGGTAGAACATGGTGGAACACATATCTTGATACCGAAGCAGCTTTAGCTTCTAATGGAGATTCAAATATAGCTCAATCTATACACCGAGCAGCAGCTGCAACTGATGATTTTGTTTTAGTTTATAAACTTACAAGTCCATATACAGTTACAACTTCACCACCAACAATTGATATTGCTTTTGGAACTAAAGGATCGATTGGAGCTCAAGAAGTGAGCACTAGCGAAGGTTCAGGAACCCCATCAAGTAATGATGGAATGTGTTCATTCTACATCGCTGGAGTTAAAGTGGAAATTACAATTAAATAAAATTATTCTAAACTAGATATCAATTTACCGGACTTTTCAAGTTCCCTTAATTCCTGATAACCACCTATGTGTTCATCGTTAAAAAAAATTTGAGGAATAGTTCTTCTGCCGTTTGCTTTTTTTGTCATTTCGTCTCTAAGACCGTCTTTT
>CABZFJ010000045.1 GCA_902524995.1 uncultured Pelagibacteraceae bacterium | reverse complement strand
ATCTTGTTACAGAAATAGGACCATCGGATGAAAATATACATTTTTCGTTTTTAAACTTTCTTTTAAAGTTAGCTGGTAATTTTTCATAAGCTAAATATTGGGAACAGAAATCTGTGTTTGCCTGACCTTTTTTTGGAACTAATTTAGATAGTAACATAGTAAATTTAGGTGGCTTTTTGGTATAAATTGAGTCTGTATGAAATTGCTCACCAAAACTAGGGCCTTTATCAGTAGATTTTCTTTGAACAACAGTTATTTGAGGATATTTTTTATTCAACCCTTTAAGTCGTGGATAGTTTGCAAGTTTTCCAAATTTTTTCGCAAATTTTACATAATTATCTGAATTTAATTTTTGGTTTCTAAAATAAATCATCCCATATTTTGAGAGAGCAGATTTTATTTTTTTTAATTTAAAATTATTAATTTTATTTAAATCACAGACTAATTCTGCACCTATATTTTTTTTATTAGGAATGATTTTAAACATTTTTTAAAAAGAAACTTTTTAATTGTTTAATTGTTTCTTTAGGATTTTGCTCTGGTATAAAATGTCCGGATTTAATAGCAGCTCCAAAGACTTTTTTATTTGAATATTTTTGCCAAATTTTGATTGGTTTAAATTGTTTGCCTATAACTCCGTTTTTTCCCCATAAAACTTGAACAGGGATATTTAATTTTTTCTTACGATCGTGCCTATCATGATCGAGATCAATAGTTGCAGATGCTCTATAATCCTCACATGATCCATGTATTCTTTTTGGTTGTTTAAAGCACTTTAGATAACCTTCTTCAACTTTTCCAAATTTGTGATTACCAGACCATTTATCCAAGCAATTCTTCAACCATTTTCTTGGATCACTCATTATCATTCTTTCAGGTAACCATTTTGGCTGAATTAAAAAAAACCAATGAAAGTAAGCTTTTGCAAAATCTCTAGTTGTTAGTTCATACATATCTAATGTTGGACAAATATCTAAAACACTGAGAGCAAGCACGTTTTTTCTGTGGTCTCTTGCCAATCTATGAGCAACTCTTCCACCTCTATCATGACCTGCAACAAAAAATTTAGGATATCCCAATTTTATCATCATTTGTTTCATATCACTCGCCATTTCTCTTTTTGAATAATTAAAATGTTTACTATCAGACGGTGGAACTAAACTATCTCCATAACCTCTAAGATCTGCCGCAACTACTGTAAAGTTTTTTGATAATTCAGGAGCTGTTTTGTGCCACATTAAATGACTTTGAGGGTAACCATGAAGTAATAACAAAGGTGGGCCGTCTCCTTTCACTTTACAAAAGACTTTTCCCTTTTTAACTTTGATGTATTTACTTTTAAAACCTTTAAACATTTAAATATTTTAATTTATATATTAGTAATTCAATCAGTAATTTTAAAATTGTTCAAATACAACGTTAATAAGGTCAATTATTAAATTGAATTATCACTCATTGAATGTATACCTTTATTTTTGTGAGAATTGAAGAAGAGCTAAAACTAGATTATTCCGACGTACTTTTTAGACCTAAAAGAAGCACTCTTAAAAGTAGAAAAGATGTTAATTTAAAGAGAACCTATCGTTTTAAATACAGCAAAAACGAATGGTCTGGAATTCCTATAATGGCAGCTAATATGGATGGTGTTGGTGTACTTGGTGTTGCCGAAAAATTATCTGAATATGAAATGATCACATGTTTAACAAAACAACATGATGTAAAAAAAATTAAACATTTTAAAAAAATTAAATCAATATATCCAAATGTTGCTTTAAGTATTGGAACAAAAAAAGAAGACTTTCAAAATTTAGATAAAGTTTTAAAAGAATTTAGTTTCATTAAATTTATATGCATTGATGTTGCAAACGGATATTCAGAGCATTTTAGTAAATTTTTAAAATCTGTAAGAGATAAATATCCAACGAAAACAATCATAGCAGGTAATGTTGTTACTGCTGATATGACACAAGAATTAATTTTATCAGGTGCTGATATTGTGAAAGTTGGGATTGGACCAGGAAGTGTCTGTACTACACGTATACAAACTGGTGTTGGCTATCCTCAGTTAAGTGCAGTAATAGAATGTGCTGATGCAGCTCATGGATTAGGTGCGCATATAATTGCAGACGGTGGATGCACATGTCCAGG
>CABZFJ010000044.1 GCA_902524995.1 uncultured Pelagibacteraceae bacterium | reverse complement strand
AACTAATGTCTGAAGTTAAATATTCAAAAGAACATGAGTGGATTAAACTAGATGGAGAAGAAGCTGTAATTGGAATAACCAAACATGCAACAGAAATGCTTGGGGATATAGTATTTGCTGAACTTCCAGAGAAAGGTTCAAATGTTGATAAAGACGGAACTGCTGGAGTGGTTGAGTCAACGAAAGCTGCTAGCGATGTTTACACTCCTGTTAGTGGAGAAGTTATAGATACAAATCAAATGATAGTTGATGATCCATCAAAAATAAATGAAGACCCAGAGGAGTCTGCATGGTTTTTTAAACTTAAAATAAAAGATAAAACCGAAATGGACAGCCTTATGAATAAAGAAGAATATGAAAAATTTGCAAAGGAGACATCGGCATAATGTTACCAAATTCAGAAAAAGATTTTATTAAAAGACACATTGGGCCTTCTAAAGATGACCAGTCAAAAATGTTAAAAGAATTAAATTATCAATCAATAGATGATTTAATGAATAACACTGTTCCAGAAAAAATAATGTTTAAAGGTGAGCTAAATATCGGTGAGTCCAATTCAGAATATGAAGCGTTAAGAAAATTAAGAGCAATTTCAAAAAAAAATCATGTTTACTCAAATTTTATTGGAATGGGTTATTATGGAACTTATACGCCATATGTCATTTTAAGAAATATTTTAGAAAATCCTGGTTGGTATACATCTTACACACCTTATCAGCCTGAAGTAGCTCAAGGAAGACTTGAGATGTTACTAAACTTTCAACAAATGATTGTTGATTTTACAGGAATGGATATTGCTAATGCTTCTTTATTGGACGAAGGTACAGCTGCAGCAGAAGCTATGAGTCTTAGTTATAGATTAAATAAAAAAGATAGCAATTTAGTTTTTGTATCTGAGGATTGTCATCCTCAAACAATAAATGTAATTCAAACTAGAGCTGAACCAATGGGTTTAAAAGTTTTAGTTGGAAAAGAAGATGAAGTTTTAGACCAATTAAAAGAAGATCTAGTTTGTGGCATTTTACAATATCCTGGAACTTTAGGAGATATTAAAGACCCAAGTGAAGCAATTAGCAAAATTCATAAAAAAAACGGTAAGGCTGTATTAGTTTGTGATTTATTAGCGTTAGCAAAATTAAAAACACCAAGAGAGCTTGGTGCTGACATAACAGTTGGAAGCTCTCAGCGATTTGGAATTCCAATGGGATATGGAGGTCCACACGCAGCATTTTTTGCAACTAAAGATGAGTATAAGAGATCGATGCCTGGTAGAATTGTCGGTGTGTCAGTTGATAGACACGGTAACAAGGCATACAGATTATCTTTACAAACTAGAGAGCAACACATCAGAAGAGATAAAGCGACAAGCAATATTTGCACTGCACAAGCTTTATTAGCAATTGTTTCAGCAGCATATGCTATATATCATGGTCCAGATGGAATTAAAAATATTTCTGAAAGAGTTTCTCAATTAGCAAAAAGTTTTGCTGATAAAATAAAACAATCGGGTTATGAAATTTATTCTAATTATTTTTTTGATACTGTTACAATTATTACTAAAGAAAAGACTGATCAAATTTATAAAAATGCTCTAAATCAAAAGGTGAATATACGAAAAGTAAATTCCGAAATGCTTGCTGTTTCTTTTGATGAGAGAAAAAACGTTTATAGAGTAAATCAATTGTTAAAAATTTTTAATGCAGCAGAGTCATTAAAAAAAGAGGATCCTTCAGTAAAATTACCTAACTTACCGAAAAATTTATTAAGAACTTCAAAATATTTAGAACATCCAATTTTTAACTTATATCATTCAGAAACTGAGATGCTTAGATATCTTAAAAAGTTAGAGGATAAGGATATAGCATTGAATAGAACTATGATTGCACTTGGCTCGTGTACAATGAAGTTAAATGCTGCTGCTGAAATGATCCCGATTTCTTGGAAAGAATTTGCAGAACCTCATCCTTTTGTTCCAGTTGAACAAATGGAAGGTTTCAGAGATTTATTTACTGATTTAAAAAATTGGTTGAGATCAATAACAGGTTTTTCTGGTGTCTCTCTACAACCTAATGCGGGCGCTCAAGGAGAATATGCAGGTTTAATGGTTATAAGAAAATACCACCTAGATAGAGATGAGGCTAATCGTAATATATGTTTAATTCCAAGTTCAGCACATGGTACTAATCCAGCAAGTGCACAAATGGTTGGAATGAAAGTAGTTGTTGTTAATTGTGATAAAGAGGGAAATG
>CABZFJ010000043.1 GCA_902524995.1 uncultured Pelagibacteraceae bacterium | reverse complement strand
ATGGAGTTTATCAACAGGTTTTGATATATCATCTTCTATAACTTATAGAGGATCTATTGATGTAACTTCTGATTATCTTAACCAAGTCACTCCAGCATCTTCTGATGATGATGATGCGCACAGTTTAACTTTTAATGCCGATGGTTCAAAATTTTATATAACTATGGCTCATGCTCAAAGTTCAGACGATGTACAGTGGGTTTTAGAATATGATTTAGATTGTCCTTACGGGGTTGTTTACTGCGAAAGTCCAGTTTCGGGATCCAATAAAGCATTAATTGGAGTTATAGAATCTTACACTGAAATTTCCAAAAGAGTTATGAAAAATAATATACATCCTGTAATGCATCGTCTTGAATGGTTAAGAAGACATAAAGATAAAGATAATTTAACAAATCAAAGTTTAAAATTTAACTTTTCAAACAAAACGATCTCATCATTAGTAAACGCAATGTCTATAGGAACAACTCTAGGAGAAATAAATAAAAATCAAAAAGGTAATTGGTTTTTTTGGAGCGAGGGACAAATAGGTTTTGGTGATATTAAGCCGAATTCTAGATCTTTAAAAAAAAAAATAGATACCGATGGTATAACTTTTGGAGCCGATAAAAAAGTAAGTGAAAATAAAATGTATGGATATGCAATACAATATGGGAGAGATAGTAGTGATATTGGATCTTCCTCTGCAATTTTAGATACTGATAATTATAGTTTGGTTTATTATGGATCATTATCTGGAAAAGCAGGAAATTATCTAGATGGAGCTATAGGCTTAAGCACTTTACGAACAACTCATTTGAGAACTAATAACTCAGTTAATTTAACTGGAAAAAGAGATGGCAAGCAGGCTTTTGGGTCAATAAAATTAAACAAATTATATAATAAAGAAAATATTAATATTAATCCTTTAATAAGATTTGATCTTGGTTTTACAGAACTTGAAGCATTTCAAGAAAGCGATGATGCCCATTCATTAATTTATGATAAACATCAAATTCCAAAGGGAATTGCGACTTTAGGTTTATTACTAGATAATACTAAGTTGTTTAATCAAGGAACAAAATTAAAAAATATTTTTCGTATAGAATATTCAAACGATTTTAGCCCATCTACTAATACCAATGTTTCATACGTTAGTGATCCTAATACAGATTATTTTATTAAAATTGGTAATCAATCTGCTCATAATTATAAAATTGGGCTGGGTTTTGATCTATCAACTATTTCTGGATGGTCAATTATTACAAATTACGAAATTCAAAACGCTAATGGAAATGGTAGTATTGACAATTTATACTTATCTGCAGGTTGGGTACCAAATAATAATACAGAGTTAAATATCTCCATTAAAAATAATAACTCATTATTTGTTGGTTTAAGACGTAAACTTTTATATAACAAAAGAACATCTAAAGATTAAAACTATTCTTCTAAAATTTGTATTTCTTTAAAAATTTTTACTATTTTTTTATCTTTGACTTCAGCTTCAACCAATATACATTTGTACATTGCATTTGAACTCATCTCGGCAAGTTCTTTTTTAAACGAACAATCATCAATGTTACTCATTAGTAAATGCTCTTTCATTTCTGGGGGATTTCCTAAAAACATCATTAATCCTATGACTTCCTTACTATTTACTTCTTCGATTTTATCTAAATTATCTATATCTGTAATTTTTTTTGCAACATCTAAACTGGTGTCCATAAATTTACTTAATCCTAGATAAACCAGGTAAATTACTGCAAAAATCCCAATTATTTTTACATACTTCATATAAACTTGTAAAACTATTATATAATTTTTATAAAATTTAACATTATAAATTAATTATTTTATTATTATTTTATAGAGTAGGATTAATGTATTTATACTCAAAGCTTCAAAATCTTAAAAAACCTATTCGTATTGCTTTTCTAGGTTGTGGAAAATTTGTTTCGATGTTTCTTGCTCAATATAATCAATTGAACAAAATCATTTTAGACTCAATAATAGAACTTGATATGGAGAGAGCAAAAAAAAATTGTTTAAATAGTGGACTGTTAAAAGAGACTATACAGAAAATAAATTTTGCAGATAATTTAGATAAAGTTTTAGATAGAGAAATCGATGTATATATAGAAGCAACTGGCAATCCTATTGCTGGGACTATTCATGCAAAAAAAATTATAGAAGCAAAAAAACATGTTATAATGGTAAATGTAGAAGCTGATGTTTTGTGTGGAAAATATTTATCTGATTTAGCTATAAAAAATAATGTT
>CABZFJ010000042.1 GCA_902524995.1 uncultured Pelagibacteraceae bacterium | reverse complement strand
ATTATTAAAATAAACAAAAGGTCTATAACTTTTATCTAAACCATATAATACCCCACCAATGGTAGCCAATATTCCTGCGATGACCCATGTTATCAAAACGACTCTCTTAGGATCTATACCAGACAATAAGGCTAAATCTTCATTGTCTGAATAGGCTCTCATGCTTGTTCCTGTTTTTGTTCTATTTAAAAACCAAAACATTATTGAAACAACAATTAAAGTTGCAATTATTAAACATGAAGAATGGTTGGCAAGAGGTGTAAAAAATGTAATAGGATTAAAAAGACCAGCACCATACGAAATAGATCTACAAACTTCAGAATGGTTTATAGATTTAGTTGCAAAATTTAATTCATCAAAATTAAATTTAATTAATTCAATATCTGGTAAGCAAGAAGCTTTAAATCAAATGGTTATTGATGCCTCTTCGGTTTATGTAAAATTATGTTTTACAGGTTTATTTCTCACAGTTGTTATAATTTTGTTAATTATGACTCAGAAGGCTCTTTATTCACCTTGGGGAAGAAAAATGAGAGCTATAAGAGATAATGAAGAGGCAGCAAGCGCTATGGGTAAAAATATTGTTAAGGAGCATCTTCTTATTTTTATTTTAGGATCAGCTATTGTTGGTTTAGCTGGAGCTATGATGGTTACAAATGATGGTTTGTTTACACCAGGAAGCTACAGACCCATGAGATATACTTTTGTAATTTGGGTCATGGTTATAGTAGGTGGAACAGGAAATAATTTTGGAGCAATTCTAGGAGGATTTGTAGTTTGGTTTTTATGGGTTGAAGCAGCTCCAATTGCGTTATTTTTAATAAATTTGTTTACATCGCATCTGTCAGAAACTAATGCAGTAAGAGCTCATTTAATTGAAAGTGCCCCATATTTTCGTTTTTTAGTTATTGGTATCGGTTTACTTTTAATAATGCGTTATAGACCTCAAGGAATTATTCCAGAAAAAATTATTAAACAATAATGTATTATATTTTATTAGGTATTGTTTTAGGGTTGATATTTTATTTATCTGATAAATATTTATTTTAAAACCCCAGTTAGGAAACTGGGGTTTTAATTTCTAATTATCTTTGTTTTTTATCTTTAAACTTTCCACCTTTTATTTCTTTTTCTATAAAAGATCCAAAAGACTCACCGACATCTGTTAATTCAACAGCTGTAGCACCTTCATAATTTATTGCTTTTCCTTTAGCTAATAAATCAAGTGCTTTTTTTAATTCACCTGGATAAATTTTTGTTCCAGGAGAATTGGCTACTGACATTACATTTTTTTGGACAGTCATTCTGTCAGCTTTTCCGCCAGCTTGTATTGCAAGCGTTATTAAAGCTGCTGCATCGTAACTCTCACCTGTGTATGGACCTGATGAATCTATACCACCAGCGCTAGCAACCTCTTTAAATATACCAGCACCTTTACCCATTGATCCTGGTAAAGATCCAAATGATTTATTTAAATCTTTTCCAAATCTATCAGTAAGAGAGTCACCAATCATTCCATCTGAAAGAACAAAAGTATCAAACGATCCAGAGTCCAATGATCCTTGAATTATACTACCACCAGCTTGATCTAAATAACCTAAAACAGCAAGAGCATCTCCACCTGCTGCTGCAAGTGTTGCTACTTCTGCACCATAGTCACCTTTGCCTTCTTCGTGAGCTGTAACAGCTGTTACTTTAATACCATGAGCTTTAACTGCAGCAACATAAACATCTGCCAAACCTTTTCCGTAGTCATTGTTAGTATGAGTTACTGCTAAAGATTTAACTTTTCTGTCCTTTGTAATATCTGCAAGAACTTGTCCTCCTCTAGCATCTGATGGAGCAGTTCTAAAAAAGTATCCATTATCGCTTAGAGTTGTTAAACCCGGTGAAGTTGCAGATGGAGAAATCATTACAACACCGTTAGGAACTGCAACATTAGTTGCTATTGCACCAGTTACTCCAGAACAATCTGCTCCCATAATTGCAACTACACCACCATCAATTAAACCTTGAGCAGCAGTTGTAGCAGCAGCAGAGTCAACACAAGTTGAGTCAGCTCTTTCTACAGATATTTTCTTTCCACCAAGTAATGAACCAGAATCTGAAGCTTCTTTAAATGCTAGTTCTGCAGAAGCAGCCATTGCAGGTGTAAGGGTTTCAATAGGACCAGTAAATCCTAAAATAATACCCATTTTAATTCCATGCCCATCTGAAAAAGCTTTTGAAGTAAAGCTTAATATAAACACGAATATACCTATTAGTAATTTTTTCATATTTTTCCTTTAATTGTTAACAATTTATATATTTAAATTAAATCTTAATAATTTAATTTTTCAATGAGAAAATTATCAATTTTACCGCAGAATATTAATAATTTATTAACAAAATTTTATTTTTTAAAAACTTACTGACCCAGTTAAAAGAAATTCAGTATTTATATTTCTGTCTTTAATATGTCCAATATCATCGCTTATAATAGTCTTTAATCCTAATTTAATGTTTTTATCTAGAG
>CABZFJ010000041.1 GCA_902524995.1 uncultured Pelagibacteraceae bacterium | reverse complement strand
GCCAGCTCAGGATTATTTTGTAATCCATTAGGTCATGGCAGAGAAGAGATTATAAATGCAATAACCAATCAATTAAGAAAATTAGATTATGCGCAACCTTTTCAACAAGGTTTTGGAGGTTCTTTTGAATTAGCAACAAAAATTTCAAAACATACTCCAGGCAATTTAAATAAAATATTTTATACAATTTGTGGATCAACAGCAGTTGAAACTGCTATCAAAATTTCGGTTGCATATCATAAAGCAAGAGGTGAAGGTCAACGCTTTAGATTTGTAGGAAGAGAAAGAGCATATCATGGAATGAATATTGGAGCTACTTCAGTTGGAGGAATGATTAATAATGTTAAAACTTTTGCAAATGTTTTAATGCCGGGAGTTCTTCACATGAGACACACACATTTGCCCGAACATAAGTTTGTTTCGGGACAACCTGAAACTGGTGCAGAAATTGCAGATGATCTTGAAAGAATTTGTACAAATTTTGGATCTGAGAATATTGCAGCTTGCATTGTAGAGCCAATTGCTGGATCAACTGGAACATTAGTTCCACCAAAAGGTTATTTGCAAAGGTTAAGAGAAATTTGTGATAAACACGGAATATTATTAGTATTTGATGAAGTAATAACTGGTTGGGGAAGAACAGGGTCGCCTTTTGCTTCACAAGAATATGGAGTTACACCAGATATTATAACAATGGCAAAAGCTACTACAAACGGCATTAGTCCACTTGGTGCTGTTGCATGTAAAGATGAAATTTATGATGCAGTAATGGAAGGTTCTCCAAAAGGAACTATAGAATTATTTCATGGATATACATACTCTGGAATTCCAGTTTCTGTTGCTGCTGGATTGGCTGTGCAAGATATTTTTGAAAAAGACGATATTTTTAATAGAGCTAAAAACTTATCACCTTATTTCCAAGAAGGACTAATGTCGCTAAAAGATATTGATGTTGTAGATAACATTAGAGGCTATGGGATGATGGGTGGTATAGATATAAAAATGCATAAAAAACCTGGAGCAGCTGGATTTACGTGTTTTAAACATTGTTATGAAGCAGGTGTAAATTTTAAAGCTACGGGTGATTGTTTAATTATTGCACCGATGTTTATTTGTGAAAAAAAACACATTGATGAAATTATTGAAAAATTAAGAACTGGAATTACCAATTACTCCAAAAGTAAAAAAAATTAATCTCACTCTATGAAAATAGGGGTTCCAAAAGAAGTAAAGCCTCAAGAAAACAGAATTGGTCTTACTCCAGAGAGTGTAAAAATTTTAACCTCAAACGGTCATGAAGTACTTATTGAAAATAACGGAGGATTTGAGGCTGGATTTGAAAACCAGCATTATATTTCAAACGGAGCTAAGATTATTGAAAAAGCAGAGGATATTTTTAACGACTCTGATATAATAGTAAAAGTAAAAGAGCCTCAAGCTAATGAGATTAAAATGATTAGAGAAGATCAAATCATTTTTACTTACTTACATCTTGCAGCAGCAAAAGGACTTACCGAAGGCTTGATAAATAGTAAGTCAATATGTATAGCATATGAAACTGTAACGGATGATAAAGGAAGACTTCCACTCTTGGCCCCGATGAGTGCAGTTGCTGGCAGAATGTCTGTTCAAGCAGGTGCTCATTGTTTAGAGAAAAATCAAAAAGGTAGAGGACTTCTTTTGGGAGGAGCACCAGGGGTAGAACCAGGAAAAGTGGTTATATTAGGAGGCGGTGTAGTAGGTGAAAATGCCGCAATAATTGCAACTGGCATGAAAGCCAAAGTACATGTGGTGGACAAATCCGAGAAAAGGTTAAATGAGCTTAGTAAAATATTCGGAGACAAAATAATTCCAAACTTAAGTGACAAAACTGATTTAGAAAAATTAGTTTCAGAGTGTGATCTATTAGTTGGTGGAGTGTTGATACCTGGAGCAGAAGCCCCTAAAATAATTACAAAGAAAATGTTAAAAAAAATGAAAAGAGGATCTGTTATTGTTGATGTTGCTATAGATCAAGGAGGTTGTGTAGAAACATCCAAACCAACTACTTTTGCAGATCCAACATTTATTGTTGATGGTATTGTTCATTATTGTGTAGCAAATATGCCAGGTGGAGTGCCTAGAACATCAACTATTGCATTAAATAAAGTGACTTTACCTTTCTTGTTAAAGTTAGCGAAATATGGATATCAAAAAACACTTTCTGAGGATCAAAATTTTCAATCGGGATTAAATATTTTTAAAGGTAATGTAACACATCAAGCAGTTGCTAATGTTTTTGGCTATGAGTATTTACCTTCAAACAAGGCTTTAATAATCTAAATACCTTTATTTATTAGATCATATATTTGATCTTTATTGATTAAACCAATTTCTCTTGCAATTTCAGTTTTTCCTTTAAAAACAACAATTGTCGTCCAATAATTTATTCCCAAGGTTTTTGCAATATCTTTATTTTTTGTTTGTTCATAAAATAGAAATTCTACATTCTTAAAATCTTTTAAAGCTTGATCAAACACTTTTGTCTGAGCCGCACAAGTTGAACAGTACTCATTCCAAGAATTAATTACTATTGTTTTTCCTGATTTTTGAATTTCAAATAATTTATTCATATCAAAATTGGTTGTTTTTT
>CABZFJ010000040.1 GCA_902524995.1 uncultured Pelagibacteraceae bacterium | reverse complement strand
TAAAAGGAGAAAACAATTTTTTGTTGCAACTAGTTCAGTTGGACCAGGATCAACAAATATGGTTACAGCCTCAGCTGTTGCTATGAGCAATAGACTACCAATTTTATTTTTACCTGGAGATACATATGCAAACAGAATGCCTGACCCAGTTCTTCAACAAGTTGAGCATTTTAATAATCCTGGCATTACTCAGAATGATGCTTTTAAACCAGTAACAAAATATTTTGATAGAATTACAAGACCAGAACAAATCTTACAAACATTACCTCAAGCAATCCAAACAATGTTAGATCCAGCAGATTGTGGACCAGCTTGCTTATCATTATCACAAGATGTTCAAGGAGAAACATATGAGTATCCTGAAGAATTTTTTAAAGAGAGAGTTCATAATATTAGACGACCAAGACCTGATGATTTTCAAATAAAACAAGCAGCTGAGCAAATTAAAAAATCTAAAAATCCTTTATTGATTTCAGGTGGAGGAGTTTTCTACTCTAATGCAATGGAAGATTTAAGTAATTTTGCAATTAAACACAATATACCAGTAACACAAACAGTTATGGGTTACTCAACAATGAAAAGAGATCACTCTCATTTTTTGGGTCCTGTAGGTGGTCTTGGTGGCAAAGCAGCAAATAATTTAGCAAAACAAACTGACTTAGCTATTGCTGTTGGAACAAAATTAGCTGATTTTACAACTGGGTCATGGGCTAATTTTGAGAACCCAGACTTTTCACTTGTGAGTGTTAATGTCTCTAGATTTGATGCTAGCAAACATTTGGCGCAATCAGTAATAGGTGATGCAAAAGTAAGCCTACAAGAGCTATCAAATGCTTTGGGAGATTGGAAAGCACCTGATGAATGGTATAAAAAATCAAGAGATGAATTAAAAAATTGGAATGATTATGTTGATAAAGAAAGCGGACCGACTAATCAAGAACTACCAAGTTATGCTCATGCTGTAGGAGCAATATATCGTAATTCAGATCCAACAGATATTGCTGTTACTGCGGCAGGAGGGTTAGTTGGAGAAGTTGTACAAATTTGGAGGCCAAAAGAATTAAATACACATGAAACCGAATGGGGTTTCAGCTGTATGAGTTACGAAATTTCTGGTGCATTAGGAGTTAAAATGGCAAACCCAGATAAAGATGTAATAGCTTTTGTAGGAGATGGATCTTATTTACTTTTTAATTCAGATATTTATTCATCAGTTATAACAAATAATAAATTAATAATAGTTTTATGTGATAATGGAGGCCATGCCGTTATTAACAGGCTACAATTATTTAAAGGTGGGAAAGAATTTAATTGTCTATTTAATAGTTCAAAAGCTCCAAATCTAGTCTCTGTTAATTTTGCTAAACATGCAGAGAGTATGGGAGCAAAATCTGAGGAGGTATCATCCATTTCTGAATTAGAGGAAGCATTTAAAAGAGCTAAAAAATCTGATGTGACTTACTTAATTTCAATAAAAACTCATTCTTATGAGTGGCTAGAGGGTTCAGCTTACTGGGAAAGTCCTACTTTAGAAATGCCTTCAACAAAAGAAAATGAAGAGGCATTAAAACTTCATAAAGAAGGAAAATCAAAGCAAAGACAAGGTGTCTAAAATTCATGAATAAAGTTTTTAAGGTTGGTCTCATAGGATGTGGCCATATCGCAGAAACATATTTTAGAGGACACCAATATTTTAATAATTTCAAAATTGTTGCTTGTGCAGATATTAATCAAAAAGCAGCTGAAAAATGTGCGAAATTATACAACATCAAATCAATGACTCTTAATGAACTACTAAAAGATAAAGATATCGAGGTAATTTTAAATTTAACAATTCCTCAATCACATTATTCTGTATCAAAAAAAGTATTAAATGCAGGTAAGCATGTTTATTCAGAAAAACCATTAGCTACATACTTCCACAAAGGAAAAGAACTAGTAGCTTTAGCAAAACAAAAAAAATTATACATTGGTAACGCACCGGATACTTTTCTAGGAGGAGGTGGACAAAAAGCAAGAGAATTAATTGACTCTGATTTGATTGGACAAATCAAACTTGGAAATGCGATCTTTGCATTTCCTGGCGTTGAAAACTTTCATCCAAAACCAGAGTCTTGGTATAAAAAAGAAGGAGGACCAGTAATAGATATGGGTCCTTATTTTTTTACAACTCTTGTTAATCTTTTAGGGCCAGCTAAACAGGTCCAAGGAAGAACATTAACAGCGTTTAAAAGAAGAAATTATAGAGCAGGTCCAAATAAAGGAAAAACATTTAAGGTTGAAACACCAACTACTTATTTAGCAACAATTCAATTTCATAATAAAGCAATTATTCAAGTTACTCTATCCTTTGATGTTATTAATCATCAAAGAAATCACATGGAACTTTATGGAACTAAAGGATCAATTATTGTACCTGATCCAAATATGTTTGGTGGATCTGTTTACATTTCTGTTACAGAAGGTGGTCGTTGGGGTGAACATAAAACTGATAAAATGCAATTAGGAAAAATAAATATTACATCTGCAAGTGGTAGATCCAACGAGTCGCCAACAAATGCAAATTATAGAAGTGTTGGAATGTCTGAAATGTTATATTCAATCGAAAAAAAGAAAAAACATCGTTGTTCAGGAGAACTATCTCTTCATGTTTTAGAT
>CABZFJ010000039.1 GCA_902524995.1 uncultured Pelagibacteraceae bacterium | reverse complement strand
GAAAAACTAATTTTCTCTACTAAATTTGCTTGTCCTGAAAGTGGTTTTACTATTGAAGAGATTGAACCAAGACTTTTCTCATTCAACAGTCCGTATGGAGCTTGTGAAGAATGTGAAGGTATTGGGATGAAATTAAATGTTGATCCAAATTTAGTTGTTCCAAATGAAAAAAAAACTATCGCAGATGGTGCTATTGAACCTTGGGCAAAATCTACATCAATGTATTACGCCCAAACATTGGTATCTTTATCTAAACATTATGGTTTTTCATTAGATGACAAATGGTCAAAACTGCCAAAAAAAATTAAGGATGTAATTTTGTATGGATCTGATGATGAAGAAATTAAATTTACTTATGACGATGGCTATGAGAAGTATTCGCATAAAAAAACCTTTGAAGGTGTTGTCAATAATCTAGAGAGAAGATATTTAGAAACAGATAGCGATTGGAAAAGAGAAGAAATTGCTCAATATCAATCTGATACAAAATGTGAAAGATGCAATGGTTATCGATTAAAAGATGAAGCTCTGTGTGTTAAAATAAATGAATTAAACATAAGCCAAGTTACAGAAAAATCAATTTTTGATGCTAAGGAATGGTTTAGATCTTTAGAAGTTAAATTAGACAAAAGACAAATTAAAATTGCTCAACATATATTAAAAGAAATTAATGAACGTTTAGATTTTCTTTTAAATGTTGGTCTTGATTATTTAACTTTATCTAGAGAGTCTGGTACATTATCTGGTGGTGAAGCACAAAGGATTAGACTAGCTTCACAAATAGGATCAGGTTTAACTGGAGTTCTATACGTTTTAGATGAACCATCAATTGGTTTACATCAAAAAGATAATGTTAAGCTCATAGATGCATTAAAAAGATTAAGAGACTTAGGTAATACTGTTATTGTTGTTGAGCACGATACAGAAACAATGGAGAATGCAGATCATATAATAGATTTAGGACCTGAAGCTGGAAATAAAGGTGGAGAAATTGTTGCTGAAGGTACATATGAACAAATTTTAAAAAATGATAAAAGTATTACTGGGAGATATTTATCAAATAAAAGTTTCATACCAATTCCAAAAAATAGAAGACTTGCAAAAAATGGTAGATTTTTAGAAATCAATGGTGCATCAGGAAATAATTTAAATAGCGTAAATTTAAAAATACCTTTGGGTAATTTTACTTGTGTTACGGGTGTATCTGGAAGTGGTAAATCTACTTTGATACTTCAAACTTTGTATAATGCATTAAACCTTACTTTGAATAATAATAAGTCTAGAAAAATTCCTCAGCCATTTAGAGGATTTAAAGGAATAGAATTAATTGATAAAGTTATAGACATTGATCAATCACCTATTGGTAGAACTCCTAGATCAAATCCTGCCACATACACTGGAGCTTTTGGTCCTATTAGAGACTGGTTTACCAATCTACCCGAAGCAAAAAGTAGAGGTTATAAACCTGGAAGGTTTTCTTTCAATGTAAAGGGTGGAAGATGTGAAGCATGTGAAGGAGATGGTGTAATTACTTACGAAATGCACTTTCTTCCTGATGTTTACATAACATGCGATGAATGCAAAGGCACTAGATACAACAGAGAAACATTAGAGATTAAATTTAAAGATAAGAGTATTGCAGATGTTTTAAATATGACTGTTGATGAAGGATGTGAGTATTTTGAAAATATTTCAAACATCAAAACTAAACTTCTAACATTAAAAAAAGTTGGTCTTGGCTACATAAAAATTGGTCAGCAAGCTACAACTCTTTCTGGTGGAGAGGCTCAGCGTATTAAGCTTGCTAAAGAATTATCTAAAAGGTCTACAGGAAGAACAATGTATATATTAGATGAACCAACTACTGGATTGCATCAACATGATATAAAAAAACTTTTGGAAATTTTACACACATTTGTTGCAACGGGTAATTCAGTTGTAGTTATTGAGCATAATTTAGATGTTATTAAAACTGCCGATTATATTGTAGATATGGGACCCGAGGGTGGTGTTAAAGGTGGAAATATTATTGCTGAAGGCAAACCCGAGGATGTTGCAAAAGTGAAAGATAGCTATACAGGTAAATTTTTAAAGCCTTTATTAGATACAAAATTTAAAAAAACCGCTTAATCTTTATAGAAAAATAATATAAAATCGTCTTAAGGATGACTTCGATATTACAATCATTATCAAAGACTGTTCATTTATCACTGGCTATTGCAATATTACTATTCATTGGTCTTTACATAGGTAATGGTGGATTTGATTTTGATGTTTTATTTTGGAGCTGGTTATTAAGATATGTACATGTAACTGTAAGTATTATGTGGATTGGTTTACTTTGGTATTTCAATTTTGTTCAAATTCCTAACATGGCTAAAATTCCAGACGAACAAAAACCAGCAATAGGTAAAGTTATAGCTCCTGCAGCATTATTTTGGTTTAGATGGGCAGCACTATTTACAATCGTATCAGGATTATTATTAGCCTATTTTAATGGATATGTTCATCAAGCGATGACATTAGGAATTGGATCAGGTGGTGGAAAAAATACTGCGATAGGAATTGGAATGTGGTTAGGATTAATAATGGCATTCAATGTTTGGTTTGTAATCTGGCCAAATCAAAAAAGAGCTTTAGGTATGGTTGAGTGTGAACCTGAAGTTAAAGCTAAATCAGCAAAGACTGCAATGCTATTTTCTAGAACAAACACACTTTTATCATTGCCAATGTTGTTAACAATGGTAGCGGCACAAAATCTTTATTAATTATTTTTTTTCCTCCTTAACAATTGTTCTTTGGCTAACTTTTAAAGAGACTAGTACTGGGTTTGCAATATAAA
>CABZFJ010000038.1 GCA_902524995.1 uncultured Pelagibacteraceae bacterium | reverse complement strand
AAAACAATAATAAATAGTCCAATAAAAGTATATTTGTCAGGGAAATCCGAAAATACATAATAGCCTAAAATGAGGTTAGTGATTATCTCAAAATAGCCAAATGGTGCTAATTTTGAAGCATCAGCGTATCGAAGAGATAAAATAATTAATATATGGCCTAAACAGGCAAATATACCCATTAGAGCCATCCAAGACCATTGAATTGCAGCAGGATTAATCCAAACAATGGGAACGAAAAAGGATGCGATAATAGCTCCTACTAAGCCCGTAATCAGCAATGTGAGTAAAGGACTATCAGTTGAATGTAATTTCCTTGTTATTATTAGATAAAAGCCGTAAAAACAGCCTGTTCCAACAGCTGCTATACTAGCAAGATTAATCTCGATAATTCCAGGTCTTATGACAACTAAAATACCAAAAAAACCGACTAATACAGCAGTCCACCGTCTATATCCGACTTTTTCGTTAAGTAAGAATGGAGAAAGAGCAGTTGTGACTAATGGAGCAACGAACGCCAATGTTAACGCCTTTGCCATTGAGATTACAGAAATGGAGTAAAAAAAACATATATTTGCAAAAAATAAAGACAAACCTCTAATTATTTGTAATTTGATATTTTGAGAAAACTTTAATTGGTCCCTATAAAAGAAAAACATAAAAAAAGTTGTGAATACAACTGTAAAAAAATATCTAGCCCACGTTATTTGAAAAAAAGATAAATCCGAAGATAAGTATTTTGCAATTGCATCCATGAAGGGCAAAACCATCCATGCGGATATATTTAAAAATATTGCTTTCATTTATGCGAAATATTTAAGGGCAATAAATACTGTAATTGGAACTGTAACCAATGACATTAAAGTAGAAACAACAATTGTGCTGGAAATATTATCTACATTTTTTTTTGGTGAATACATTGAAGCAACTAAATAACATAATATTGCACTAGGCATAGAGGATTGAATTAGTAAAACTCCAGCTGCAAAACCAGATAAATTAAAAAATTTTATAATAAAAAAACCTACAATTGGACCAAGGATTACTCTACCTATTGATGTTATAATAGAATCTCTCAAAGAAAATACTTTCATTTGAGTTAAGGCAATACCCAAAGACATTAAAATCATAACAATCATGGCATAAGATAAAAGCATTGTTGTATTAATCACAAAAATTGGCATTTCTTTGCTGTGGTATAAAAAAATAACGGTCAAAATAATTGTATAGAAGGAAGGACTTTTTGCAATTATTGAGAAATCAAATTTTCGTTTTGCAAGAAATATATTAGCAGTAAAATGTAAGAGTATTACCAAAGATGATATAGCTGCGGCTACACCCATCCCTAATTTACCATACGCAAAAAGACATATTGGTATACCCATATTACCTGTATTAGGTAAAAAAAATGTTGGTAATTCTCTAATATAATCTTTTTTCATAAGAATTAAAAAAATAAGACCAATTAGTGCAAATGATGAAAGTAGTATTAATCCGTAAATAAAATATTCTACAAATATATCAAAAGTGACACCTGTAGAAGTAAGAGAGAAAATTACTAAAGCTGGAGTTCCAAAATTTCCAGCATAAGATGTGATAAACGAAGTATCGAAATTTGGATTTTTTTTTCCTAATAAAAAACCAATTCCAACAATAAAAAATACAGGGAATAGAACTTCAAAGAGCTTTAAGTAAAGTTCCATTAAAAAAGTCTTAATAATACAGGGTTTTTAATAATATTTAAATTTGATTTAAAGGATTTAATACATTTCTGGTAATCCTTTTCCAAAGATTTGTGAGTTATAATTACAATCGATGCAGTTTTGTTTTTATTATTTGGTATTTGTATTAATCTTTGAACGGAAATTTTATGTTTAGCAAATTTATTAGTGATTTCAGATAGAACACCCGGTTTATCTTTAACTTCAAGTCTAATATATAAAGCATTAGAATAATTATCTGTGTTATATATTGAAGGAGATTTTATTTTATTATAAGAAATCCCAAAAGGGTATTTAATATTTCCACGTAGAATTGACAAAAGATCAGACATTAAAGCAGATGAAGTTGGACCAGGTCCAGCACCTTCTCCTTGCAAAACACTCTCCCCTACAGGATTACCTTCAATTATGACAGCATTCATAACACCATTAACATTTGCGATGTAAGTATTTTTTTTAATTAAACACGGATGAACTCTTTCAAATAATTTATTATTAACAATTTCTGTTATTCCCAATAATTTAATTTTATAATTTAATTGATTTGCAATTTCTAAATCCTTGTATTCTATATTTTCAATACCCTCCATTAAACATTTTGAATTTGAAACTTTATTATTAAATGCTAAAGCAGAAAGAATTTTAACTTTAGCTAAAGCATCGTAACCATTTAAATCTAATTTTGGATTACCTGGTTCAGCATAACCTAATAGTTGAGCTTTTTTTAATACAGTTGAAAAACCAGACTTAGTTTCTTCCATTTCAGATAATATATAATTACAAGTACCATTTAATATTCCATATACTTTACTTATCTTATTAGTTGCTAGCCCTTCCTTAATAGTTCTTAATACAGGAATTCCACCTCCCACTGAGGCTTCAAATTCTAAATTGACTTTATTTTTTTCAGCAAGTTTAGAAAGATTATTACCGTGTTTAGAAATTAATGCCTTATTAGGAGTTACAACATGAATTTTATTTTTAAGTGCAAATTCTACAATTTTTTTTGATATACCATCAGATTCACCAATAGCCTCAATTAAAATATCAATTTTATTATTTTTGAAAATTTTAAAAGGATCTTTGTAAAATATTCTTTTATTAATTTTAAATTTTCTTTTTTTATTAACATTCTTAGCTGAAATT
>CABZFJ010000037.1 GCA_902524995.1 uncultured Pelagibacteraceae bacterium | reverse complement strand
TCCAAAAAAACCAACATATTGATCAGTGTCTTTTTTATATTTCATTTTTTCAAAAGAGTTTAAAAATTTATGTATATTATTTTTTGTTAAGTTAATTTTTTTAGAAAAATCTGTATAAATGTCGTAACCATTATCAACTTTGTAGATTATGAGTGGCTTATCAGATTGATATAGTTTTTCTAAATACGGGTTAAATTTAAGTTTATGCGATTTGTGGTCTTTCAATTGGCTTCTCTTTTATAGGTAAATGTATCAAACCAGCAAAAATAGATAATGCGATAGATATGTACCAAGCATAATCAAAATTGCCGTTAAGTTCGTAGAAAACTCCACTCAAATAAGCTCCTAAAAAAGATCCAATTTGATGACTTACAAAAACAATTCCATATAGCAGTCCAATATACTTAGTACCAAATACCTTACCTATTATTCCATTTGTCGGTGGGACTGTTGATAGCCATAACATCCCAAAAGTAATTCCAAAGATTACTGAATTAAAAACACTTGGTGGCAAAAATATGAAATAAATAATTGATACTCCTCTTAACAAATAAATTGCACTTAATAAAATTTTTTGACTGTATCTCGTTGCAAGATATCCACTTGTAATTGTTCCAACCATATTAAAAAGTCCAATTAATGCCAAGACCATTGCTGCACACCAATCTGGTAATCCTTTATCAATCATGTACGTGGGTATATGAGTTGCTACTAAAGCAATGTGCCAACCACATACAAAGAAACCTAAAGTAAGATAGATGTAACTTTTATTTGAAAAAGCCTCTTTTAAAGCTTCTCTAGCTGTTTGATTATTATTTTGATTTGTGCCTACAGGTATTTTTGGTGTTGAAACAAATAATGCTACAATTAATCCTAGACCTAAAAAGAAACAGAAAAATAGCATTGTATTTTCCCACCCATGTTCAACAAGTGAATATCTAGTGATTAGTGGTGAAATAAAATATCCAAAAGATCCTGCTGAAGTTACTATTCCTGTTGCTATTGTTCTGCTTGAAACTGGAAAATGTTTTGCAACAACTGAAACAGGTATACTGATAGCTGTGGATCCTAATCCAACTCCAACTAATATTCCAATTGTTATAGTAAAATAATAACCAGTATTAAAACCTGAATAAAATAATAAAATAGCTACAAGATAGAATACAAATCCAATAAAAATCGCAATGTTACCACCATACTTGTCAGTAATAATTCCGAACATGGGACTGAAAATACCCCATAATAAGAGCTGCAATCCCATCGTAAAACCAAACTGCGTTATTGTAATATCCAAATCAGTTGCAAAATCAAAATAAAACATTCCAAAAGTTTGTCTTATTCCTAATGCAATGATAACAACAATAGATGCAGCTATTACAGTAATTAATGCTTTTTTTGTTAGAAAAAATTTGGTGTCATTCATCTTACAGATTTAATAGCCTGTTTAATGTCAGCAATCAAATCATTTGGGTCTTCTAAACCAATATGCAATCTTATAATATGTTCGTTATTACTCAACTTTGTATAGCTCCTGTTGCCCAGTGCCAATTTGTCTTGATATAAAGCAAGACTTTCAAATCCTCCCCAGCTGTAACCATGGCCAAATAATTTCAATTTATTCAAAAATTTAATTACAGAGTTTTTATTTTTTGAAATAATTTTTACACCCATTAACCCAGATGATCCTGAGTAATACTTTTTCCACATTTTGTATTGTTTAATATTTTTTTTAATTGGGTAAAAAACCTCTTTAACTTTTTTTTGTTTACTCAAAAAATTAGCTACCTTGACTGTATTTTCTTGATGCTTGTCTAACCTAATATCTAACGTTCTTAGTCCTCTCATAATTAAATATGCATCATCAGGACTTAGTCTTAAACCAACTGCTTTTTGACTTAATTCCACTTGCTTAAAAAGTCTTTTTTTAATAGCCAAACTACCACCCATAACATCTGAATGACCGGAATAATATTTTGTCGCTGAAACTATAGACATATCAAAACCTAAATCTAAAGGCTTGATCAAATAAGGTGTTGCCCAAGTGTTATCAATAGCTGTATAAATATTCTTATTCTTGGCAAAAGATAATATTTTTTTTAAATCTTGAAATTCAAATGTGTTACTTCCTGGGTTTTCAACAAAAATAATTTTAGTCTTATTTGTAATTTTTTTTTTTAAGTCATCTAAGTTTTTTGGATCATAAAATACTGCTTTAATATTGAATTTTTTTAAATATTCTTCGGTTAAAAATCTTGTGGGAGAATATACCGAGTCTGTTATAATAATTTCATCACCAGGTCTTACAACGCTAATTAATCCAAGAAAAACTGCACCAAATCCTGTTGGAGTTAAATAAACTTGATAAGCATTTTCAATTTTTCTTAATAGTTCTTGTAGTGCAAAAGTTGTTGACGTTCCTTTTCGACCATAATCAAAATTTTTGCTTAAAGGATTTTTTTTATAATTACTTTGTGTTTTCTTTATATCTTGAAGAGTTTTAAATATTATCGTAGAAGCTCTTACTACTGGTGGGTTAACTGACTGATTTTGATAATCTTTTCCTACTTGTTTTAAAAAAAGTTTTAACTGAATTAACCATAAAAAAATTGATTAGTTATATTGACAATGCTATATCCCTCAAATAAGTCAATAAAATTGTAAAACTAAGGAGATTATGGGATACCCTAAAAAGCACAGAGGCCGAAGGAAAATGGGCTCTAAAAAAAGACGAGCAAGAAAAAAAAATAAGAAAAAATAGAAAAAATAAATTAAATGCTTAAATACATCAAAGCATTTGCCATAGGCTGTTTTATAATACCCATATTAACAGTTACAGTTTCCTACTTAATATCTATACATTTAGATTTAGTTCCAAAATGCATTCCTTTCTTTGAAGGCTGTACATCTATTTCGAGAACAGGAAGGTATGAACCAGTAAAATATTATTTTAAGTTTTTTATGTTTATATACGTTTTATTTTTATTTTTTTATTGGAATTGTTTAATTAGTTACATACAAAACGAAAATAAAATACTTTTATATACTTTATCATTTTTTAGCTTAATTTTTTTAATTTTATATTTAACTTTTCTAGGAGA
>CABZFJ010000036.1 GCA_902524995.1 uncultured Pelagibacteraceae bacterium | reverse complement strand
CATCATTATTTCCGCAATTATTAATTTCACCATTAATAAAATCGACAACTTTTTTATGATTTTCTTTTACTAAATTTGCACGAGCTTCAACTTCAGGTCTTGTACTTGCTGTCCATATCAACATTCCTACAACATAAACAGCCGATATAATTATAAGAAACTCTAACAATCCAAAATTTTTTATTTTTAAGCTCATGAGATTTTTACTGTTTTTGACTTTTCCAATTTATTATCAAAAAAATCAATAATATTTTGGATAGTTTCAATTCCCATTCTAGACAAACATTCTTCAGTAAATACTGCTGAATGAGGGCTTAAAAATGCTTTCTCATTTTTCAGTAATGGATTATCTGGAGATGGTGGCTCCTTTTCAAAAACATCAAGCCCTGCACCAAAAATTAAATTTTCGTTTAATGCTTTATTAAGATCTTCTTCACTTATAATACCACCTCTTGCTGCATTAATTAAAATACAATTTTTTTTCATTTTTTTTAACATGTCATAGTTGATTAAATGTTTTGTATTGTCATTTAGAGGCATATGAATTGAAATGGCATCCATTTTATTTAAACTCTCAGTTAAATCTTCAACTTTAATACCACCAACTTTTTTAATTTCCTCTTCGCTGATAAAAGGATCGTAAACAAAAATATTCATTTCCAACCCCTTGCATTTTTTTAGTAAACATTTTCCAATTCTACCAAAACCTGCAATTAAGATATTTTTATTCCATAACTCAATTGTTTTTGGTAGCTTAGTTCTGTCAACAAACTTTCCATTTTTTACACTCTCATTGTACATATTATTTCTTTTTGCAATGCTGAAAAGCATGAATAAAACATGTTCAGCTACAGCTTGAGCGTTTGCTGTAGCTGTTATTGCTAATGTGATATTGCTTTGCTTGGTTGCTTCAAGGTCTATATTATCATAGCCTACACCATGTCTAGATATAATTTTTAAATTCTTGGCAGCCTCAATAACTTCTTTTGATAAATTTGAAGTTCTTATGGTTATTGCATCAAAATCTTTAATTTTAGTTTTTAAATAATTTTCTTCAACATTATCAATAATTTCATATTCAAAATTTACATTTTCTTTCAATAAATCTATTCCACTTTTATGAATAGCTTTAATTATTAAAATTTTTTTCATTTATTAGTATCGTGATTTTACCTAAATAGATATTAATATCCTTTTGACAATTCTGTTTTTGTTTTGCCTTTTAAATTTTCTACGGTATTTTTTGCTCCGTTAGTTACAAATCTATTATCTGACCCTACAGTAACAAATTGAAAACCTTTTTTAATCATTTTATTTGCATAATCGGTACTTCCGTTATGGATACCAGCAAATATTTTATTTTTTTTTGCGTGTTCTAATATTTTTAAAATTTCAGAATATGTTTTTGTATCTTCTTTTTTATCAAAACTTGGCTTTTCTCCCATAGCTAAACTTAAATCTGCTGGTCCTATATATATTCCATCTAGACCTGGAGTAGTCATTATTTCATCAAGATTGTTTAAAGCTTCTTTAGTCTCAATCATTGCCATTTTCAGTATTTCTTCATTAGCATGTTCCGAATAATCAGCCCCACCATATATTAATCCTCTCATAGGACCAAAACTTCTATATCCATCTGGTGGATATTTGCATGCTTGAACGAATCTCTCAGCTTCTTTTCGATTACTTACCATTGGACATATAATTCCGTAACATCCAGCATCTAAGATTTTCATAATCTGACCTGGCTCATTCCAATTAACTCTTGCTAATGGAATAACTCCTGTTGCAGAAATTGTTTGCATCATTGGCAATGCATTGGTGTAATCTACTAAACCATGTTGCATATCAATTGTAAGAGTATCCCATCCTTGCTGCGCCATTGTTTCTGCTGAAACTGTGCTTGGAATTTGTAACCAACCATTGATTACTGCTTTTCCACTCTTAATTATCTCTTTTGCATTATTTTTTCTCATCAAATCAGGTTTTAAGACCCATATGGGTATATTTTATATTAAGATAATCTTTTATCGCCATAGATCCACCTTCACGTCCATAACCAGTTTGTTTTATTCCACCAAATGGAGCTTCGGCAACTGCAACTGCCGCTGTATTTACTGCTACACAACCAGTTTCCATCATTTCAGATGCTCTATTAGCTTTGTCCATTGAATTTGTGTATAAATAACTACAAAGTCCTAAATCATTATTATTTGCTCTCTCAACTACTTCATCAAAATCCTTGAAAGTTAAAACAGGTACCAAGGGACCAAAAGGCTCTTCTTTCATAATTGTAAAATTATCCTGCACATTATCAAATACTGTAGGCTCAAAATAATAACCTTTATTAAATCCTGAGGGTCTACCCCCACCCAAAACAATTTTTGCACCTTCACTCTTTGTAGTTTCAACTAATTTTTCAATCTCCTCCAAACGTTTTGCTGTTGTCAAAGGACCTAAGTCGGTACTTTCTTCCATACCATTTCCAATTTTCAGTTTTTTTGCTCTATCTACAAAAGCATTTACAAATTCTTCTTTTCTTGTTTCTTGAATATAAAACCTATTGGGAGATATACAAACTTGACCATTGTTACGGAATTTTGCTGTTATTGCCATATCTGCAACTTTATTCATGTCAACATCGTCAAATACTATAAATGGAGAATGGCCACTTAATTCCATTGTAACTCTTTGAACTTTATCTGCAGCTTTTTTAAGTATTAATTTTCCAACACGTGTTGAGCCAGTTATTGAAACTTTTTTTATTACATCTGATTCAAGTAGTTCGTTTGATATTTCAGCTGGGTCTCCAGATAATAAATTCACTACTCCATTAGGAACTCCAGCATCTTTGCAAATATTTACAAGTTCCATAACTGCTCCAGGTGTAATTACATCTGGTTTACAAATAACTGAACAACCAGCAGCCAGTGCAGTTGAAATTTTTCTAGACGCTAAAACTATGGGAAAATTCCATGGCACAAGTGCTGCTACAACACCTACTGGCTGATAGTAAACATGAACTCTTGTTTCTGGAAATCTACTTTGTAATGTTTCACCATAAATTCTCTTAGTTTCTTCTGCATTCCATTCAAATATATCTGCTCCACCACCAACTTCTCCAATTGCTTCTTTAAAAGGTTTTCCAACTTCAAGTGTAAGCCATTTAGCCAATACATCTTTTCTTTCACGCATCAAATCTGCAATTTTTCTTATTACATAAGACCTCTGCCATGGAGTAGTATTTTTCCAAGTTTCGAGT
>CABZFJ010000035.1 GCA_902524995.1 uncultured Pelagibacteraceae bacterium | reverse complement strand
TTATTACTTCATTAGTTCCTAAAAAAGTATTTGGTTTCAAAATTTTAACAAACTTATTATTTTTGTAATATTTTTTTAGAAAAGAATAAATTTTTTTAAGAGAATCATTTCTTTTTAGATCTAAATACATAGTAGTTAATATTCCTCTAAACATTGGTGAAAGATGAGGTGTAAATTGAAATTTTACCTTTTTGCCAGTTTTTATTTTTAGTTCCTGATCAATTTCTGAATTGTGTCTGTGAAACGCTAAACCATAAGCACTCAATGTCTCATTTAAAAATTTATCAGTATATTTTTTATGAATATTTCTGCCTGCACCAGAATAACCAGATTTTGAGTCGATTATTATATTATTTGATTTAACAATATTTTTATTAATTAACGGTACTAGGGGTAATAAAATTGATGTTGGATAACAGCCTGGACAAGAAATAATCTTATATTTTTTAATGTTCTGATTATTTAACTCAGGTAAAGAATAAATACTTTTTTTTATTAATTTAGGAGCATTATGTTTGATTTTATACCATTTCAAATAATCACTGGCTGATTTAAGTCTAAAATCTGCTGCTAAATCAATTAAAATATTTTTATTATTTAAATTTTTGGAAATTTTTTGAGCCTCTCCATTAGGTAATGCAGTAAATACAACATCAACACTTTTTAATAAATCTTTATTAAATTTAACAATATTTGGTAGTTTATATTTATTAAAGTATTTATCATAAGAGCTAATTTTCTTACCTACAGAGGTGTCACCACAAAGATATTTAATTTTAACTCTTTTATGTTTTGTTAATAATTTAACTAGTTGAATACCTATGTATCCAGTAGCTCCTGCAACTAATGCATTAATCTTAGACATATTGTAATATAACAGTTGTTTAATAAAATGATATTATCTTTTAGAGAATTGATAACTTCTTCTTGCTTTTGCTCGACCAGGTTTTTTTCTCTCAACTGATCTAGAATCTCTGGTTGTAAGTTTTTCTTTTCTAAGTGTCGATTTTAAATTTTCATCAAATTGTAATAATGCTCTTGATATACCATGCACTAGTGCTCCTGCTTGGCCAGTATGACCGCCACCAACAACTTGTGATCTAACATCATATTCTGTAATTTGATTGATAATTTCAAAGGGTCTTAGTATTTGCATTTTATGTGTTGCTCTTGTGAAATAATCATCTAGATTTTTACCATTAACGTAAATTTTTCCAGTACCCTTTTTTAACCAAACTTTTGCAATGGAAGTTTTTCTTCTTCCTGTCGCATACTTTGCATCTTTAAAGTCTAATTTAAGTTTTGAAGGTGCTGATTGATTTGTTTCCATTTTAATTTCTAACTATATTTTTTGAATTTAGTTTTCCAATCTCTATAACTTCAGGGTTTTGTGCCGAGTGAGGATGATCTGATCCTGAATAAAGTTTGAGTTTAGTTAATTGTTTTTTAGCTAAAGGACCACCAGGTAACATTCTTTTAACTGCCATTTTTAAAACTTCGCCTGGTTTTGCAGATTGTAATATTTCAGGGGTTGTTTCTTTTATTCCACCAGGGTGACCTGTGTGTCTATAATATTTTTTGTTTGAAAACTTATTCCCTGTAAATTTTAATTGATCTACATTTTTAACAACAACAAAATCTCCGCTATCCATATGAGGAGTAAATGTTGCTTTATTTTTTCCTCTAAGAATTTTTGATACAACGGTTGCTAATCTTCCTACTACAGCTCCGGTTGCGTCAATTTCAAACCACTTACTATTTAGGTCATCTTTTTTAAGAAATTTAGTCATAAATGCGGGATTAATACTTATAAATCGATATATTGTCAAACGATATACGGTTAGAACTTAAGTCATTTTTGATAGTTTTAACTACTAAATAAGCTATAAATAAGCAATAATATTTGTTTATAATAAAATCTTAAAATATTTAACTAGGAGCAACTAAATGTCAGATAAAAAAAAAGGAATGGATCCACAAACATATAAATTTGATACCCTAAGTTTACATGCGGGATATCAACCTCATAAAAATGCTGGTTCAAGACAAGTGCCAATATACCAAACAACTTCATATCTATTTGATGATGTAGATCATGCAGCAGCATTATTTAATTTGGAAAGAGGTGGACATATCTATAGCAGGATATCAAATCCAACAGTTGCAGTTTTAGAGGAGAGAGTTGCTTCATTAGAAGGTGGAACTGCTGCACTAGCTACATCGTCTGGAATGAGTGCGATATTTCTTGCAGTGATGACTCTTTGCGAAGCAGGAGATCATTTAGTTGTATCTTCACAGCTTTATGGTGGAACTGTAAATCTTTTCAGACTAACACTTCCAAAATTTGGTATTAAAACAACATTTGTAAAACCAAGAGATACAGAAGGATTTAAAAAAGCAATTCAAAAAAATACAAAAGGTATTTTTGGAGAACTTGTAGGTAATCCTGGAAACGAAATAATGAATATGCCTGAGATTGCTAAAATAGCTCACGACGCAGGTATTCCTTTAATGGTAGATGCAACTTATCAAACACCTTATTTATGTAAACCTATAGAGCACGGTGCTGATATTGTAGTTCATTCACTTACTAAATGGATGGCAGGTCATGGATCTTCAATGGCTGGTATAATTGTTGAAGGTGGTAAGTTTGACTGGATGCAAAATGATAAGTTCCCAACAATGACTAAACCATATGAAGGTTACCATGGATTATCTTTTGCAGAAGAATTTGGACCAACAGCATTTACGATGAAATCAAGAGCGGAAGGCATGAGAGATTTTGGTCCTTGTCTAAGCCCTCAAAATGCATGGAATGTGTTACAAGGTATAGAGACACTTTCTGTCAGAATGAAAAAACATTGCGAGAATGCCGAAAAAATGGTCGAGTATTTATTAGGTCATGAAAGTGTTGCTTGGGTTTCACATCCGAGTGTACCAGATCATCCTGATCATGATTTAGCAAGCAAATTATTACCAAATGGTAAAGGATCAATGATAGCATTTGGTATTAAAGGAGGGAAAGCTGCAGGTGAAGCATTTATTAATAACGTTAAACTTGCTTCTCATTTAGCAAATGTTGGGGATACACGTACATTGGTAATTCATCCAGCATCAGCAACACATTCTCAAATGGATGAAGCTACATTAAAATTTGCTGGTTTATCCCATGATATGATCAGATTATCAGTCGGTATTGAAGATATAGATGATATTAAAAATGACTTTGAAAATGGATTTAGAGCTGCTAGGAAACCTAGACTCGTATCCAATCAA
>CABZFJ010000034.1 GCA_902524995.1 uncultured Pelagibacteraceae bacterium | reverse complement strand
TTGTTGAAAGTGTAAGTCCTGCAATGGAAGAAGCCTCTCAAACATTGAGAGCTTCTAAGTGGCAAGTTTTTAAAACCGTTACATTGCCTTTAATGAGACCTGGAATAGCAAATGCATTTTTGCTTGGTTTTATTGAAAGTTTAGCTGACTTTGGAAATCCATTGGTGCTCGGTGCCGAATATGATGTTTTATCTACAGAAATTTTCTTTGCAATTGTTGGAGCACAGTACGATGAAACTAAAGCCGCAATATTAGCAATGATTTTATTAACAGTTGTTCTGGCAGTATTTTATCTTCAAAACCAATGGCTGGGAAAAAAATCATATATTTCAATTTCTGGTAAAGGTGACAGTGGTGTTCATCCTGAATTACCAAATAAAACGAAGTGGATAATTTACACAACTGTTTTACCTTGGGCACTAATTACATTTATAATATACGTAATGATTATGTTTGGGGGATTTGTAGAGATGTGGGGTGTCGATCACAGCTTCACATTGAAACATTATATTGAAGCATTTAGCATTGATTGGGTGAAAGAAAGAGGAATTTTATGGACTGGTACCGCGTGGAATTCTTTTAATACTACATTTGTAATAGCATTAATTTCTTCTTTGCCGACTGCTGCAATAGGTATTTTAACTGCATATCTTTTAACAAGACATAAGTTTAGAGGAAAAAATGCTTTTGAATTTGGTACAATGTTAAGTTTTGCTATACCTGGAAGTGTAATTGGTGTGAGTTACGTTTTTGCATTCAACGTCCCTCCACTTGAAATTACTGGGACAGGGATAATTTTGGTGATCGCTTTTGTATTTAGAAATATGCCAGTTGGGGTTAGGGCGGGCATAGCTTCGATGAACCAACTAGATCCTCACTTAGATGAGGCATCATCAACTTTGAATGCATCTAGCTCTCAAACATTTAGAAATATAATTCTTCCTTTGCTAAAGCCAGCAATTACTGCTTCTTTAGTTTTTAGTTTTGTTAGAGCAATGACAGCAATTAGTGCTGTTATATTCCTTGTTAGTGCTAATTATGATTTAGCTGTTTCATATATACTAGGAAGATTAGAAAACAATGATTATGGTCTAGCAATTGTCTACTCATCTGCATTAATAATTGTTATGTTATTTACAATCACACTAATGCAATTAATAATCGGCAAACGTAAATTAGGAAGAAGAGATCAAACAGCAGGAATATTACAAGGAAATTTTGGATAATGAAAAAAGCAGAAGTAAGGTTTGAAAATATTACAAAAAAATTTAATGAGACTGTTGCTGTAGATAATGTGAACTGTACTTTTGAAGCAGGAACACTGACTACATTATTAGGTCCCTCTGGATGTGGAAAAACTACTTCTTTAAGAATTATTGCTGGTTTAGAGAGAGCTACTAGTGGTAAAATTTTAGTAGAAAATGAAGATGTAACATTACTACCAGCAACAGATAGAGACGTATCTATGGTATTTCAATCTTATGCATTGTTCCCGCACATGAGTGTACTTGAAAATGTATCATACGGTTTAAAAATGATTAATGTTGCAAAAGATGAATTTACTGAGAAATCATTAGAAACACTAAAATTAGTTAATTTAGAAGGTTATGAAAATAGGATGCCTTCAGAGTTATCTGGAGGTCAGCAACAAAGAGTTGCTGTTGCAAGAGCAATTGTGCTGAAACCAAAAGTTTTACTCTTTGACGAACCTTTGTCTAACCTGGATGCAAAATTAAGGAGGCAAGTAAGAGAAGACATAAGAGAAATTCAACAAAAACTTGGTGTAACAACAATTTATGTAACCCATGATCAAGAGGAAGCGTTAGCAATTTCCGATAAAGTTATAGTAATGAATAATGCTGTTATTGCCCAACAAGGTAGTCCAAAGGAATTGTATAACTTCCCTAAAACTAAATTTGTAGCCAACTTCATTGGAGATGCAAATGTTGTTAAAGCTGAAATTATTAATCAAAATAATAATATTTATGAGCTTCAGCTAGCTGAAATGAAAATTAATATTGAAAGTCTACAAAAATTAGAAAGCTTGGTTTCTGTTTCTATAAGACCAGAAAAAATTAATATTTTAAAAAATCCTGAAGAAAACTCAATTCATGCATCTGTAAACAATGCATCTTTCGTTGGAAATAGTTATCAATATATAGTCAATTCAAAAGTCGGAAAGATTTATGTCGTTTCTAGTGATACAAACGAAATATTTAACGTTGGAGAAAATGTTTATTTAAAATTTGACGAAAAAGAATTGCGCTTGCTTGACGATTGATTGCTAACCTTTTCCTCTCCAAGGAATTGTTTTATCTATAATTTTTCTTAAAGTTATATCAAATAGAAGACCCAACATACCCATAATAAAAATGGTTATCCAAATTACTTCATATTGAAAATACTTTTTGGCAACATTTTCTACAAATCCAATTCCGGTTGTACCTGCTAAAAATTCTGCTGCAACTAAAGTTCCCCAACACATACCAACCGCCACTCTAATACCTGTTAAAATTTCAGGTAAAGAATTTGGAAAAATAACATATCTAAGTATTTGTCTTTTAGAAGCACCAAGTGAATGTGCAGCATGTATTTTAGATAACTGTGTTCCAGATGCTCCAGCTCTAGCTGAAATAATCATTATAGATAGTGAAACCATAAATAATAAAAATACTTTTCCAGTATTATCAATTCCCAAAACTGAAATTATCAATGGGGCCCATGCAAGAGGAGGCACTGGTCTATAGAGCTCAATCAATGGATCAAAAAATCCTTTAGCAAATCTATTCAAACCCATGAAGAGTCCTAATGGAACACCAATCAATATTCCAAACACTAATCCTAGGAAAACTCTTAAAAAGGAGTCCCAAATATGGCCGTATGGAACTGGAATTTTAAATAATTTAAAATCACCTGTTACAATTTTTAAAACTTTTCCTTTAAAATTTTGCTTAACCACACCATCTTTAGTATGAACCGGATATTCTCCAGGCAGAACATCAGCTATCCAATCTGGCAATATAAAGCCAATTATCTGGCTTACATCCATCATATCAATCCAAAGAAGTGGTATATTCTTGTAACCCACACTTGGCTTAGACATTAAAATAAATTTATTAAGTGTATCAGACGGTTTTGGTAACCATCTACCGGAACCTTGCTCAGAACAACTAGGACCACTTGCAACGATAGTTCCTGCTGGAAAAAAAAGAATATCAATTAATCTTAGACTGCCTTGCTCAGTTTTTTGAAGATTATCAAATTCAATAATTGCATTTTGCATTTCATTAAGAGCATTTGGAGGA
>CABZFJ010000033.1 GCA_902524995.1 uncultured Pelagibacteraceae bacterium | reverse complement strand
AGTCATCACCATTGAATAAATAATCTAATTTCTTAAGTTTTTTTTGTTTAATAAGTTGTTCTAACTGACGTGAAATTGGGATTTTATTTATATCAATTAAATATCCTAATTTTTGTTTATTTATTAATTTATTCAAATCAATTACTAAACCGTCAGAAATGTCCATAGAGCAATTTGCAATTTTATAAAGATGTGAGCTAAATTTTATAGGTAAATTAGGCGAATAATATTTATCAACAAAATATTTTTTTTGATTTGAGTTTAACTTAATATTTTTTTTTAAAGCTTTTAAACCAATATAACTATCACCTATATTGCCTGTTATATAAATATCATCTCCATTTTTTGCTTTATTTCTATAAACAATTTTATTGGAATATCCTAAACACATAACTGTAAAACTTAGATTTTTTGAGGATGTAGTATCACCACCTGATAATTTAATATTAAATCTATTTTGTTCATTGAATAAAGATTTGCTAATTGATGACATATTTTTTTTTGTGAAATGTTTTTTGTTACCTGAGCTAGCTAAAAAGAAGTAATTTGGCTTTACTCCTTTTGCATAAATATCTGATATAGATGATCTTATAATCTTTCTTATTATAAGTTCTGGTTTTTTAAAATTTAAAAAGTGTATACCTTCATTATATGTATCGATAGAAATAACTAATTTTTTATTTTTATCAAAAAAAACATCATCATTTAAGTTAAGTGAAGATGGATTGTTTTTAGATAATTTTTTTATATAATTATTTATTAAGAATTCTTCATTCATCAGTTTCTTAATTTCTTTGAAATTTTATCAAGCAAAGCATTCAAGTATTTTGTTTGAGATAAATCAATAAAGAAATTGGAAGCGTTAAGATATTCCTTGATAATTATTTTTGAAGAAATTTTTGGTTTATACATTAATTCAAAAATCGCACTTTTTATTATTACTTGAAAAACTTTATCTAGGTTTGATATTTTTAAATCTTCATTCAAATGATTGATAATTTCTTCGTGAATTATGTCATCTCTTTCTATTGTGCCATTGACTACATCTTTTATAAATTTTTTGAAACGATGTTTTGGAAAATTTAATTCCATTTCATTGTTATAATACTTACTATAAAGCTTCTGTATTATAATAACTCTTGGATTATTTTTTTTACTAAAATGAAGTGGCATTCTATAACGATAAAATTATTTTAACTGCGTTGGCTGCCTCTCTACCCTTTTTGCCACGTGCTATAGCTTGGGTTTTATTTAAACAGGTAATTATTCCATTGCCAACAGGTTTTTTATACACCACAGATATATTCATAATTGCATCAGTGGTTGATTTAGATATAAAATCAAAATGAGGTGTTTGACCTTTAATCACACATCCAAGTGCAATAAAACCGTCATATTTTTTTACATTTTTAGAAATAACAATAGGTATCTCAAATACACCTGGAACAGTAATTATATTTATTTTTGCAAAATTCCTTAATTCATTCTTAGCACTTTTAAGAAGAGCAGTTGAAATATCTTTATAGTAGTTTGCTTGTATAATTAATACTTTGTTTTTCATTTTATTATTTCTTGTTTAATAATCTTGATACCATAACCATCTAACCCAACAACCTTTTTTAGAGCTCTAGTAACTAATATCATTTTCTTTATTTTTAAAGATTTAATTATTTGAGCTCCAATACCATAACTTTTTATTAATTGATCCTTTTCATTTGTTTTAGACTTTTTGTCTTTAAATTCTTTAAGCGTTTGGGTAACAGATTTTAGGTTTGGGTCTCTTATAAAAATCATTACACAGTTGCTGTATTTTTTAAAATATTTTAGAGTTTTTTCAAATGAGTTAGGAAGTTTTTGATTGATTAGATAATTTTGAACTACATTAGATGAAATAACTCTAACTCTTGGTGATTTACTTTTATTAACTTTACCCTTAACTAATGCAAAATGTTCAGAACCATCAATTGAGTTCTCAAAAACATAAATTTTGAATTTTTGATTATTTAAATTAATTGTAGATGTTTTTTTTAATTTAATAAGATTTTCTTTTCTTAGTCTGTATGAGATTAAGTCTTCAATTTTTGCAATATGAAGTTTATGTTTACTTGCAAATTTTAATAAGTCATCACCTTTTGCCATCGAGCCATCCTCATTCATAATCTCACATATTACAGCAGCTGGAATTTTGTTACCAAGTCTAGCTATGTCGACAGATGCTTCTGTGTGACCGGCTCTAACTAGCACTCCTCCTTCTCGAGAAATAATTGGAAATACATGACCAGGAGAAACTATTTCTTTTTTTAAAACATTTTTTTTTGTAGCAACTTTTATTGTTCGTGATCGATCTTTAGCTGAAATACCTGTGGTTATACCCTTCTTGGCCTCTATTGAAATGGTAAAGGCTGTTTGATTTCTCGATTGATTAACAGGAGCCATAAATGTTAGTCCAAGTTTATTTGCTTGATTTTTATTTAGTGTTAGACAAATTAAACCTCTGCCATTTTTTGCCATAAAGTTAATTTTTTTTGAATTAACATCACTTGCATTAAATACTAAATCACCCTCATTTTCTCGATTTTCATCGTCAACAAGAATATACATTCCTCCTCTTTTTGAGATAGAAATAATTTTTTCTATTGGACTAAATTTTTTTTTTATCATTAAAGAATTTTTTTACATATTTAGATAAAATATCTATTTCAATATTAACTAAATCATTTTTTTTAATGTTTGCTAAATTTGTAAGTTTTAATGTATGTGGAATAACCCAAATTTCAAATTTATTCTTCTTTATCTTGGCTATAGTTAAAGACACACCATTTATTAGGATTGAAGCTTTCTCAACTAAATATTTATAAAATTTTTTATCGATACTGAATTCGTAAATTGTAGATTTATCTACATTTGTTAAATTTGTGACTTTACTTACAGTATCAACATGACCTTGACAAATATGACCAGAAATATTTTGTCCATACTTTAAAGGTAATTCTAAATTAACATAGTCACCAACATTAGATTTTTTAAATTTTGATTTTCTAATCGTTTCATTTGATAAATAAAATTCAGAAATACCATTTTTAAAGGATATTAGCGTCAGACAAACACCGTCACAGGAAACAGATATGCCTAATTGCTTATTTGTTAATCTTAGTTTTGATTTTATAAAGATATTTATTCCTTTTTCTCTTTTTGTAATACTTGTTATTTTGCCTTTATTAAAAACTATTCCATTAAACATTTACTGATACCTAAAAAGTTTTTCTTTATCTAAAAAAGTGTTGATTTGTAGTCTTTTTTTAAATTTTTTAAACAATAAATCAATAAAAGAATTCACATTAACTGAATTTTTTAAATTAATTTTATTATCAGCTTTGAATAAATAGAAATCGTTTAT
>CABZFJ010000032.1 GCA_902524995.1 uncultured Pelagibacteraceae bacterium | reverse complement strand
TTGCAGCAGGATCTCTGTCAATAATAGATTGCAAAAAGTCATTCATAGACAGCCTATATAGTTACTTATGTTGAAATTTAAAGTTAATTAATATTGTCTAAAGTAAGCCCTTTTACATTAGCTGGAACTGCGACATCCATCATTTTAGGATTTGCAAGATTTAGATTGTTCATTATATCTGCATATTCTTCTTTCGAGCTTACTTGTAATCTTGGATTATTATTTTTTTCATTTTCAATAGTGGAAAATTTCTTACCATTGTAGTCATGGGCTGGAAATACAAAAGTTTTTTCAGGTAACTTTAATAATTTATTAAATATAGAGTCGTAAGCATCGTGAGCATTACCATTTTGAAAATCTGTTCTACCACTTCCATTTATTAAAAGTGTATCTCCAGTAAATACTCTATCATTCATCAAAAAACTATATGAGCAATCAGTATGACCAGGAGTATAAATTGCTTGAAGTTCAACTTCTTCAACATTAATTTTTTCACCATCTTTTATTCTAAGATCAATAACTTCTGATTTAGATTTTTCTCCCATAACTCTTATGCAGTTTGTTCTTTTGTTTAATTCGTTTAATGCTGAAATATGATCAGCATGAATGTGTGTATCAATTACTTTGACAAGTTTAAGATCTAAATTTTTCAAAATAGTTGAGTACTCATCTGAATGCTCAATAACAGGATCTATTATAAGCGCTTCTCTACCTTCTCCACTTGCAATTATATAAGTGTATGTAGAAGATTTTTGATCAAAAAGTTGTTCAAATATCATAATTGCCTTACTTTATAAAAGTTTGCTTAGTAAAACAATCTTTCATATAATATTTTTTTATAAGGAGAAGACAATGTTAAAAATAAATAGTATGTGTCCTGATTTTCAAGCTAAAACTACTGAAGGTGATATTTCTTTCCACGAATGGCTAGGTGATAGTTGGGGAGTTATTTTTTCACACCCTAAAGATTTTACACCAGTTTGTACAACAGAGCTTGGTGCTTTAGGTTTGATGAAAGACGAGTTCGATAAAAGAAATGTAAAAGTGATTGGTTTAAGCGTAGATGGAGTAGAGGATCATAAAAAATGGTTAGATGATATTAAAGATGTATCTGGCACAAAACCAAATTATCCAATTATAGCTGATGAAGACTTAAAAGTTGCAAAACTTTTTAATATGTTGGAAGGTGATGCCGGCACAACATCAATGGGTAGAACAGCAGTTGACAATGAAACTGTTAGAACTATTTTTGTAATCAGACCTGATAAGAGAATTGGTTTATATCTTACATATCCTATGGCAACTGGAAGAAACTTTTTAGAGATCTTAAGAGCAATAGACTCTATGCAGTTAACAGCTAAACACAAAGTAGCTACTCCTGCTAATTGGAAAAAAGGTGAAGATGTTGTTATTTTGCCAGCCATTAAAGATGATGAGGCGAAAAAAATATATCCTGATGGATGGGAAACTGTGAAACCTTATTTGAGAAAGGTTCCAGATCCTTCTAAATAAATTGGATAAAAATATTTTAAACCAACAATCTCAGCATTGGGAAATAAATTTCTCAAATAAGCCTGAGATGTTTGGTTTAGAACCAAGTTTACCTGCAAAAAAAGCTTTAAATATTTTTAAAGAAAACAATTATTCTAAAATTGTTGAGTTGGGAGCGGGCCTAGGTAGAGATACTATTTACTTTGGAAAGAATTCGGTAAATGTGACTGCATTAGACTATAGTGAAAATGGTATTAAAGTTATCAATGAAAAAATAAAAAAAGAAAATCTAAAATCTTCAATATCAACATTACAATTTGATATTAGAGAGGAATTACCATTTGAAAGTAATTCAGTTGATGCTTGTTACTCTCATATGCTTTATTGCATGGCTTTAACTCAGAAAGATTTAAACAAAATTAATAGTGAAATTCATAGAATTTTAAAACCAGGAGGAATAAATATTTATACAGTAAGAAATACTGACGATGGAGATTATAAAAAAGGTATTTATAGAGGAGAAGATCTATACGAAATTGATGGTTTTATAATTCATTTTTTTTCAAAAAAAAAAATTCTAAATCTGATAAACGGATATGAAAATTTATCTATTGATTATTTCGAAGAGGGCTCTTTTCCAAGAAAGTTATTTTTTGTTTGTAATAAAAAGGAAAATTAAATGTATTGTTTGTTATCTTCATTTATAGCATCTTGAAGTCTGTCTAAAAAATCAGGAATAGCACTTTTAACTCTGCTCCAAGTTGGAATAAATGGTGTATCCATAGGATTTAAATAAAATGCTTCACCAGCTTTCATTATATTTATTGCAAAAAGTTCTACTGCCTTCTCTTCAGTGTGAGAATCAAATTTTAGACCATTCATTTGTGCATCACTTCTATATATATCAATTAAATCTAAAGCTGACCTATAGTAAGTTGCTTTTAAAGATCTAAATTTTTCTCTACTAAAAGAATGTCCTTGTGTAGCTAATTTTTTAATAAAAGTTTTTATTATGTCTATAGACATTCTAGATAAACCTTTTGTTTCATCATCAATAGATAGTTTCTGGTGCTTGTGATCGTAAGTTTCTGCAAGATCAACCTGACATATGTTTTGTGGAGAATAACTCCTTTGCATTTCTGATAAAATTCCAATTTCTATACCCCAGTCAGAGGAAATCCTTAATTCAGGTAAAACATTACGTCTAAATGAAAATTCCCCTGCGAGAGGATATTTGAAGGATTTCATGAAATCTAGATAATCACTTTTACCAATAGTTTTTTCCAAAGCTGTCATTAAAGGAAAAACCAATAATCTTGCAACTCTGCCATTCATTTTACCATCAGCAACTCTTGGATAATATCCTTTACAAAACTCAAAATTAAAAAGAGGATTTACAACAGGATAAAACAATTTAGCTAGCATTCGCCTGTCATAAGTTTTTATATCACAATCATGTAAAGCCACAGATCTTGCCGTATCTCTAGCAATGGACATTCCTATACAATACCATACATTTCTACCCTTACCTTTTTCACTTGGGGCTAAATCCTTTTTTTTTAATTCTTTATCTAACTTTTTTAAATTGGGTCCGTCATTCCATAAAATTGTAAAAGGTGTTTCAAGTTGCTCGAAAAAAGTCCATGCCTTTCTAGCTTGATCCTCGTTAGCCTTATCAAGACCTATAATTATGTGATTTAAATAATTAGTTTTTTTTATTTCTGAAACGATATTGGGTAAAGCATCACCTTCAATTTCTGAGAAAAGACATGGTAAAATTAATTCCATTTTTCTCTCACTAGAAAATTTTAATAGTTCACTTTCTATTTCTTTGGTGGATTTGGTCCCAAAATCATGCAATGTTGAGACAATTCCATTTTGTGAAAATTCACTCATGGCAGGTATTAATCATATTATTTAATTTTAAGTACCGCCTTTTTGATCACATCAGCCCAGCCCTGGGGAGATGGCTTACTAGAAATTATTAATTTTTTTATATTTAAGTTAGTTGTTTTAAAATGCTGATTAAAAACTAAGCATGGAATATCAGTATTTTTAAGCATGTTTATATCATTATGATTATCCCCAACACCAATAGTTTTGATAGGATCTTTA
>CABZFJ010000031.1 GCA_902524995.1 uncultured Pelagibacteraceae bacterium | reverse complement strand
ATGGATTTACTGGAAATAGTAAAAA
Organism: uncultured Pelagibacteraceae bacterium; assembly: GCA_902524995.1. Taxonomy (GTDB): domain Bacteria; phylum Pseudomonadota; class Alphaproteobacteria; order Pelagibacterales; family Pelagibacteraceae; genus Pelagibacter. The sequence goes on along the minus strand of CABZFJ010000031.1, from coordinate 3,830 downwards.
GTAATGAAAGTGATTTAAATAAAGTTAAACTTTTAAAAGATTTTTGTGAAATAGACTTAGGCAAAGGTGCAATTATCTGCAATGATACACCAGGATTTTTAGGTAATAGAATTGGAGTATATGCAATGCAAATTGCAATGACTGAAGCATTTAATATGAAACTTAGCGTAGAAGAAGCAGATGCTGTTTTTGGTAGACCAATGGGCATACCTAAAACTGGAGTATTTGGGTTGTATGACCTAATTGGTATTGATTTAATGGCAGATGTATTAAAAAGTTTTATTAAAGAATTACCTGAAAATGATTCATTTCAACCTGTAGCAAAGGAAATGCCGCTTGTAAAAAAATTAATAGAAACTGGATATACTGGTCGAAAAGGAAAAGGTGGATTTTATAGAATGAATAAAGAAGGTGGTAAAAAAATTTTAGAGGCCATCAATCTTGAAACGGGAGAGTATTCTCCTTCAAAAAAAATAGACATTAAATCTGAAAAAGTTGATTTAAAGAAATTAATAAATCGTGATGATAAATACGGTGATTATGCCTGGTCAGTAATCTCAAAAATAATAAAATATTCTTCTTCATTAGTCCCTGGCATAACAGACAAATTTAATGACATTGATGAAGCAATGAGACTAGGTTTCAATTGGTCTAGAGGACCTTTTGAAATGTTAAAAGAAATTGGAGTAAATAATTTTTTTCAAAAAATCGATAATTTCGAGGGAAATAAATTTTTAGAAAATTTATCAAAATCTAAAGATGAAAATTTTTATGGTGAGAGACAACAATATACCGAAATTGAAACTTTAGGAAAAATTAAACCAAGAGCCCTTAAACTTGATAAAAATAATTCTGCTGAAATTTATAGATTTCCTGAATTTAACATTGTCGAATTTACAACTAAAGCAAACGCTTTAGATTATGACTCAATGGACTCTTTAAAAAACGCTACAGACAAACCATTGATAATTATAAATGAAAGTATGCAGTTTTCTGCTGGTGTGAATTTAACATATACTATGAATTTTGCAGATAAAGGTGACTTTAAATCAATTGAAAAATTTGTCGGATATTTCCAAGAAACATGTAAACACTTAAAATACTCAAAATTTCCTGTAGTTTCAGCACCATCAGGTCTTACACTTGGAGGGGGTTTTGAAGTTTTAGTTCAAAGTAACTTTGTTGCTTCTCATACAAATATTGTTATTGGATTAGTTGAGACATTGGTTGGTTTGGTTCCAGCTGGAGGAGGGTGTAAAGAAATGTTATGGAGATGGTCTCAAACAGATCAGGCAAAAAATGATCCAGATTTTGCACCTTTAAAAGTTTTTGATATAATTGGTTATGCAAAAACCGCAACATCTCCAGTAGAAGCCGAACCTCTAAAGTATTTAATGCCTGAAAATAAAAAAGTTATGAGCAGAAATAGTTTATTAACTGAAGCAAGGAAAATTTTGGATCAAAATAAAGAATTTAATCCCCCAAAAGAATGCACATTTAATTTATCTGGCAAATCTTTAAAAGACAAAATGATTGGTATGTTAGAAAAATTGTACAACGACAAAATAATATTAGATCATGGAATGATGGTTGGAACAGAACTGGCGAATGTTTTAAGTGGTGGTGATACAACAATAGACAAAACTCTTTCGGAAGATCAGTTGTTTCAATTAGAGTTAAATGCCTTTATGAAATTAATTGAGTCAAATAAAACCCAAGATAGAATTAAACACACATTATCTACTGGAAAACCGTTAGTTAATTAATAACTTAAGACTTTTAATATAATCAGGTTTTAATACATAAGTTGATTTATTTCCAACTTTAATTTTTTTTAATGAGTCCATTCCAGCAATTACCTTTCCAATTGGAGTATATTCACCTTGATATATTGGTATATCTATTAAAGTAATAAAAAATTCACTATCCTCAGTATCGAACTTATCTTTTCTAGCAAAAGCTACAGAGCCAGCATTAAATAAAAAATTACTACTAAGTTCAGATTTAATTGTTCCTAAACCAGACTTACCAGTTCCTACTTTAGAGTAATTTAGATTAGATACATTTCCATATTCAATATCTCCAGCTTGTATTAAGGTATTTTCTATTACTCTATAAAAAGCTGAACCATTATAGGAACCTTCATTTACTAACTTCTTAAATCGATTTACAGCATTTGGTGAAATATTAGGATTTAATTCTATTAGAACGTTACCGCATTCAACTTCCATAATCGCAGTATTCTTTTTATCTTTAAAATTAATGTTATTTAAATCAATTTTTTTTATAAAAAGACATTTATTATTTAATACATAAAATGAACCTAAAGTTAAAATAATAAGCAGAATCAAAAAAATAAATAATATTTTTTCTAATAGTGATGGTTTGATTTTTTTAATCATTCAAAAAATAAATTTTTTATCAATTTCTTTAAGACTATTAATTAAGAAATTTTTCTTATTAATTAAAATCTTATCTTTTTTAATTAATAAATCTATTTCTTTAAAATTTGTTTTTAATAATGAATAAATTTCAGCCATATCTTCTTCAGCTGTGCTCATTGAATATTCTGTTAAAAAACCTTTCGTAATTTCTAAATCTAAACCTAATAAATCAGTACATGTAGAACATGATGCGTAAGAAAAATCTTTATTATTAAGTTCACTCCATTTATTTTTTTTAAAAAGCTCGGGAAAACTGTTATCAATCATATGAAATATTTCATGATGGATCATTCTTTCAAAATAATTTCGGTTAAATGTTAAGTCTAAAATTAAAGTCCTGAATTTATTATCTGGTATACCTCCTGTATTAATGCCTGAAATTTCTAAGTTTTTGCAAAGAACTACAAACTTCAAATTTATTTTCCTTAAGAAATTTGAATTATAATCCCTCAGATTATTTTGAATTGTATTAAATTCACGATCCAAATCACTATTATTTATGCCGTTACATTTAATATTATTTGTATCACCTATTACAAAACCTCTTTTCGATACCAAATATTTGATACCATTTAAATTATCAACCCTATAAACTTCTAAATTAGGAATTTTAATTAAATTATATATTGCATCTGCATTTACATGAGAAAAGTTAAAAAATAATATAAATATTAATATAATATATCTCATTTTAATTATTTTGATGATATTAGATATAATATGAATGTGATAGGATTTATTTAATGAAAAAAAGAAAAAGAAAAAAAAATATTAATAGAGATCATGAGTCGGTGCCTAAGATGTTTGCCAAAAAATATATATATTTCTATTATCCCTTTTTCTGGATCATTTTAATAATATTCTTATTACTAAAATGACAAAGACTAAAAAACCTGTTCAGCCTGTTAGTGGCACAGAAGTGCCAAGATATGCGGGCCCTTCCACATTTGCAAGATTACCTGAACTAAGAGATGTAGAAAGTTGTGATGTTGCTATTGTTGGAGTTCCATTTGATTCAGGAACAAGTTATAGACCAGGTGCAAGATTTGGCCCACAAAGTATTAGACAAGCATCTAGACATTTAAGGACTAATTATCATCCAAATTATGATGTAGAACCATTCAAAGTACAACAAGTTGCAGATGCAGGTGACATTACTTGCAATCCATTTAATATTGATGAAGCCATTAAACAAATTGAAGTAGGGGCAAATGATTTATTAAATAAAGTTGGAGGAATAATAAGTCTTGGAGGAGATCACACAATTGCTGTGCCTTTACTTAGAGCAGCCAACAAAAAGAATAATGGACCCGTATCACTTGTTCATTTTGATGCCCATTTAGATACCTGGGATACCTACTTTGGAGCACCATATACCCATGGCAC
>CABZFJ010000030.1 GCA_902524995.1 uncultured Pelagibacteraceae bacterium | reverse complement strand
ATCTAAATCATTTAAGAAATATAATAAAAAAGCAGTTGAATTTATAAAGTTTAATAAAGTCAATATTTCATCTTCTCAATTAAGAAAAATTTGATACTCTAAACTTAATTAATGGAAAAAATATCAGCTCTTAAAGATGAAATAATCAAAACGCTTGATATTAATAAAGCCTTAGACATAGTTTCAATAGATCTCGAAGGAAAATCATCAGTTGCAGACTTCATGATTATAGCTAGCGGTACATCATCAAGACATATTCAAGCTTTATCTGAACAAGTTTTTGAAAAATTGAAAATTAACGGTGTGAATAATTGTAAAATTGAAGGAAAAGATAGCAATGATTGGAAGCTTGTAGATGGAATAGACTTAATTGTTCATATTTTCAATCCTGAAAAAAGAAAATTTTATGAATTAGAAAAAATGTGGTCAGAATTAATTCCTAAAGAAAAACTGATTATATGAAAAAAGTATACTTAATAGCTTCTTTATTTTTTTTCATATTTACAAATCCAATTTTGAGTAATGAAAACGATATTTACAAAAAAATTGATTTATTCAGTGAAGTCTTAGATAAAATTAATAAAGAATATGTTGATGAAGTAAATCAGAGTGAAGCAATGGATGCTGCTATAAATGGCGTTTTGCAATCTTTGGATCCTTATTCAGCATATATGTCTCCGGACTCGTTTAAAAATATGCAAACTGAGACTAGCGGAGAATTTGGAGGATTGGGCATTGAAGTTAGTATGGAGGCTGGTGTCGTAAAAGTAATTTCTCCAATTGATAACTCACCAGCTGAGGAGGTTGGTGTTAAAGCAGGAGATTACATAGTCAAAATTGATAATGTTCAAGTCCAAGGAAAAACACTATCTGAAGCTGTAGAATTAATGAGAGGCCCAGTTGGATCTGATATAGAGATTACTGTTAGAAGAAGGGGAGAAAGAAAAGCACTTATATTTACAATTACCAGAAAAATAATACAAGTTGCATCTGTAAAGTCAGAAATTAAAGATGATCAAACAGCTTATATAAGATTAACATCATTCAATGAGAACAGTAGTAAACAAATAAAAAATAAAATCAAAGAATTTAAGAAAAATAAGAAAATTAAAAATTACATATTAGATTTAAGAAACAATCCTGGTGGATTGTTATCTCAAGCAATAAAAATTTCAGATTATTTTTTAGAAAATGGAGAAATAGTTTCAACAAAAAGTAAAAGGAAATATGAAAATAGAAAATGGTTTGCAAAAAAAGGAGACATGATTGATGGAGAAACAATGGTTATTCTGATTAATTATGGGTCCGCATCAGCATCTGAAATTGTTGCAGGAGCTCTACAAGATCACAAAAGAGCAATATTAGTGGGAGAGAGTACATATGGAAAAGGGTCAGTCCAATCAATTATTCCTTTAGAAAATGAAGGTGCCATAAGACTTACTGTATCTAAATACTATCTTCCATCAGGTAAATCGATTTCAAGAGTAGGTGTAAACCCGGATATAGTTATTACTGAAGGTTCAGATGGATTTAGAATAAATACAGATACCGATAACCAGTTGGAATTTGCTCTTAAATTATTAAATGGTTAAGAATGAAAGAAAAATTTCAAAAACTTCCATTAAGAAATGGTGTAGGCATCGCAGTCTTAAATAAAGAAAATAAGATATTTGTAGCAAAAAGAATTGATAATCCTGCGGATTTTTGGCAGATGCCTCAAGGTGGTATTGATGAAGGTGAAAACTATTTTGATGCAGCGTTAAGGGAACTTAAAGAAGAAACAAGCATAAAGTCAGTAGAACTAGTTAAAGAAATAAGCAAATATACAACTTACGATCTTCCTGATCGCCTTTTAGGAATTATTTGGAAAGGAAAATATAAGGGTCAAAAGCAAAAGTGGTTTATTGTTAAGTTTAATGGAGAGGAAAATGAAATTAACATTAGAACTAAATATCCTGAATTTTTAGACTGGAAGTGGATAGATATTAAAGATTTAACTACGAAGGTTGTAGATTTTAAACTTCATGTTTACCAAGAAATTCAAAAAGAACTCGAAAAAGTAGTTAATTAATACTTATAGATTTTAGAACTTCGACTTTGTGATTTAAAAGAAATCTTTTTTGATCATCAATATTATCTTTTGATAATTCAGTTTCAGCACTGCTTATCGACTCAGATACAAAATTTTTATTAGCATCTTTTAAATCAAAAATTGAACTAGTTAATACAGTTAATGTATTATTTTTAAATTCGACAATACCATCTTCAACATAGAAGTTTTGTTCCTCAGACTCAGAAAATACTCTAATTATACCTGGTTTTAAAAAAGAGATAATTGGAATATGGTCTTTAAGAATACCAATCTCTCCTTCTACAGCAGGAATTACAACCTCAAATACATTATCTTTAGAAAGAAAAGATTGTTCTGGATTAACAATATCTATATTAAAAAGATTACTCATTAAGCAGCTGCATCTTTTGCCATTTTTTCAGCTTTTTCTATTGCTTCTTCTATTGTGCCAACCATATAAAAAGCAGCTTCAGGCAGATGGTCATATTCTCCTTTGCATATTGCGTCAAACCCTTTAATAGTTGACTCTAAATCTACTAGTTTGCCTGGAGATCCTGTAAATACTTCAGCCACAAAGAAAGGTTGTGATAAAAATCTTTGGATTTTTCTAGCTCTAGCAACAGTAAGTTTATCATCCTCTGATAGCTCATCCATTCCTAAAATTGCAATAATATCTTGCAAAGACTTATATGTTTGCAAAATTTTCTGAACAGATCTTGCTACTCGATAGTGTTCATCACCAACAACTCTCGGATCTAAAATTCTAGAAGTAGAATCTAAAGGGTCGACAGCTGGATAAATACCTAATTCAGCAATTTGTCTTGAAAGTACAGTCGTTGCGTCTAAGTGTGAAAAAGAAGTTGCTGGAGCTGGATCTGTTAAATCATCTGCAGGTACATAAATTGCCTGAACTGATGTGATTGAACCTTTATTAGTAGTTGTAATTCTTTCTTGCAGGTTCCCCATATCTGTTGCAAGAGTAGGCTGATAACCAACCGCAGAAGGTATTCTTCCCAGAAGAGCTGATACCTCTGAGCCTGCCTGAGTAAATCTAAAAATGTTATCAACAAAAAACAAAACATCTTGGCCCTCTTGATCTCTGAAATACTCTGCCACAGTAAGACCAGTTAAAGCTACTCTAGCTCTAGCTCCTGGAGGCTCATTCATTTGTCCATAAACTAATGCTGCTTTAGATCCAGTTCCCTCTGGCTTGATCACTCCTGACTCGATCATTTCGTGATATAAATCGTTCCCTTCTCTAGTTCTCTCTCCCACTCCAGCGAATACTGAAAATCCACCATGGGCCTTAGCTATATTATTTATAAGTTCCATTATAATTACAGTTTTTCCAACTCCTGCTCCGCCAAACAATCCAATTTTTCCACCTTTGGCATAAGGTGCTAATAAGTCGATTACCTTTATTCCCGTTACTAGAATTTCTGTTTCTGTAGACTGATCATTAAAAGAAGGAGCTTGTCGATGTATTGGCCAGTTTTCTTTAGTAGAAATTTGTCCTTTCTCATCAATTGGTTCACCAATTACGTTTACAATTCGTCCTAACGTTTCTGGGCCTACTGGAACTTGAATTGGAGCACCTGTATCTTTTACTTCATCACCCCTTTTGAGTCCCTCTGTACTATCCATAGCAATGGTTCTAACACTTGACTCCCCAAGGTGCTGTGCAACTTCTAAAACTAATCTATTACCTCCATTATTACATTCTAAAGCTGTTAATATTTCTGGCAGTTCTCCATCAAATTTTACGTCAACGACTGCACCAATTACTTGTGTTATGTGTCCTTTTTTGCTCATAATTATAAACTTTCTGCTCCTGATATAATTTCAATTAACTCTTTTGTTATTGCTGCTTGACGGCTTCTATTATACTCAATTGTAAGCCTATCAACCAATTCGCCTGCGTTTCTAGTTGCATTATCCATTGCTGTCATCCTCGAACCTTGTTCGCTTGCAGAATTCTCTAACATTGCTTTAAATATTTGCGTTGAAATATTTTTTGGCAATAAATTACTTAAAATCTCATCTTCATCTGGTTCAAACTCGTAGTCATTATCACTACCC
>CABZFJ010000029.1 GCA_902524995.1 uncultured Pelagibacteraceae bacterium | reverse complement strand
TCAAGTATTTTTGAAAGAGCAATAGGATCTGGCCATGCTTTAGCAACTGGTTTTGCTTTATGAGAAAATGGTCTTTCTTCAAATCCAACATTTTCCTCAAATGATGAGAACATTATATCTACTGGTAAACTTAGATGAACGGCTCCAGGATATCCATTGGTTGCGATTCTATAAGCTTTATCAACAAATTCTCTAATTCTTGTACCATCTGTAATGCTAGCGCTATATTTTGTAAGAGGAGCGGCTATAGAAACATCATCAATTTCCTTAAAGCCGCCTGACCCTTGTCTTTTCAAACTACTTGATCCAGTTATATAAATTATTGGTGTTCTTTCTCCCCATGCTTCCATCATTGATGGTACCGCATTTGCAAAACCTTCTGGGCCAACTAAACATACTGATGGCTTTCTTGTGATTCTTGTGTGACCATCTGCTAAGTGTCCAGCTATTTGTTCATGAGGACAATTTACTACATCAATTTGACATTCCATAAAACCTTCAATTGCAGGATTACAAAATCCACCAGATAGAGTAAAAACTTTGTTAATGCCTTTATCTTTTAATGCTCTTGCAATTAATGCTCCACCTCTTATTTTTTTTTTCATATTAGTAAGTTGTATTCATAAAAAGTTTCTGTTCTATTATATCAGAAGAAACTTCATTAATATCATTTAATCCAACCAAACCTAGCGTTGTGCTAGCCTCTTCTTTAATTATATCCACAATTCTTCTTAACCCGCTAGCTCCATCAGCTCCCATAGCATACATTACAGGTCTTCCAATCATTGAAAAATCTGCACCTAGAGCTAATGATCTTACAATATCACTACCACTTCTTATTCCACTATCAAATATAATTGGAAAATTATTTCCTACTGCCTCTCTAATAAAAGGTAAAATATTTATTGCCGCCGAGGCACTATCTAATTGTCTTCCTCCATGATTTGAAACTTGGATAGCATCAGCACCCATTTCTTTAATTTTAACTGCATCATCCGATGACATGACACCTTTAATAATTAATTTGCCTTTCCATTTATTTCTTACTCTTTTTAAGGTTTCCCAATCTGTTTTTCCTCTACTTTCTTTTCTTTTAAAAATACCTTTTCCACTTTTTGAAGTTTCGTAATTCATTGGTTTAGGTATTCCATTAAGCAATGTAGATATTGACCAAACAGGATGGGTTGCAAAATCAAAAAATTGTTTAGGTCCAATTTTAAATGGATATGAAAATCCATTTTTATCATCTCTAGTTCTTCTTGATAAAACTGGAACATCGACAGTAAGTATAGCAACCTCATAGCCAGTTTTTTCTGCTCTATCGAGTAATTCCATGACAAAAGCTTCATCTTGAAAAATATAAAGTTGAATCCATGAATGACCCTCTGAAAGTTCATACATTTTTTCTAAGGTAGTTGTGGAAGCCATCGATACACAAGTCGGTATATTATTTCTTGCACTTTCTTTTGCTAGCATAGAGTCTGCACCTGGCCATGAGAGATTTGTCATACCCATTGGAGCAAATCCAAAAGGATAGTTATAGTTAAATCCTAGAATATTTTTTTTTAGTTTTCTTTCTTCTACATTTCTTAGAACTCTTGGCTCAAGCCGTATTTGGTCTAAAGCGAAACTATTAATTTCAGACAACTTTTCATCTCCTGATGCACCATCTATAAAATCGTAAACTAGCTTTGGCAATCTTTTCCTCGAGAGTTTTTTTGCGTCTTCAATACTAAAAATCTTATTACTGGCTTTAATATTATCCATTTAATTTCTCTATATATGTTTTCAAACTAATCTTATCACGTCTAGTCACATAATAAGCGTCATGATTGATTCTTGAAGAATAAACCTCTGAAGGAATTCCGTCAATAAAAAGCACAGCAACTCCATCATCAATAGCCACTCCGTCGGGCAAATTTCCATCTTTAATTTCAGAAATAAATTTTCGAAGCCGAGTATTATCTGAAGAATGTGGAGTGCAGCTTCCACTTATAAAATTTATTCCTTTTAAAGGACTTAGTTTTCCACTAGCAGAATCTGATAATATCCAATCAAACCAACAAACTGCACCTGCGCTTACTCCACTCAAAGTTATTCCTTTTTCATATGCTTCTTTAAAAACTTTAGTAAGGTTATGTCTTGTCCAAAGATTAATCATTTCAGAGGTATTACCACCACCTATATAAATTAAATCTTTATTTAAAAGCCATTCTTTAAAACCTCCCGCACCTGAACAGAGATTAAAATGAGATAGTTCGAATTTTTGTGATTTAAATCTTTCATAAAATAGATCAGTCTTTTCTTGATTATCATTACTAGCTGTAGGTAAAAAACCGATATTAATGTTTGATTTATTAATTCGATTTACAACATATTCATCCAAATCTTCATCAGACTTATGTGTAAATCCTCCACCACCAATAGCTATTATTACTTTTTTATTCCTGACCACGGTGAAGGACTAGTTGGAATATCGATTTTTAAACCTCTTACAATTTCATTTTTAAAGTCATACATTGGCAAGGAGCATATCTCACCTTTATGTATTGTGTGATCATTACAATTAACATCAACAATTAACCCAGGTTTATAGTCTGTAGAATTCATTAAAACTATTCCAACACCACATTTTTGAAAAGGTGACCAAGTACTTGATGTAATTTTTCCAACTACTTCATTATTCAATTTTATGTAAGTTCCTTTAAATGCAGTTCCATTTTCCACTCTTATGCCCCAACATCTTTTTTTTTTATCGGCAATCTCCAAAGCAGATTTTCCAATAAAGTTATTTTTTTTTAGATCAACATATTTGCCTAAACCAACATCATATGGATTTGTTTTATGATTAAAATCTTGCCCAGCTGATAACAGACCTGACTCTATTCTTTTGCATCTGAAGCCAGGGGTACCTGTGAGTATCATTCCCATTTTTTTTCCTTCTTCAAGAATGAGATCTCCAATTTTTTCAATATTATTATTTTTTCTAAAATAAATTTCCCAACCAAGTTCATTACTGAAACCTGATCTACTTATGATTAGTTTGTCATTTGATATTGTTATTTCTTTCCAATCAAAATATTTCCAATTTTCAGGAAAAGTTTCTTTACTTAAAACTTTTAAAAGATCCATTGATTTTGGTCCTTGGATTTGACTTACCCAAACGTCTGGATCAGAAATTTTTACATTAAGATTATCACTATGAGCTTTATACCATGAAAAAAGATCACCATCAGCCTGAGCAAACCAAAATTTATTTTCCTCAAGTCGAAGTAAAACACCATCCGTAATCATTCCTCCATCGTTGTAGCAAGCAAATTGGTATGAGCATCTTCCAACTTTTACTTTTGAAATATCTCTTGTGAATATTTTTTGTAAAAGTTTCTCTGCATCTGGACCTGATATTTCATATGGATGTTCACCGGTATGACGAAATATTATCTCTTGTCTTACTTTCCAATACATTTCATCAGCTGTTGCGTGTGAAAGCACTTCTGGATTTAATCTTCCAGCATAAAAAGAATACTCAGGATCATAAGGAAGTTCTTGATATGCCAGTGGATGTACCCCGACAGTTCGTGCTAGTTCAACAACTTTATTGTTATTGGATTTTATGGGCTTTACTGAAAATCTGACTTTGTTTAATTCGTTTTGCATTTATAAATATTGAAAAAGTGTATATTAATTAAAATATCTATTCAATTACTAGATGAATCACTACTTTTTGCATGTTGTTATCTAGTTCTGGAATTGTTATCTTTTTAATTATTTAAACAACTAAAGAAAAAGAGGGAACTTATGAAATACATACTTAAAGTTTTTTCAGCGACTTTTATGTCTCTGATACTATCTTTTTCTATTGCCAATGCATCAAGTGGAGTTTTTAAAGTATCACATGATCTTGGATTTGGAAAAGATACTAACTTAGATGCCATAACAAAAGGGCGTTTATTTCAAGTTGTCATCAAAACACAAAATAGATTAGTAAGACCTGATATGAGCGGTGTTCCATCGCCTTCATTATCAACAGATTGGAGCGCTAATTCTGATGCAACTGAATGGACTTTTAATTTAAGAAAAGGAATATATTTCCATGATGGATCAGCTTTTGATGCTCCAGATGTTAAATATTCTTTAATGAGAGCTAAAGATCCTGATATCGGATCTCCAGTAAGAAAAAGTTTAAGTGTA
>CABZFJ010000028.1 GCA_902524995.1 uncultured Pelagibacteraceae bacterium | reverse complement strand
ATCTCTAACAGCGAACCAAGCACCCATATTTTTGGGCTCCTCTTGACACCAATAAAATTTTGCATTTTTTGCAAATGGTTTTAGCTCTTTAACTAAACTTTTTGCAGGGAAAGGATATAGTTGTTCAATTCTATACAAAATCACATCATTAATTTTTAGTTTCTCTCTTGCCACGAGAAGATCAAAATAAATTTTTCCAGAGCATAATATTACTTTTTTAATTTTTTTATCTTCTTTTAACTTAATAAAACCTTTTTGCTTAGTATCTCTAGCATGATCCCATAGTACTCTATGAAAAGAATTTTGTTTACTAAAATCCTCTAAATTTGATATACAATATTTATTTCTTAAAAGTGACTTAGGTGTCATCATAATTAAAGGTTTTCTAAAATCACGGTGCATTTGTCTTTTTAAAGCATGAAAATAATTTGCGGGAGTTGTACAATTCATAACTTGTAAATTATCATTTGCACATAATTGTAAAAATCTCTCTAACCTTGCAGAGGAGTGTTCTGGACCTTGTCCTTCATAACCATGGGGTAGTAACATAACTAGTCCTGACGCTCGCTTCCACTTTCTTTCACCAGATGATATAAATTGATCAATAATTACTTGAGCACCATTTGCAAAATCACCAAATTGAGCTTCCCAAATAGTCAATGTGTTCGGTTCTACTAAACTGTATCCATATTCAAATCCTAAAACTGCAAGTTCAGATAAAAAACTATCTACAATTTCAAAATTTTTTTGGCTACTAGATATATTGTTTAAGGGTATGTACCTTGAATTATCAATTTGATTTCTTAAAACTGAGTGTCTTTGACTAAAGGTACCTCTACCGGAGTCCTGACCTACTAACCTTACTGGATAACCTTCAGCTAATAATGATCCAAATGCTAAAGCCTCAGCTGTTGCCCAATCAATACCTGAGCCTTGGTTAATAGTTTTTTTTCTGTTTTCCATGATTTTTTTTATAGTTTTGTGAATATTTTTATCAGATGGAAAAACATGTATTTTGTCAGAAATATTTTTTAAAATTTTCAAATCTGATCCAGTTGTACCTCTTTTATCTTTACCTCTCTCAGGTTTATATCTGGACCATGTTCCTTCAAACCATCTAATTTTAGGTTTATAATCTTTTGCATTCTTAAATTGGTCATCCAATAGATTTTTAAAATCAACAATTTGTTGATCTAAATCTTGTTTGGAAAAAAGGCCTTCATTTACAAGCTTTTTACCATAAATATTTATTGTAGATGGATGAGATCTAATCTTTTTATACATAAGTGGTTGGGTAAAAGACGGCTCATCTCCCTCATTATGTCCAAATCTTCTGTAACAAATTAAATCAATTACAACATCGCGGTTAAATTTTAATCTAAATTCAGTTGCTATTCTAGTTGCATAAACTACTGCTTCAGGATCATCTCCGTTAACATGGATGATTGGTGCATCAACCATTTTACCTATGTCGGAAGGATAAGGAGAAGATCGGGCATATCTTGGGCTTGTTGTAAATCCAATTTGGTTGTTAACAATAATATGGATTGTCCCTCCAGTATTATGACCAGGAAGCCCTGACATTGCAAAACACTCTGCAACTATTCCTTGTCCAGCAAACGCAGCATCACCATGAATTAATATTGGTATAACTTTATTTCTTTCTTTGTCTTTGTGAAAAAATTGTTTAGCTCTAGTTTGGCCAAGAACAACAGGATTAACTGCCTCTAAATGTGAAGGATTGTCTGTTAAACTAACGTGTACAGGGTTTCCATCAAATTCTCTGTCAGAGGAAGCGCCTAAATGATATTTAACATCACCTGCACCATCTTCTGAACCATCCATTTCGCCTGCAAATTCATTGAAAATTCTTTTATAAGATTTTTGTAAAACGTTTGCTAAAACATTTAGTCTTCCTCTATGAGACATTCCTATTTTAACTTCTTTTATTTTAGATTGTCCTCCAATTTTTATAATTTGCTCAAGAGCTGGTATTAAGCTTTCTCCACCATCTAAACCAAATCTTTTAGTACCAACATATTTTGTGTTTAAAAATTTTTCAAATCCCTCTGCTTGTATTAATTTATTTAAAATTGCTTGCTTTCCGTTTTTTGTAAACTTGAGTGCATTTTCGTCTTTTTCAACCCTATCTCTAAACCACATTCTCTCAGTTGGATTTGAAATATGCATGTATTCATAACCTATAGGACCACAATAAGTTTTTTTTAAAAAATTAAGTATTTCTCTAATATTTGCACTTTTTTTATTTATTATTCCGTTTAAAAAAATTTCATTTTCATAATCCTCTTTTTTAAAACCGTAGTACTCAGGATGTAATTCGTCTAAATATTCTGACTTCATCAATTCCAAAGGATCTAATTTTGATAATAGATGTCCTCTTAAGCGATAAGCTCTTATCAAGGCTACAGCACTTATTGAATTTTTATTTGAATTTGCAATTACTTGGAAATTAAACTTGCTAGAGTTATCTTTGATCTTTTCATTTTCTTTGGCTGTTTTCTCGACATCCTCTATATTTATTTTTTTTGAAAAAGGCTTCCACGACGGTCCATTTATCTCGTCGACTAATATCTTCATATCCTCATCCACACTTGAGAAATATTCAATCCAACTTTCAGAGAGAGATGGGTCTTTATTTATAAATTTTACATACATCTCTTCAATGAATGCACTATTGGCCTTATTTAGAAATGATGTTTTTTTATATTCCAGATTTTTAGGAGAACTCATTTTATTTTATTATAATACTAAATTTTGTTTTCAATTGGACAATTTATTTAACAATGTTTTTCCAATTTCTGAAGGTGATGTGGCTACTTCTATACCACAATCTTCCAATTTTTTGATCTTATCTTTAGCTCCACCTTTGCCACCTGATATTATGGCACCTGCATGTCCCATTCTTCTACCTGGTGGTGCTGTAACTCCAGCAATAAAACCAACCATGGGTTTTTTTATTTCATGATTTTTTACAAATTCTGCTGCTTCTTCTTCAGCTAATCCACCTATTTCACCAATCATTAAAATTGATTTAGTTTCCTCATCATTTAAAAATAAATCTAAACAATCAATGAAGTTCGTGCCATTTATTGGATCACCACCTATGCCTATACATGTTGATTGCCCCAAATCATTCTTCGTTGTTTGTGCGACAGCCTCATAAGTTAAAGTTCCAGATCTTGATACAATACCTACTGAACCTTTTTTATGGATATTGCCTGGCATTATTCCGATCTTGCATTCATCAGGAGTGATTATCCCAGGGCAATTAGGACCGATTAATCTTGATTTTGAGTTATGTAATTTTTTTTTGACCTTAATCATATCAAGAACTGGTATTCCCTCAGTAATACAAACAATTAATTCTAAATTAGCTTCGATGGCCTCTATGATTGCTGCAGATGCAAATTTCGCAGGAACATAAATCATGGTAGCGTTGGCACCAGTTTTATCAACTGCTTCCTTTACTGTATTAAACACTGGTTTATCTAGATGAGTTTGACCACCTTTTTTTGGTGTAACCCCACCAACTAAATTTGTTCCATATTTAATTGCTTGCTCGGAATGATAAGTTCCATGGCTACCCGTAAAACCTTGGCAAATTAACTTTGTGTTTTTATTAACTAAAACTGACATTTATTTAATAGCCTCTACAATTTTTTTGGCAGCATCTGATAAGTCAGATGCAGAAATTAATTCAAGACCTGAATTATCAAGTATTTTTTTTCCCTCTTCAAAGTTTGTTCCAGCTAATCTTACAACTAAAGGAACATTCATTTTTATTTCTTTTGCAGCATCCACAACACCTTGAGCAAGAATATCACATCTCATTATTCCGCCAAAAATATTTATCAATATTCCTTTAACATTTTTATCTGATAATATTATTTTAAAAGCAGCCGCCACTTTTTCTTTAGAAGCCCCACCACCAACATCTAAAAAATTTGCTGGCTCCTTTCCATATAATTTAATTATGTCCATAGTTGCCATTGCGAGCCCAGCTCCATTAACCATGCATCCAATTGTTCCATCAAGTTTAATATATGATAAATCATGCTTACTAGCTTCTATCTCTGTTTCTTCTTCTTCATTAAAATCTCTCAACTCAATTAGCTCTGGATGTCTAAATAAAGCATTTCCATCAAAATTCATTTTTGCATCTAAACAAATCAACTCTTTTTCTTTTGTTAAAATTAAAGGATTAATTTCAATCAAATTAGCGTCAGTTTCTATGAATAATTTATATATTGATTTGATTAGATTAATTCCTTGTTCTTTTGTTTCTTCGTCTAAATTAAAAATACTTATTATTTTATTACAATTTTCATCAGATATTTCGTTATCTAAATCTACTTTTGTTGTTAAAATTTTCTGAGGAGATTTGATTGCAACTTCTTCTATAT
>CABZFJ010000027.1 GCA_902524995.1 uncultured Pelagibacteraceae bacterium | reverse complement strand
ATCAATAATTTATGATCTTGCAGCATCCCAGGGTGGGAATGCAGAATTAACCAAAGTAGACGAAAAAATTGAATACAATGGTGTACAAATTTTTGGAGAAAATAACATACTTAATAAGCTTCCAGTTTCTGCATCAAACTTGTATGCTAAAAACGTTTTTAACTTTATAAGTAATTTATACGATGAAGAGAAAAAACAAATTGTCATTAATCTTGATGATGAAATAATAGAAAAAACAAAAATTAAATGATTATGGAAATAGATCCTTTTATATTTAGATTAAGTATATTTATATTATCAATTTTTGTTGGATATTATGTCGTATGGAGTGTAACGCCATCTTTGCATACTCCATTAATGTCAGTCACAAATGCTATATCATCAGTAATTATCGTTGGTGCAATAATTGCTGCATTAGTTGGGTCACTTGATAAAGTTTTCGAAATTTCTAATATATTTGGATTTTTAGCTATATTACTTGCTGCAGTTAATATATTTGGTGGATTTCTAGTTACACAAAGAATGCTGCAAATGTATAAGAAAAAAAAATAATAATTTATGTCAGCCAATTTATCAGCAATTTTTTATTTAATATCAGGAATACTTTTTATACTGGCTTTAAGAGGACTCTCCTCGCCAGAAACATCAAGGCGAGGAAACTATTTTGGGATAACTGGAATGATAATAGCTATAGTTGTAACTTTTCTATCAGTTGGAAATTTTGGAATAGGATTTTTTTATGTTTTAATTTTTCTATTAATTGGTGGATCAATAGGATCATTTATAGCATTTAGAATTCCAATGACTGCTATGCCAGAATTGGTAGCTGGATTTCATAGTTTAGTTGGTTTAGCTGCAGTTTTCGTTGCTATATCAGCTTTTCTAAAACCTGATGCTTTTAATCTTGGTGTAGTTGGAAGCATAAAACTCGCAAGCTTGATTGAGATGTCACTTGGTGCAGCCATTGGAGCAATAACATTTTCTGGATCAATAATTGCATTTTTGAAGTTAAGAGGAATTATGTCTGGTTCACCAATTACATTTAAAGGTCAGCATTTTCTTAATTTATTTTTAGGATTATCAATAATTGTATTAATTTTCTTTCTCTGCAAAAATCAATCAAATAATTTATTTTGGACTATAGTTTTAATTTCCTTTTTAGTTGGAGTGCTATTAATAATTCCTATAGGTGGAGCTGATATGCCTGTAGTAATCTCAATGTTGAATTCCTATTCAGGTTGGGCAGCAGCAGGCATAGGTTTTACTTTAGAAAACACAGCCCTAATAATAACAGGTGCTCTAGTTGGTTCATCTGGTGCAATTCTTTCTTATATAATGTGTAAAGGGATGAATAGATCATTCTTTAATGTAATACTTGGTGGATGGGGTGCTAGCGATCAATCTACTTCAAGCAGTAACAAAGAACAAAAACCTGTTAAAAACGGTAATGCAGATGACGCAGCATTTTTAATGAAAAATGCTTCATCAGTTATAATTGTCCCGGGATATGGAATGGCAGTAGCCCAGGCTCAACATGCATTAAGAGAAATGGTTGATGCATTAAAAAAAAATGGTGTAAAAGTTTCTTATGCCATACATCCTGTAGCAGGTAGAATGCCCGGGCACATGAATGTGCTACTTGCTGAAGCAAATGTTCCTTACGATGAAGTTTTTGAACTTGAGGAGATAAACAATGATTTTGCAAATTGTGATGTAGCATATGTTATCGGGGCTAATGATGTTACCAATCCTGTTGCTAAAACGGACCCACAAAGCCCGATATATGGAATGCCAGTGTTAGATGTTGAAAAAAGTAAATCTGTATTATTTGTAAAGAGAAGTTTATCACCTGGTTATGCTGGTATTGATAATGATTTATTTTACCGTGATAACACTTTGATGCTCTTTGCAGATGCTAAAAAAATGACCGAGGAAATAGTTAAAAGTTTGTAAGTTGACAAAAATATTTTGTGACATTGCTGATAAAAATCAAATAAAAAAGTTTGCAAAAAAATCTATAGTAAAAGGTTTTACAACAAATCCTTCGCTGATGAGAAAGGCTGGAGCTAAAGATTATAAATCTTATAGCCTAGATATCTTAAAAATTACCAAAAAACCAATATCCTTAGAAGTTTTTGCTGATGATGAAGCTGATATGATTAAACAAGGTAAAATTATTAATAAATTAGGTAATAATGTTTTTGTTAAAGTTCCAATTTGTAATTCAAAAGGTAAATTTATGGGGAATGTAATTTCAAAGTTAAATAAAGAAAAAATAAAGCTAAATATTACTGCTGTTTATACACATAGACAAACAAAAACAATTTTATCTAGAATTGACAAAAAAACCAAAGTAATAATTTCTATTTTTGCAGGAAGAATGTCAGATGTTGGAAAAGATCCAATTCCAGAGTTTAAAAAAAGTATTAAATTAGTAAAAAAAAATAAAAACGTTCAAATACTATGGGCTAGCACAAGAGAACCTTACAATTATATCCAAGCCAAACAATTAAAATGTGATATTATAACTGTACCACCTAATATAATTGATAAAATTGAAAAATTTGGGAAATCTTTTAACAAACTTACAACAGATACTGTTAGAGGGTTTCTAGCCGATACAAAAAAATCTAAGTTTAAAATCTAAGAAATTGGTTGCGGGGGACGGATTTGAACCGCCGACCTCAAGGTTATGAGCCTTGCGAGCTACCAGGCTGCTCCACCCCGCGATCTAAATTCTATTCTTAAGTTTGTTGAGTTTTTTCACTCGTTTTATGTTTTCTTGAAGAATTCTCTTTTTTTTCTCAGATGGCTTTTCGTAATTATTCTTTAATTTTATTATTTTAAAAAACCCATCTTTCTGGAGTTTTCTCTTGAGAACTCTCAATGCTTGTTCAACATTATTATCTTTGACTTCTATTTTAATAACAACCTCCTAAAAAAGAAACTACGTAGCATTTTAAATATTGTTTGTCCATGATTTTCAATTTGAAGTTTTATTTAATAAGTTTGATTTTTCTTTTTCTTTCTTTTCTTTTTGTATTCTTCTTTCAGCTTTTGAAATTGCGTCTGACAAATTTTTCTGGCTAAATAAACCCATAGCAACAGGATCTTTCGCATTTAAATTATTGTAGTTCCAATAACTTTTATTTCTTATTGATACAACAGAATTTTTAGTTATCCCAACTAATTTAGCTATTTGAGAATCTTTTAATAATGAATGATATTTTATTAGCCACAAAGCTGAGTCTGGCTTATCTTGTCTTTTTGACAGAGGAACATACTTCTTTACTTTACTCTCTTCATTACTTATTTTAATTTCTTCATTGATTATATTTAAAGGTCTATTTTCATCATTAGATGATAATTCGATCTCTTCTCTACTTAGTTGTCCAGAAATTATTGGGTTATAACCAACAATTCCTTTAGCAACTTCTCCATCAGCTATACCTTGAATTTCAACTTCATGTAATTTACAAAAATTAGCTATTTGTTTAAATGTTAATGTTGTATTTTCAACTAACCACACAGCAGTTGCCATTGGCATTAAAGGAGCTTTAGACATTAATTTTTTGTTTCTGATCTAAAGTTTTGGAACTTTTTATTAAATTTACTTATTCTGCCTTTATCTAAAATTTTTTGTTTTCCACCTGTCCAAGCAGAATGAGATTTTGGATCAATCTCAAGTTTCAAAACATCGTTCTCAGATCCCCAAGTTGATCTTGTTTCAAATTGGGTACCATCTGTCATTTCAACTTTAATTGTATGGTACTCTGGATGCAATTTTTTTTTCATGGCCAGCCTTATAACAAAGTTTATTTTAAAAACAATTAAAAGTTATCAATTTTTTTAAGCATTTTATCATAAATATGTGAGCTCGCTGCCCTTATATTAATTTCATTAATATTAAAATCGCTTATATCATTAACTTTCCCTCCAGCTTCCTCTACAATGAGTTTTCCAGCTGCTATATCCCATAAATTAATCAAGTTGTGGAAAAAACCATCAAGTCTTCCACACCCTACATAAGCCAAGTCTAATGCTGCACATCCAGTGCTTCTCATACTAAGCTTGGGATAGATAGACTTCAAACCAACATTGTCGGTAGCAAATAGACTTTCCTCAAGCTTAGTTCTTTTTGAAACCCTTATTCTATTATTATTTAAAAATGATCCACCATTTTTTTCTGCGTAAAAAATTTCATTTTTTATAGGATCAAAAATTAATCCGGATATAATTTCATCATTTTTTTGTAGAGCTATAGAAATTGCAAAATGAGGAATTCCATGCAAAAAATTTGTTGTACCATCAATAGGATCTATTATCCAATATACATCTCTATTTTTATTTAAAATTTTTCCTGTTTCCTCGGTTATAAATGAATAGTTTTTTTTAGATTTACCAAGTTCTTCTATTAAAATTTTTTCTACTCTTTTATCAGTTTTTGTTACGAAATTTCTTGGACCTTTTTTGGATACTTGTAAGTTTTCGACCTCCCCAAAATCTCTTATAATAATTCTTGATGCCTTATCGCATGCCTTAATCATTAAATTTAAATTTGCAGAAATTGTATTCATTTTACAATTTTTTTACATATTCTAAGGTTCTAGTATCTATTACAATTCTATCTCCTGCTTCTATAAAAGGAGGAACTTGCACATTTAAATCATTATCAAGTTTCGCTGGCTTATAAGAAGATGACACTGTTTGTCCTTTTAAAGCAGCATCAGTTTCTTTTACTTCATAATCAATTTGGTTAGGCAAGCTAATATTTATGGGTTTTTCATCATGAAAATTAATTGTGATTTCTAGATTTTCTTTTAACATTTTTCCATTATCTCCCACCACTTCCTTTGCTGTATTTATTTGGTCAAAAGTCTCTGGATGCATAAAATAATATCCGCTATCGTCTTTGTATAAAAAATTAAATTTGCCCTCTTCCATTAAAGCTTTTTCAACAGTTTCATTTGATCTAAATCTTTCATTTAATTTAGTATTTTTGCCCAAACTCTTCATTTCTACTTGTGCAAATGCACCTCCTTTACCAGGTTTAACATGGCTTGTTTTAAGCACTTCCCATAAGTCATTTTTATGCTCTAAAATCATTCCCACTTTTATTTCAGTTGCATTAATTTTCATAAAAAATTTTTAATTGCCTGATACGGTTTATAATTATTATTTTTCCAAACGTAACTTGAAATAGCTAAAAAATCTGCATTGTTCAATAAAAGTTTTTTATAATTTTCATCATTTATACCTCCAATAACAACAATAGGTATTTTTATAAATTTTCTTATTTTTTTTAATGTATTTAAGTTTGCAATATGCTTAACTCTTTTTGTTTTTGACTTATTAAATGCACCAATTGCTATATAATTTGCCTTATTTAAAAAGGCTTTCTTAGCTAATTTGATTGAATTATGACAAGTTATCCCAATAATTTTTTTTTTCAAAATTTTCTTTGCATCAATTATATCCATATCATTCTGACCCAAATGGCAACCATCTGCATTGATT
>CABZFJ010000026.1 GCA_902524995.1 uncultured Pelagibacteraceae bacterium | reverse complement strand
GAGTAATTATTTATGAGAAATCCTAACAATCCGTGCATATTCTGTTTTACAAAAAAAAAGGAATATCTTTTTGAAAACGAACTCGCTTATGTAACCACTGATACATACCCTGTATCGAAATTTCATTCACTTATAATTCCAAAGCGGTGTGTTAAAAATTATTTTGATCTAACTTCAAAAGAAATCCTAGCATGCAATAAACTAATAAAAATATTAAAAAAAAAAATTGAAAAGATCGATAAATCTGTGAAGGGTTTTAACATTGGTACTAACTCCGGCAAGGTTGCTGGACAATCTATTAATCATTGTCATATTCATTTGATTCCAAGACGAAAAAATGATGTTAAAAATCCCCAAGGTGGTGTACGAGCTGTAATCTCTGCTAAACAGCATTATGCAAGGAAAAAGTAACTTTTACTAACATTTTTTTATTTAGATGAGATTATTAGTCAGTTGAACTAATATTTTTTATAGATTAAGAACTTAAATTAGTATTATATTTAGCGGAGATAATAATATGTTCACAACAAATCCATTTGCTGTCCTTTCTTCGACAGTTCCTTCAATTGCTTTGCAAGCATTTGTTTTGTTTATGTTAGCGTTAGTAGTGATTGGAACACTGATGGATATTATTCATAAGAAAAACGTAAAATACTTTTTTAATAATGCAAAAAAAGCAAAAAAAGCAGCAAGTAGAGAATTAAGTCTTGGAGAGAAAACAGCGATAATATCAAAAACAGTAGTACACGATATTGGAACTACATCTGAATTAGGTTTGGGTAAAAGAAGATTTGCGCATGTATTAGGAATGTATGGAACAATACTATTTTGGATCGGTTCAGGTGTTATGATATTTGGATACTCATCCCCTAATGCTGTAACCCCATCTATATGGCCAATCATTTGGCACGCTGGTGCAATT
Source organism: uncultured Pelagibacteraceae bacterium (assembly GCA_902524995.1). GTDB lineage: Bacteria > Pseudomonadota > Alphaproteobacteria > Pelagibacterales > Pelagibacteraceae > Pelagibacter. The sequence continues at coordinate 5,080 of CABZFJ010000026.1, read as the reverse complement.
TTAACTTGTTTGGGAGCTTATTGGTTTTGGTTTTTTTTAAGAGTAGATGTATCTGCTGAAGCTCACTCAGTTTTTAGGATTATAAAAGCAGATTTATTCGTTTTAGCCTTAGTATTATCTTCTACGTTTGGTTTAGCTTGGTCCTATTTCCAATATTCAGGATCTACTGGTTTAAGTATTTTATTTTTAATTTTGTTTGCAGTTGCTAACATAGTTTTATTTGGAGGAGTTTACTGGTCTAAATTTGCTCACATGTTCTACAAACCAGGTGCTGCAATTCAAAAAAATTTAGCAGAAGCAGATGGTTCAAGAGATAATTTACCTCCACCTGCAGATGCACCAGAACAATTTGGACTTGGAATTAAACGTGAGGCACCAAAGCACTATTAATATGATTGATAAAATTTTAAAGAAAGGTAATAAGTAGATATGTCAACTTTTGTATATATGACGAGATGTGATGGTTGCGGTCATTGCGTGGATATATGTCCCTCAGATATCATGCACATAGACGAAACTATTAGAAGAGCAAAAAATATAGAACCAAATTTTTGTTGGGAATGCTATTCATGTGTTAAGGCCTGTCCTAATCATGCAATTGATGTAAGAGGATATGCTGACTTTGCTCCAATGGGTCATAGTGTTAGAGTTAGAAGAGAAGAGGAAAAAGGAACTATTTCTTGGAGAATTAAATTTAGAAATGGTACAGAGAAAAATTTTGTTTCACCAATAACAACAAAACCTTGGGGAAAATTTATACCAAAATTAGCTGAAGGCGATACTCCAAATCAAGGAGAGATTAATTCACAAATTTTATATAATGAGCCACATGGTTTAAATACTGAAAAAGATTTACCAACTTTAGATAAGAATTCATTTAAGCAAGGCGTTTATTATTAATGGCTAAGCACAAAACAATCATTGAAGAATGTGATGTACTAGTTGTCGGTGGAGGTATGGCTGGAACAGGCGCTACCTTTGAGGCAAGACACTGGGGAAGAGATTTAAAAATAATCTGTGTAGAAAAAGCAAACATAGATAGAAGTGGGGCAGTTGCTCAAGGTCTTTATGCTATTAACTGTTATATGGGAATGCAGTGGGGCGAGAATATGCCAGAAGATCATGTAAGGTACGCTAGAAATGATTTGATGGGTCTTGTTAGAGAAGATTTAGGTTATGATATGGCTCGTCATGTAGACTCAACTGTTCACATGTTTGATGAATGGGGTCTTCCAATGATGAAAAATAAAGAAACTGGAAGATATCAAAGAGAAGGTAAATGGCAAATTATGATACACGGCGAAAGTTACAAGCCAATTGTAGCTGAAGCTGCAAAAAAATCTGCTGATAAAATTTATAATAGAATAATGATTACTCATCTTTTAAAAGATGAAAAAAATCCAAACCGAATAGCTGGCGCAGTTGGATTTAATGTTAGAACTGGAAATTTTCATGTATTTAAATCAAGGACGGTAATTGTTTCTGCTGGGGGAGCTTCGCACATATTTAAACCAAGAGCGGTTGGTGAAGGTATGGGTAGAACATGGTATGCACCTTGGAGTAATGGATCTGCTTACGCACTACCTATTCAAGCAGGTGCAAAAATGACTCAAATGGAAAATAGAATTGTGCTATGTAGATTTAAAGATGGTTATGGTCCAGTTGGAGCATATTTCCTCCATTTAAAAACATATACTCAAAACGCTAATGGCGAAAACTACGAGAAGAAATGGTATGAAGCTACTAAAGAATTAGTTGGTGAATATATAGATCATCATCCAACACCAACTTGTTTAAGAAATCATGCATTTATTCAAGAAACAGCTGCGGGTGGTGGACCAATACACATGGTAACAAAAGAAGCATTCCAAGATCCACATTTAGAAACAGTTGGATGGGAAAACTTCTTAGGAATGACAGTTGGACAAGCGGTTGTATGGGCATCTCAAAATATTGATCCAAAATACACAAACCCTGAATTAACAACTTCAGAACCATATGTAATGGGATCTCATGCTACATGTTCAGGAGCATGGGTTAGCGGACCAGAAGATATAGCACCAGATGAATATTTCTGGGGATACAATAGAATGATGACTATTGATGGATTATTTGGAGCAGGAGACGCAGTTGGTGGAAGCGCTCATAAGTTTTCATCTGGCTCATTTACAGAAGGAAGGTTAGCGTCTAAAGCTGCTGTTAAATATATTCAAGATAAAAAAGCTGACGACATAGAAGTTTCTGATGCACAATTAGAGAAGCTTAAAGAAGAAATATTTAAGCCAATTGAGAATTATACAGTAGGCAGAAATGAAATTACTGGAGGAACTGTTTCTCCTAGCTATATTTTACCTATACAAGGGCTACAAAGACTACAAAAAATTATGGATGAATATTGTGGTGGATTAACAAATAATTACATGACAAACGATAATCTTCTTAAAAAAGGCTTAGAACAACTAAAATTACTTCAAGAAGACTTAGATCATGTGGGAGCTGAAGATTATCACCAATTGATGAGAGCATGGGAGCTTAAGCATAGAGCTGTAACTTCAGAATGTGTTGCTCATCATACTTTATTTAGAGAAGAAACTCGTTGGCCAGGCTATTATTATAGAGGCGATCACATGAAACTTGATGATGAAAACTGGCACTGTTTAACTCTTTCTAGAAGAGATCCTGAAACTGGAAAATTTGAAATGGAGAAAAAACCTGTTTATCATATCGTAGATGATAAAGAGAAGAAGCAAGCTTCCTAATCATTTTAGATGAGTATTGTCGACAAATCAGACGAAGAAATCATTAAAATTGCTGATCCTATCTGGGATAATATGGTTAGATGTTCTAACATGAAAGATTATGGTGGTTTTACTAAGGATTTATCATCACAAATGCTCTATGGGGCTAACGAAGTAGAGCTTGGCAAGCAATGGGCAAGTAATAAGCTAATCTCAAGCCTTAAAGAAGGGTGTATGGCTATTGGCTGTCTGAGAAGAGGTTTGTACGTAACTGTTATCTATAAACAAAACAGCACAGAGATACCTGGAGACTTTTTAGGAAGACTTGTCCTTGGCGAAGAGGGAGATGAGGTCAAAGTATTTGGAGCAACTATTTTCTAAATTAAATTAAATATTATTTGCATTTAATAAAACTTGTGGTATTTCGCGAGTATGCTTCAGGTTTTTAATCAAAATATTAGGAAAATCCCTTTACTAGTTTCAAATCAGCTTTCAAAAATAATTAAATCTTTTCTTTATATTTTTATATTTTTTACTTGGGCAATTATAATATTAGGAACATTTAAAAATTTAATTTAATTTATTCTTATAATTATTGACTTTAGATTATGAGAGGAATAGTTAGATTATATGGAATATTTTCTTCCAATAGCTCAAGTTGAAGTTAACATACTCTTTATATTTGGTTTAAGTTTAGCAGTTGGAATTCTTTCAGGATTGTTTGGTGTAGGCGGAGGATTTTTAATGACTCCATTTTTAATATTTTTAGGTATTCCACCTGCTTATGCAGTACCAAATGAAGCAAGCAATATTTTAGGTACATCGGTATCTGGTTCAACTACTCATTATTTAAAAGGTACATTAGATTATAAAATGGGATTGATGATTGTAGTGGGAGGAACTATTGGAACCTTACTAGGGATCTTAACTTTTTCTTATTTTCAAAATATTGGAAAAATAAACATCGTTATCTCTTTAGCCTACATGTATATCTTAGCTATACTTGGAACTTTGATGCTGATTCAAGGAGTATCAGAGATTGATAAAGCTAGAAAAAAAATTGTTGTTAGAAAAAAATTACATACTCATTATTGGATACATGGACTACCTTTTCGTATGCGTTTTAAAAAATCAAAGGTTTATGAAAGTGCATTTACTCCAATTATTATTGGTTTAATTGTTGGGTTTATTGCAGCAATTATGGGAGTAGGTGGTGCATTTATTTTAGTTCCTGCAATGATTTATATTATTGGAATGCCAACCAAACTAATTCCTGGCACATCTTTATTTGTTACAATATTTGTAAGTGCAATCGTAACAGTTCTTCATGCATTTAATTATGGAACTATTGATCTTGTTTTAGTTTTTGTACTAATACTTGGCTCAATTATTGGTGTTCAGTTTGGTCAAAAAATTGGTGAAAAAGTTGATAGCTCAGAATTTAAAACAATCCTAGCAGTACTTCTATTATTAGTTGGAATTGCAATTGCTTATGACACTTTTATTAAAGAAGAAGTAATAGTTGAAACAGTAGTAAATGGAACAAAAAACCTTGGTAACATTGCACAGTTTATTTTAGATTACTCTAAAGACCTTCCAGTATTTTATGGACTTACTTCAGTTGTTTTAGCAGTAGTTCTTGGAATTGGGGCTGCAATTTTAAGAAATTATATTTCTAAGTGGAACAAAGCTAGAGAAGCTAAACTTAAAGCTTAAGCACTTCTGTATAATTTAGTCATCACAAATTCTTTATGACCTAATGCTTCAGCACAAGTTAATCTTCCGTTTGCAACTCTTATAGTGGCTTTGATTAATTCATCACCAGCTTCATCTAAATTCATTTCTCTTGATAAAATTTTAGAAACATCAACATCAATATGCTCACTCATGGTTCTAGCAGTCAAAGGATTAGCAGTTAGTTTAACTACTGGTTCAATTGGGTTTCCAATTATATTTCCTTGTCCAGTTGGAAACAGGTGAAGATTAAATCCTCCTGCAGCTTGTAAAGTAACACATTCAGCAGCAGCTGATGAGGTATCCATAAAGTATAAGCCTGGACCTTTAGTTGGTTCTTCTGCTGGCCCTAGTACATCAATAAATTTACATCTCCCAATTTTTTGAAAGTTTCCAAATGCCTTTTCTTCAATTGTAGTAAGTCCACCAGCTATGTTTCCAGCTGTTGGTTGACTTTCGGAAAGATCGTCTGTTGCCTCTTTTAAGATGAAATCATTATAAGAACTCCACGTTTTTCTAAACTTTTCTTGAGCTTCAGGAGTTTTTCCTCTTTTTTCACAAACAGTTTCAGCACCCGTTAGCTCAGATGTTTCACCAAAACATAAATG
>CABZFJ010000025.1 GCA_902524995.1 uncultured Pelagibacteraceae bacterium | reverse complement strand
TTTCTTTAAAGCCTCTAAAAATTCCTTGGGATGTAGAAAAAATTTTTGTTGCATTTTCTGAATACTGATTTCCAAGATTTTTTGTTATATTTTTTATTTTAATAAATAACGTTATATATATAGTTGCAATTAATCCTCCACCTAAAAAAACATAGTATGATATTGATAATGATAAAACTATTAATATCATAAAAAAAATAAAAAATTCGTTTAATATTGAAAAAAAACCTTCACCTAACCCTATAAATGTTCTCTCTGATGAAAAATTAATATTTTTACTAAAATCCGAAGATTTTAATTTTTTATAGTCAAAGTAATTTAAATTTAAGAAGTTTTTTATATTTATTTTGTGAAATTTTGCAAAAAGTGTACTTAAATATTTTGACTTATTATACTCTATCAATGAAACAAAAAGATTTTTAAACACAAAAAAAATCAAGATAATAAAAAAAAATGAATATCCATTAAAGTTTATAAAGTCAGGAATGTAAGATAAATTAATAAGTTCTCTCGTGTTTGAACCACTCAATATTAGCACAAACAATGCAAGAAGAGAGATTGCGATTAATTCAAGTATTGATGATAAAAATATAAAAATTATTAAATTAATAGCTTTGAATTTGCTATTTTTATCTATAAAAAAAAAATAATTTAAATTCTTAATATATTGTTTTATCATTTTTCCTAAATTGTTTGTTTAAAATTACAAAAAAGTTTTTGTACCTAAAATTCTTGAAATTTTTAAAAAGTTTTAATTTATTTTCATGCAATTTTTTAAAATTGTAATTATGATTAGCATTCTTAAAATATTTATCCAATTTCGTATTCTTTTTTTTAATCAAATAAGACAATTTATAAAAATCCAGGTATTTTTTATGCCAAGAAAGATCTTTTTTTACTGCTTTATCTTCATGATAAATAACAGGTATAGAATTTGCTATTCCTAATAGTAATAAACTAGAATGATAAGAATAGATTAGGTCAAAAGATTTTACATAAAATAACATTGGATCAAATAAAATTTTAAGATTATCTAAATTATTTTCTTTGAGAAACTGTCTTAATAAATTTATATCTGTAGTAGGATGAGGTTTTAAATATATTTCAAATTTATTTGTATCTATTATTTTTAGATTATCCATAAAAACTGAAAAACTTTTAAAGTTAGTTGTAAAGCCATCTTTTTTTCTCGATACTTCTTTTTTAAAATCGAATTTTCTGGAAATAACTAAAATTTTTTTTTTTCTTGATTTAAATTTTTGTTTTTCTAAATAATTACTATTATATTTAAATGGAGGATATCCCATATTCAAGCATCTTGATTTATTAATCAGCCTATTTAGCCAAGGTTTTTCTATATTATTTGCAGAAATATTTATGTAGTTTTCATTTAGTATCAAATTTTCAGTGTTAGATAAATATTTACTAAATTTTCTTACGTAATGTGGTCCATGAGGTATAAAAATAAATTTTAAATTTTTTTTTAAAAAAATTTTCTTAAAAACTTCAGAAAAAAAATTGCTTTTAAAATTTCTATGTCCTATGAAAACAAAATCATAATTTTTAGCAAAATTTTTTAACTGCATTTTAAAAAAAATAAAATTGTATATTTTCTTTAATAAAAAATTAAATACGTATTCTATTAAAAGGAATAATTTATCAATGGTGAATTTATTTTTTAGAATACTTAATAACGACTTAATTGAAATCGATTTTGAGCTTACTTTTTGTGATAGTAAATTAAAAAAAAAAGATCTATTCTTTAAAAAATCTCTAATATCAAAGATACTAATACTATTTTTTTTACAATAATGCCTAAGAATAGAATTTTCCTCTATCAAATCATTTTTTGAATAATCTAAAACAATTATATCTAGTTTACATTTATTTTTTTCAATTATAGGAATAAGATATTCAAATTCAGCCAAATTTCTAAATACTACTAAACAAATTTTGGACATCATTAATTTAACATTTTATTTTCTTTGTAAATTTTATTAACTATTTCCATTAAATATAAAGCATCATCAATATTACAACTCAAAATTTTTTTTTTATTTTTTAGGCTATTAAGAAATATATTAGTTTCATTTTCGAATGATTTATCGACATTAAATTTTTCTTTATTAATTTTTAGCCATTTAATTTCTGGAGGTTTTTTTGAATTTTTACAATAGGATAAAACTTCTTGACCATATTTCCCAGATGGTGTTTTTAAGCCGTTTAATACTGCAAATCCTCTTTCAAAAAAAATTTCAATTGCAAATAGATGTCTCCATTGTGTAAGTGTTGAATGAATTGAAGCTGTTTGTTTTTTTTTATTTTCAAGAATAATGAAGGCATTATCCTCAATATTTTTTTTTATAAAATTATTATTTAGTATTGATTTAACTTTAACAATTTTACCCAATAACAAGATTATAAGATCCAAAACATGGATTCCTTGATCAAATAATATTCCACCACCAGATTTTTTCTTATTTCCTCTCCAGCCTTTAAGATAATTATTATCTATTGGTTTACCATATCTAGATCTAATCCATAATACTTCACCATATTTATTTTTTCTAATTATATCTAAAATTTTTTTAATACTATTATGATGTCTATGATTGAAGCCATACATTAAATTGATATTTTTTTTCTTTTTTATAGTTTTCTTTATAATTTTTAAATCTTTAATTTTTGTTGCTGGTGGTTTTTCACAAAATACATGAATATTTAAATTTAAAAAAAACTTTGTGTATTTAGCTGCCAAGAAAGTTGGGACAGATATAAATGCTGCTTTAATATTTAATAATTCTAAATTATTTAAATTATCTAACAATATACCCTTTTTTATTTCATTATTTATGTATGGGTCATAAATATATATTTTTTTTATGAAATTTTTTTTCTTCAAAATTTCATATCTAATTTTTCCAACTTTACCAAAACCAACAATTAAAATATTCATTTTTCCTTTATTTTGTTGTGACTCCTCCCTCAAGATCAATTAGAGTGCCATTAAATGAGTTTGAGGAATGATTTAGCAGAAAATGAGTTAGATCTGATATATCTTTTGGTTTTATCCATTCTCCACTGGGGATATGTCTATCAATAAGTAGATTTACGAATTTAGGATTAATTTTCTTTTTTTTCATCCATACACTATTTTGGTGCATAACATGTCCTGGTAAAATACCAGTAATGCATATTTTATTTATTTTAAAATTTTTAGCGAAATTAACTACAAATGAATTTAAAGCAGCTTTTGCGACACTGTAAGCTATTGGAGTATCTACAATTGATTTTGACGCTATTGAGGAAATGCAAACTATTTTTGCATTCTTTTTGAATAATTTTTTCAATCCATAAATAATATTAATAGATGAAAAAAAATTTTTTTGAAAATTTACTTCATAATTTTTAATATTTTCCTCTCCATTTTTTGGATTAGAGCCACCTCCGACGTTACAAACAATTCCATCTATTTTAAGTTTTTTTTTTTTTAAAAAAGCTTTTATTTTATTAATATTCTTTAATTTTGAAATATCTCCCTTGAAAAATTTAATATTATGAATTTTTTTTGTATTTTTTATAAACTCGTTTTCATTTCTACTGTTTAATATAAGAAAATTTGTATTATATTTAAGAAAATGTCTTGCTATTTCCTTACCAATTCCCTTCGAGGATCCCGTTATAATAATTATTTTTTTAGATAACATTCTTTATAAAATTTAAATTTTCGTTTAATTCATTTATATGTCTACCACTTTTTGATCTTGCAGTTTGCAAAACAAAATTACCTTTATAATTTATTATTTTAATAATTTTAAAAAATAAATTAAAATCAAAATCCCCTTCTCCAAGTTTAATAGTTTTACCTCTAAATTTACGGTCTTTTATATGAATATTATATATCCTTTTTTTTAAGATCTTTAGCTCATTTTCACAATCATGTCCAAGACTGGCACTGTTACCAGTATCAAAATTAATGCCAAATTTGTCCCTAGGAAATTTTGAAATAAATTTTTTGAGTTTATTTGGAGTATAATCAGACTCAAAACATATAATCAAATTACTTTTTTTAAGATGTTTTTCATATATGAATTTAAAAAACTTTATAATTTTATTTTCTTGTTTTTTATTTTTTATTGATGAATTATCTACTAAAGGAATAACTAATATTAATTTTTTTTTTTTTAATTTTTTAATAATTTTTTCTATAATTAATTTCTCATTGGCATAATTTTTTTTAAAAAAAGGCTTTTGCATAAAAAAATCACATGTAACACTATTCATATTTATTTTAAATTTCTTAAGAATTTTATATGTACCTTTTGGATTTAAAATTAAAGGGTTTCTAACTAAGTTTGGATAATCTAAAGTCCATTCAATTCTAAATAAATTAATTTTTTTACATAAACTTAATTCTGTTTTCCAATTTTTCCACGGAAAACTCTGAATTTTTTTATTATGCACCGGGGACAGTCTACCTTGCATAAACCCTATTTTTTTATGAAAGTTTATTTTCATTATTGATTAGTTTTAATTCAAATTTATTCTTATAATATAAAATTATTGATATTTAATATATTTCAAAAATCAAGGAGTTTAATTTGAAAAATATTTTTGTAGTTTCTTTGGCTCTTTACCAAACAAAATTTTGGCACAAAGTTATAAGTGATTTAAATATAAAAAATTATAAAATCAAAATTGTTATATTTGACACTGAAAGTAAAAACTATTTAAAAAATAAAAATATTATCTTTACTGATATTTCAAATATAATAAAAAATAATAAATTTTCATCAATTTCTGATATCAAAAAAAAACTTAAAGAAAAAAAAATAAAAAATATAAATTATATCCTTAAGCATGAAAAAGTATTTTATGGTAAAAGAAATAATTTTAAAATTCTGAATAATTATTTAGATATTCATGAATTTCTGGAAAATCATGAAGAATTTAATTCTCCAAATAATTTGTTTATTCAAGAAATAGGTGGGTTTGTTCCAAATTTATGTATTTATGAATTTTGTAAAAGAAAAAAAATAAACCATTATTTTTTAGAGACCTCTTTCTTCTCGAATCATGTCCATTTTATTAAAAATCATACAAAATGCATTCCAATAAAAAATAATGTAATTGACGAAAAATTTGAATTAATTCCATATTTAAATAACTTAAAAGAAAATAACTTAATATCTATTCCATTAAAAGACACCAGACACTTCAAGTTACCTTTAAAAAAATTATTTGATTTACATAATTTTAAAAGATTTGTTCAAAAAGTATCAAAAAAATACTTGTTAAATTTTAAATATGTATTCGGAGAAGATATTTTAATTTTATTAAATAATTTAAAATGTATATTGAATTATAATATTATAAAAAAATATTACTCTAAAGATATAAGGCATGAGTATGTATATTTTCCGCTCCATGTGCCCAATGATTTTGCAATTACTTATAGATCTTCAAATTATTATGATCAACTAAATTTTGTCGATAAACTATGTAAGTTAATTTACCCCAAAACGATTTTTATTAAAGAACATCCTGCAAGGGTTGGATCATTTCAGGCTAAAAAGGTAAAAGAAATTCTTGCTCAAAACAAAAATTTAAGAATAATTGATCCAAGGTTTAACAATTTTGAAATAATTAAAAATTGTCAATATCTTGTTTCTATAAACTCAAAAGCTGGATATGAAGCAATACTTTTAGGTAAACATGTCATAACATTTGGTGAATCTTATTATAAAAATTCAAATTTAATTAAATACTGCCAAAATTTGTCTGAATTAAAGAATTCTTATAATTACTTAGAAAAAAAAATTTCAAATCAAGAAATTATGAATTTTTTTAGTAATATTAAACAACAATGTTTCAAAGGTGCACTATATGATATGAGTAATATAAATGTTAAAAATTTCTCAAATTCAATAAAACAAATTTTAAATAATGATTAAACAAAATGCTATTATAACAGGAGCATCCGGATTTTTAGGGTCTGTTTTTATAAAAGCTTTATTGGAACTAGAATTTAATTTAATTTTAGTAGATAAAAATGTAAAAAAGTTAAAAGAACTAAAAAAGACAACATCTAATATACATTTTTATAAATTAGATGTTTCAAACTCAGCACAAATAAATATTTTTTATTCGAAAATAAAAAAAAAATTCAAAAAAATCGATGTTTTAATTAATAGTGCATCAATCGACTCAAAGCCTGATTTTTCTTCAAAAAAGAAAAATTTTGTGTTGGAAAATTTTAGTGAAAAACAATGGGATAAGGAAATTAATGTAAACTTAAAATCTGTGTTTTTATTATCAAGAAAAATAGGAAACCTTATGTCGATTAATAAAAATGGTATAATATTAAATATAGGATCTGACCTCTCAATAATTTCTCCAAAACAATCAATATATAAAAATAAAAAGTTTATTTATAAAAAACCTATAACTTATTCAGTCTCAAAACATGGTATAGTAGGAATTACTAAATATATGGCTGAATATTGGTCTAAATACAATGTAAGAGTTAATTGTATTTCTCCTGGTAGTGTTAAACATAAACAGCCCAATTCACTAAAAAAAAATTTAGTTAAGCTTATACCAATGTCTAGACTATTGGAAAAAAAAGAATTAATAAATGTTGTTAAATTTTTATGTTCTGATAAATCATCTTATATTACAGGACAGAATATTGTTATAGATGGAGGTAGAACAATAATTTAACTCTATGATCAAAATCGCAAACAAACAAATAGATAATAATTCTAAAACTTTTTTTATTGCTGAAATAGGTATCAATCATAACGGATCTATTAAAAATGCAGAAAAATTAATTAAGGAATGTAAAAAAGCTGGCGCAGACGCAGTAAAATTTCAAAAAAGAACAATTGAAAAGGTATATTCATTAGATGAGTTAATGAAACCGAGAGATTCTGTTTTTGGAAAAACTAATGGTGATTTAAAGAGAGGTCTAGAATTCTCAAAAACTGATTATCAAAAAATTGATAAAATTTGTAAAGATTTAGATATTATTTGGTTTGCATCTTGCTGGGATATTGAAAGTGTAGATTTTATGGAGGACATGAATATTCCTTGTTATAAGATCGCATCGGCTTCTTTAACTGATAAAGATTTACTTAATTATACAAAAAATACAAATAAACCAATTATTTTATCAACTGGTATGAGCACAGAAGATGAGATTGAAAGAGCTACGAGAATTATTGGAGAAGATAAATTAATCATTTTACATTGCACAAGTTCTTATCCTTGCGCGATAGATGAATTAAATTTGTCGTATATTCACAAACTTAAAGAGAAATATAAATGCCCTATTGGATATTCTGGGCACGAAGTTGGATTATCTACCACACTTGCAGCTGTGGCAATGGGTGCAAAAGTTGTCGAACGGCATGTTACACTAGATAGAAGTTTATGGGGAAGTGATCAATCTGCATCTATCGAGCCTGTAGGATTAAACAAGTTAATTAGAGATATAAAAGCTTTTGAGCAAGCTTTAGGTGATGGAAAAAAGATAGTCTATGACACAGAAAAACCTATTTTGGAGAAATTGAGAAAAATAAATACTATCTAATAATAATTCAATAATTTAAATTTGAATAATTTTATCGATATAATTTTACCAGTTTTTAATTCTGAAAAATACATTGAGGATACTCTTAACTCAATACAGCAACAAGATTACGATAAATATAAAGTATATATAATTGATGACTGTTCAATCGATAATTCTTTTGAAATTATCAAAAAATTTTCGAAAAAAAATTTTTTTTGTGAAAAGCTCAGTAAAAATATGGGGCCTGCTTTTTGCAGAAATTTAGGAATGAGACTGTCGTCTTCAGAATATATTTGCTTCATAGACTCAGATGACTTTTGGACTCCAGATAAACTGTCAACACAATTAGAATTCATGCTTAAAGAGGATGTGAAATTTAGCTATACAAGCTACAAAACATTTAAGGCAAATGATAAAATTAGCAAATTAATTAATGTTCCCAAATTTTTTAATTATGAAACTTTTTTAAAAAACACATCAATTGCAACAAGTTCGATTATGATAAGAAGAGATTTGATTGGTTACACTAAATTTAAAAAAATTGGATATGGTTTTGATGATTACATATTTAAGTCAGATATGCTCAAAAAAAACACTATTGCCAAAGGTATCCA
>CABZFJ010000024.1 GCA_902524995.1 uncultured Pelagibacteraceae bacterium | reverse complement strand
CAGTTCTACCTACGCGATGAATGTAATCTTCTGGTACTTGTGGTAAGTCATAATTGATTACATGTTGAATTAACGGAATATCCAAACCTCTAGCTGCAACATCAGTTGCAATAAGGATCCTACTTTTGCCTGATCGAAATCCTTTAATAACTCTGTCTCTTTTGCTTTGTCTCAAATTTCCATGAATAGCTTCAGCTGAATGTGCATCATATTTTAATTTCTTAACGATTTTATCTGCTCCGTGTTTTGTTTTAACAAAGACAAGTATAGAGCCCTGTCTTTCAATTAACTGATTTATTAATTCATTATATTTAGTTTCCTGTTTTAGAGTAAATGTCTCTTGTTTAATTTGTTCAATTGGTGTTGACAACGACCCAACCGAAATTCTTTCTGGCTTGCTTAAATATTTTTTTGATATTTTTAATATATTGCTAGGTAAGGTTGCAGAAAATAAAAGAGTTTGATGAATTTTTGGAATAAATTTTAAAATATTCTCGATTTGAGGTGTAAAACCCATATCAAGCATTCGGTCTGTTTCGTCCAATACCAAATAATCAACATTAGACAACTTCAAACTATTTCTTTTTAAATGATCATTTATTCTTCCAGGTGTGCCAACAATAATTCTAGCTCTTTTATTTAGCTGCCTTAGCTGTCTCTGCATGCTTTCCCCTCCAATTAAGAGAACGCTTCCAATTCTAATATCGTTTATGGTTAGCTTGGTAATTGTATCAATAACCTGGCTTGCTAATTCTCTTGTTGGGCACACAATTAATCCCTTAGTATTTTTGTTAATAATTAATTTATTTAATAGTGGAATTGTAAATGCCAATGTTTTGCCAGTACCAGTTTGAGCTGTTCCTAAAATATCTTTTCCGTGAAGTGCAATTGGAATAGCTTTAGCTTGAATTGGCGTTGGTTTAATAAAATTTGAATATTTTAAAGAATTCTTTAATTTACTTTCTATATTGAGTTCATTAAAATTATTCATATAAGGTTATAATTGCAGTTTTAATAAGTGCTTATATGTTATAATGATTATTGCAATGAAGCATTATACGAGTATTTATGTGGCTTATTTGATAATTATAGGCAAATTGAATGTTGTATGAAAAAATTTTAGCATTATATTGATTTTGATGACTTATATAATTCCTTTTTTAATTTTAATTCTCGTAGTTGTTTTCATCCATGAGTATGGACATTATTATTTTGCAAAAAGATACGGGGTTGGTGTAACTGATTTTTCTATAGGTTTTGGTCGTGAATTATTCGGATGGAATGATAAATCTGGGACTAGATGGAAAATATGTTGGATTCCTTTAGGAGGATACGTTAAATTTTTTGGTGATAGAAATGTATTTTCCCAGGCAGATCAAGAGGAACTTTTAAAAAAATATAGTAAAGAAGATCAAAGTAAATTGTTTGTTACAAAGCCTTTGTATCAACGTGCACTGATTGTTGCTGGAGGACCTTTGGCAAATTTTATATTAGCTTTGTTTATTTTTACTTTAATATACATGTTTGCGGGTAAAGATTTTACCCCAGCTGTGATAGATGAAGTATTAAAAGATAGTCCAGCAGAAGTTGCTGGTATGCAAAAAAATGATGTAATTATTGAAATAGATAATACAAATGTAGAGAGTATTCTTGATGTTTCTAAATTAATAGCAATGTCAACATCAGAATTTTTAGACTTTAAAGTTTCAAGATATGATCAAGAGATAATTTTAAAAGTTAAGCCTAATTTTGTCGATAGTGTTGATGAATTAGGAAACAAATTAAAGAAAAGAATGGTAGGTATTAAACTTAGTCCTTATAACAATCAAATAACCCACAAAAAACTTGGACCAGCGCAAGCTTTATTTCAATCATTTAATGAAGTTTATTTTGTAACAACCTCATCTCTTAAATATCTTGGATCAATGTTTACAGGTGCAGGGGATAGTTCACAATTAGGGGGTCCAATTAGAATTGCAAAAATTTCTGGCCAAGTAGCAGAATTTGGAATTATACCTTTTGTCAGTATGATGGCTTATATTTCAATAAGTTTAGGATTAATTAACTTATTTCCCATTCCTTTATTAGATGGAGGACATCTGATGTTTTATGCATTTGAAAAAGTTTTAGGTCGTCCTTTAAGTCAAAAAACACAAGAAGGTTTTTTCCGAATCGGAATGTTTTTATTGTTATCTTTGATGTTTTTCGCAACATTTAACGACCTTAAAGATTTAGGCTTATTTTAAGACTTTTTAGTAACTATCAAAAACGTTGAAATTATTGACTTTTTTAACCACTATATGTTGTTATTCAGATCAAAATATATACTAAAAAAAAGCTTGAATTATCAATGATTTTGTTAAGTATGTTTTCATAAACCTTTAAAACCGGAGCTAAAATGAATAAAAAACAATTGGTAGCAAAGCTAGCTGGTTCGTTAAATCAAAGTAAAGCCGATGCAGAGCGTACTTTTGATACTATTACGAATACTATACTAGATGCGTTGAAAAACGACGATTCTGTAAAGATCGCAGGTTTTGGTACATATAAAGTGGCTAAAAGAAAAGCCCGAATTGGACGTAATCCAAGAACTGGAGAGCAAATCCAAATCGCCGCTTCTCAAAAGGTAAAGTTTTTGCCTGCTAAAGCACTTAAAGAAGTATTTAACAAGTAAAACTCATTTAACAGCCTTTATTATGAATGGTAAAATTCTTAATAAAGGCTGTTCTACATGCAAAAACTGCATATCTATTTTTAAGAACAATCATTAGTTTTTATTTATTTTAAATTATAAGAACCTTTCTTTAACAATGGAGGTTAAATGACAAAACATTTAAAAAAACTTGTTAGTCCTTTTGTAAGTTTAATTTTCTTACTAAGTATGACAAGTACAGGTTTCGCTGAAACTACAGTCTCCGCAGAAGTTCAAGCAATTTTTAACTCATTTTTATTTTTAGTTTGTGGTTTTCTAGTCATGTTTATGGCTTGCGGATTCGCAATGCTAGAATCTGGAATGGTAACTTCTAAGAGTGTATCTGTAATTTGTGCGAAAAATATCGGTTTATATTCAATAGCTGGAATTATGTTCTGGATGGTCGGATATAACTTAGCTTACGGAATTCCAGAAGGTGGATACATAGGAACTTTCACACCATGGTCTGACGCGAGTGCTGTTGATACTGGATATGCAGATGGATCAGATTGGTATTTCCAAATGGTATTTTGTGCTACAACAGTCTCAATCGTATCAGGAACACTGGCAGAAAGAATTAAATTATGGCCATTCTTCTTATTCGCAGCAATTTTATCAGGAATCATTTATCCAATTGTCATGGGATGGCAGTGGGGTGGTGGCTGGTTAGCTACTTTAGGATTCTCTGACTTTGCTGGTTCAACTCTTGTTCACTCTACTGGAGGAGCGGCTGCATTAGCAGGTGCAATTCTATTAGGTGCAAGAACAGGAAGATTTGATAAATCAGGTGCAGCAAAACCAATGAAACCATTTGCAGCTTCATCTATACCTTTAGTTACAGTTGGAGTATTCATTTTATGGTTAGGTTGGTTTGGTTTCAACGGTGGTTCGCAATTAGCTATGGGAACTTTCGACGATGCAGTTGCTGTATCAAACATCTTTATTAATACTAACTTAGCAGCGTGTGGTGGTGTTTTGGCTGCAGCAGTTATGACTAGATTACTAGCTGGAAAAACTGATGTAGTACAAATGCTTAATGGTGCAATTGGTGGATTAGTTGCAATTACTGCTGAACCATTAGCTCCAGCACCTATTGCAGCAATATTCATTGGTGCAATTGGAGGAATTATAGTTGTATTTGGAACTAAACTTCTTTTCAATTTCAAAATTGATGATGTTGTTGGTGCAGTACCTGCTCACTTGTTTGCTGGAATTTGGGGAACGCTTGCAGTTCCATTAACAAATTCTGATGCAAACTTTAGCGCACAGTTAATCGGTGTATTATCAATTAATGCATTCGTATTTGTGGTTGCCTATATTGTTTGGGCAATTATGAAAAATACAATGGGTATAAGATTGAGTAAAGAAGCCGAGTTAAAAGGAACAGATGTAACCGAAACAGGTGTTATCGCTTACGCAATAAGAGACTAAATTTAACTCCCTTAAGTTAACCTAAAAAGGCCCCATTGATGGGGCCTTTTTTTATTAAATTGTTTTTAAAAATTCTAAAACTTCTTTGGCGTGGTCTTTAACTTTTACTGAACGCCATTCTTTAATAATTTTGTCGTCTTTTAACAAAAAAGTACTTCTGATAAGCCCCATAAATTCTCTACCCATGAATTTTTTCTTACCCCAAACTTTGTATGCTTTAATTGCTTCTTTTTTTACGTCTGCTACTAAATCAAACTTAATTTTGAATTTATCTCTAAATTTTTCATGACTTTCCATGCTGTCTTTTGAAATACCAATAACTTCACAGTCTAGTTTTTTAAATTGTGAAAGTAGAATATTGAAGTCTTTTGTCTCAGTAGTGCAGCCGGGCGTATTATCTTTTGGATAGAAATATAAAACTTTATATTTACTTTTAATTTTCTTTAACTCTAAAAGTTTTGAATTGGTTGATGGGATTTTGAAATTAGGAGCTTTATTTTGCATATTTTTTCGTAGATTATAATTTATAATGATGTATTAAACCTTTATGAGCATTAAATCAGCACAAACATTGGTCGCAGAAGCTTTGACAGAAATCAAAACTCTTTCTCCAACGGAAGCATTAGAAATGGTAAACAGTGATAATTGCAATCTAATAGATATAAGGGATATTAGAGAACTCGAGAAAATGGGAAGAATAGAAAATTCTCATCACATTCCTAGAGGTATGTTAGAGTTTTGGATGGATCCGGATAGTCCTTACTTTAAAGAAGGCAAAATAGATATGAATAAAGAAATGGTTTTATTTTGTGCAGGTGGATTAAGATCTGCTCTTGCAACAAAATCATTGAAAGAGATGGGGTTTGAAAAAATTTCACATATAGATGGTGGCTTTTCTCAAATGAAGAGCAGCGGCTTTAAGGTAAAGAAATAAAGTTAATCAAACAAACCTATTCTCTTTGCGAAAAAAATTCTTATCACCCAGTATATAAATAATCCTAAAGGACCAACAAGATATGTGATTATTAAAGGAAAAAAGAGTAGAGTTTTTGGCATATAAAATCTCTGGCTATCTCTAACAATCCAAGATCCACAAAATAAATTTATAGCTAAGAAGTGCGTCCAAAATAAAATTAAAAACTCATTACTCTCAAAAAGTTCAGCTAGATCGTAAAAACTCAAATATAAAATAAAGTTTTTATCAAAATCATATCCGGCAAAAAAGAATATATATAATAGATAAACGTAAACACTTGCTAAAATAAACGTTGGAATTATTGATGTAACAAATAAACCGCAAACTTTAGTTTGTGGAAAAATAATAAGCATTAACCAAAATGGTATTACACCTATATTCAACCACATATAGATCATTTCTACTGTAAAAAATGCAGATATTTGTTCAATCATAAGGGTTATATTATATTAAATGCAATAATGATTCCTATAAAAAATAAAAAAAAAAATTTAGAAGCTACAATTGATGAAATGCGCAACTTTGCACTTAATTATGTAGAAAAATTTGCACCTTCAAAACAACAGCTAAAAACATATCTTTTAAAGAAATATTTAAGATCTAAAGTTGATAACGTTAAAAGAAGCAATATTTCAGATCTAATCGAGATTGTAGCAGAAGATTTAGAAAAATCTAAATTTATAAATGATAAATTTTATTCAGAAACAAAAGCAAAAAGTCTAATCCAAAAAGGTTCATCAATAAATAAGATTAGAAATTATTTAATAAGCAAAGGGGTTGGAGAAAAATACATAAAAAATACAATTGAACAAATTAATGAAAATAATGAAGATCAAGATTTTTTTTCAGCCATAAAAGTTTGTAAAAAAAAAAGAATCGGTCCTTCAAGAACTGAAGATAATAGACCTTTATTCTATAAAAAAGATATTGGTATATTAGCAAGATCTGGATTTGATTTTGAGGTATCTAGAAGAGTAATGGAACTAGATAAAGAGGAATATTTGAAAATTATAAATCTTCTTTAGATTTTTTATTCTTTTCTTCTAAATAATACTGAATTTTACTTTTGATATAGTTTTTTACCATCACAAATACTATTAATCCAAAAATTGATACAGAAACTATTATAATTAATATTATTCTTAATTGTTCACTCATTATATATTTCTATTTCTTTTCAAAATTATGCTAGGATTTTTAAAATTTTCTTTTCCGTATAGTATTTCATTTCCCTCAAAATCTGTAACTATACCCCCTGCATTTTCAAGAATAGCATGCCCAGCAGCTATATCCCATTCACATGCTCTAGGCTCTGCAACATAGCCATCGTATTCATTTGAGGCTATAACACAAAATTTAAAAGAACTTTTCATCCTTTTAAATTCAACAACATTCATTGATTGATATATTTTGTCAATTTCAGGTTTTAGTTTGTTTGAATATGACACAAATTTAAGTTTATTTTTTGAAATTTTTGAACAGTCTAATTTTATATGTTTATTGTTAATAATTTCAAATGAACAACCTTTTCCATAAGAATAAAATAATCTATTTTTAGCAGGTGCATATATTATACCTGCTACTGCTCGATTATTAATTATTAAGCCAGCATTTAAAGTAAATTCATCAAGATCATTAATGTAATCATAAGTTCCATCAATTGGATCTATTAGCCAAAAATTTTTTAAATCTTTCTTAGATTTATTATGATTAGTTTCTTCTGATACAATTGGTATTTGAGGAGTTAAATCATTTATTTTCTCAGTTAAAATTCTATTAACTTCGAGATCACCATTGCTTACAGGTGTGTTATCTTCCTTAATTTCTTTTATTAATCCTTTTTCCCTTAATTCTATTGAAACTTTCCCTGCGTAAAAAAAAGTATCAATCATTTTTTCAATAGTTTCTTTTATTTCGATTTGTTTCATTTATTCTAATTTTTCTAATTCGATATTTTTAGCATTGATAACTTTTTTTCCTACATTTTCGAAATTCACAGTTACTTTTTCCTTAATAATAGACTGTACTTGTCCTATTCCCCAATCTTTATTATTAGGATTTATAACTTTATCACCTGGTTCAAAATCTAAAATCATTTGATTTTACTTATAATAGAAATGAGTATAAATACCACCACATGAATTTAGAATTAAACTCAATTGGATTAGATAAGAAACCGTCTGATACAAAAGTAATTGTAGCTATGTCAGGTGGGGTAGACTCATCTACAGTCGCTGGTTTGATGAAAATGCAAGGTTACAATGTTACTGGTATAACTTTAAAACTATACAATGATAGCCAAGAAGTAGTTAAATCAAAAGTATGTTGTTCAGGACAAGACGTTATAGATGCAAAAAGAGTTGCTCATAAATTAGATATCGATCATAAAATTCTTTATTACCAAGATAAATTTAAGCAAGGAGTTATTGATAATTTTATAGAAAGTTACTTAAAAGGAGAAACTCCAATACCTTGCGTACAATGTAATCAAACCGTCAAATTTAAAGATTTGTATGAAGTTGCTAAAGATTTAAAAGCTGATGCTTTGATTACAGGTCATTATGTAAAAAATATAACAATTAAAAAAAAAAACAATATGTATAGAGCTGTGGATGAGAATAGAGATCAAAGTTATTTTCTATTCAACACTACAAGAGAACAATTAAATTATTTACGATTTCCATTAGGTGGAATGTTAAAAAAAGAAACCAGAGATATCGCCAAAAAACTAAATTTAAATGTTGCAGATAAACCAGATAGTCAAGATATATGTTTTGTTCCTAATGGTGACTATTCCTCAGTAATAAAAAAATTTAAACCAAACTCATTAAAAAAAGGTAACATTAAAAATTTAAATGGTGTTGTAATTGGTGTTCATGATGGAATTATCAATTTTACTATTGGACAAAGAAAAGGAATAAAAGTAGCTGATAAAGAGGCATTATACGTAATTAAAATTGATGCTGAAAAAAATGAGATAATTGTTGGCGGAAGAGAGTATCTTGCAAAAAAGAAAATTAATTTAAAAAGTATAAATCTACTATCTGAAAAGAATGAATTAAGTCAGAATATTTTTGTTAAAGTAAGATCTACAGGCAAACTATTAAGTGCTAACGTAAATATTTTAAATAATGATAAAGCAGAGGTAAAATTAGATAACTCAGAAGATGGTATTTCACCTGGACAAGCATGTGTTTTTTATAAAGAAGATCAATATGGTCACAAAGTTCTTGGTGGAGGTTGGATTACCTAACTTTTAAAGAAAAATATGATATTAGAAAATATAATTGAACTAA
>CABZFJ010000023.1 GCA_902524995.1 uncultured Pelagibacteraceae bacterium | reverse complement strand
GCACATGCTCCCATAAAATAAATCATCATTTTTACAAGTGCATTTCCAGTTTCGACATTTGGAACTAATAATACATCAGCTTCTCCAGCAACTATATTCTCAATTCCCTTAATAGAAGCAGATTTTTTTGAAATGCTATTGTCAAATGCCAAGGGTCCAAAAATATCAGCATTAAAACTTTCTTTACTTGCTAATTCAGTTAATTCTTTAGCTTCAACTGAACTCTGCACACTATCAATAACTTCCTCTGTTGCTGAAAGAATAGAAATTTTTGGTCTTGGAATATTAATTCTATGGCTAAAATCAATTACATTTCTCAAAATATGCATTTTAGTTTTTAGGTTAGGTGAAACATTTAATGCTCCGTCTGTTATTATTAATGGTTTATCATCTTTTTGTTAGTCAGATCTAATGAAGGGATTTGATAGTAATTATAAAAATTTAACAGATTACATTTTAAAAATTACCAAACAAATTTGGGAAGGGAAAGATGTCGAGTCGATATCCAAATATTATTCAGAGAATATCCCTGTAAGATCACCTTTTGGAATAACCTATGGTTTTAAACCTGTTATTGATGCAACTTATAAAACTTTAGACGAATTTCCTGACAGACAATTATTAGGTGAAGATGTAATTTGGAGTGGAAATGACGAAGAAGGGTATCATTCATCTCACAGAATTCTGAGCAAAGCTACACATTTAAATGACGGCTATTATGGAAAGAAAACAGGAAACAAAATTGTTTATAGAGTTATAGCTGACTGTGCATGTAAAAATAACCAAGTTTATGATGAGTGGATTGTGAGAGATCAAGGTGCAATGGTACGACAGCTAGGTTATACACCTGAGCAATTTGCAAGGCATTTAATTGATAAAGAAGGTGGCGTATCTAAAGCTATCAAAGTTTTTAATAGAACTTCTGATAAAAAGTCAGAGTATATTCCAGTAAAAGTTAATGAAGTTTCATCAGGTTATTTATATTCCAATATTTTAAAGAAAGTATTTAATAATGATTATGATTTCGAAGATTATGATAGAGCAGCCAGTCTATTTTGGCCAAGTAATAAGGTTGGAAATGGCAGTGAGGATATAATTAAATATTGGAGCTCTTTAAAAAATATATTTTCTGAAATAAATTTTACAGTCGAACATGTTGCATCATTGGATGAAAAAAATAACAATCAAAAAGCTACTATCAGATGGTTTTTAAGTGGTAAGCATTCTAAAGACAGTGAAGAATATGGAAAAAAGACTGATAAAGAATTATTTATAATAGGCATAAATCATGCAGAATTAAAAGATGATAAAATAATAAGAGAATGGGTATTGTTTGATGAAGTAGCTATTTGGAAACAAATATTAATGTAAAAATTATGGATAAAATTAAAACTACACATGTTGGAAGTCTTCCAAGATCAAAAAAGTTATCTGAGATACTTTTTAAAAAAGATAAAAATGAAGTATTTGATCAATTAGAACTTGATAAAATTATTGAAGAAGATGTAAACAAAATCGTAAAAAAACAAATTGATATTGGAATTGACATTATAAGTGATGGTGAAATGTCAAAAATAAGTTACGCTACTTATGTCAAGGATCGATTGCATGGCTTTAGTGGTGAAAGCGAGAGAAGAGCTCCTAAAGACTTAGATGATTTTCCATCTTATAAAGAAAAAATTGCAAAATCAGGAGGTACACCTACTTATACAAGACCATGTTGTACTGCTGATTTAAAAATTAAAGATACTAAGTCTCTTACTAAAGATATCAGTAATTTAAAATCTGCATTAAAAAAAAATAATCATTCACATGGATTTATTAACTCTGCATCGCCAGGAGTAATTTCAAATTTTCTTCCGAACAAATTCTATAAAAATGATGACGATTATTTGCAGGCATTATCAAAAATAATGAAAACTGAATACGATGAAATAACAAAAAATGATTTATTTTTACAAATTGATTGTCCAGATCTTGCTCTTGCAAGACATATGACTTTTAAAAATGTATCAGATGAAGAATTTTTAGTTAGAGCAGAAAGACAAATCGAATGTCTTAATGAAGCAATTAAAGATATTGATGCTTCTAAGTTAAGAATGCATATCTGCTGGGGAAATTATGAAGGTCCACATATTCATGATATTGGATTAGAAAAAATACTACCTATTGCATTAAAAGCAAATATCCAAACTTATTTAATTGAAGCTTCAAATCCAAGGCATGCTCATGAATGGGAAGTATTTCAGAACATAAAACTTCCTAATGATAAAATGGTAGTTCCTGGTGTAATAGACTCAACCTCAAACTTCATAGAGCATGAAGAATTAGTAAAAAATAGAATAATACAGTATTCAAAAGTAATTGATAAAGATCAATTAATGGCTGGAAGTGATTGTGGATTTAGTACTTTTGCTGGCTTTGGAAATGTTGATGAAAATATTGTTTACAAAAAATTTGAATCTTTGGTCGCAGGTGCAGAGCTTGCGTCAAATGCGATTTAAAAAATACTTTTAAATTCCTTTTGGAATATATATCCTTCTGGTCATAAATTTAAATTTAACGAGGGAAACAAATATGAAAAAAATATTAATATCTTTATTTTTTCTTCTTTTTGGAACTTCTGCTTACGCAGATTGTAACATTAAGAGTGGATCAATAAATATTTTAGCTAATGATTTTCCAGCTTTAAGAACTTTTGTGGAAACGGCTAAAGGATGTAAAGGAAGTGCAGATTTTAAAGTCACACACTCATCTGAGCACAATAAGATTGCTGTACCAGCTTTAACTGCAAATCCATCAGAGTTTTCTGCAAGAATTGCAGCAAATAGCTCTATAGTTCCTTTGATGAACCAAGACTTAATTAGACCACTTGATGATCTTGTTAATAAATATGGAAAAGGAATTCAAGATTCTCAATTGATAACAATTGATGGAAAAATAATGGCAGTTGCTTTTATGGCAAATACTCAGCACTTATATTACAGAGAAGATGTTTTAAAAGAATTGGGTATAGCTATACCAAAAACATATGAAGAAGTAGTTGCAGCGTCAGAAAAAATCAGAGCATCAGGTAAAATGCAATATCCATACGCAGCAGCTTACAAAGCTGGTTGGAACTTAGCAGAGGAATTTGTAAACATGTATATAGGACATGGTGGTGAATTCTTTAAATCAGGATCGGCTCAACCAAGTATTAACAATGCAAAAGGTGTAGCAACATTAAATATGCTAAAAAAGTTAGCAGGCTTAAGTAACCCAGATTATTTAACTCACGATAGTGAAGCTATTAAAGTTGAATGGGAATCTGGAAATGTTGCATTAATGACTCTTTGGGCATCAAGATCAGGAACATTACTAGATGATGATGGTGATGCAAAAATTACAGCTGCAACTAAATTAACTGGACCAGCAACAGTTGCTGGAGGAAACATACCGGCGGCGACTTTATGGTGGGACGGTTTCACTTTAGCAAAAAATAGATCTGATGCAGATGCAGAGGCAACATTTAGAGCTTTGGCACATGCAGCTGCTAACAAAAAGATGGTTGCAGATGCAGCTGATCAAGCTGTCTGGTTAATTGAAGGTTTCAAACCTGGACCAAAATCAATTGGAGTTATCGAAGCTGTTAAAATGAAAGCTAAACCATATCCAATGTTACCGCAGATGGGATTAATGCATGGAGCATTAGGAAGTGAAATTGTTGAATTTTTACAAGGTAAAGAGTCAGCAGAACAAGCTTTAAAAGATGTGGAAGCAGCTTATATGAGTAAAGCAAAAGAACAAGGCTTTCTATAATCAATAAATTTTAAGTGGGGATGAAAATCCCCACTTATTACATTAATGCCTAACAAAACTTTTTTTTGGTTTTTCTTGCCAACTGGATTGGCAATGATTTTATTTATAGGTCTTCCTATTATTTCAACAGGGATACAATCTTTTTATGCACAACATGATCAAGTTGTTAAAGAAGTAAAGAAATGTGATCCTTTTGGATGCACAGTTTCTATAGTAGTTGATCAAGAAAAAACCTCAAAAATTAGAGATGAAAAACCTTTGGGAAAATTTAATGGATTTGGTACTTATATCGATAGAAATCATCTTGCGGTAGATGAAATTGGAAAATTTTGGAATGAAACAAATAGTTTTGGAGAATTTGTAGATCAAGTTACCAACCTACCCTTTTATAAGGCTCTAATTTTTACTTTAACGTATTGTTTGTTTGTAACCCCTAACGTCTTACTTTTAGGTTTTATTATTGCACTAAGTCTTAATGCAGTAACTAGAAGAATTAGAGGACCATTGATATTTGGAACCATATTACCGATGATTGTAACTCCATTGGTTGGTTCTTTAGTTTTATTTTGGATGATAGATGCAGAAGGGATTATTGGTGCGAATTTGCAGATGTTGATGGATGATCCTTATTTATCTTTAAAATCCTCAAAAACTCTTACTTGGATAACTATAATAATATATGGAATTTGGCACCATTCACCATTTGCTTTTGTAGTATTTTATGCAGCTTTACAAACTGTTCCTCAGGAACCTGTTGAAGCAGCAATTATTGATGGGGCATCAAGATGGCAGAGAGTAAGACATATTGTTTTACCTCATATTTATCCTGTAGTTACATTTGTTGCTCTCATTTCATTAATGGATAATTTTAGAGTTTTTGAGCCTATAATTGGTTTCAGTGCTGAAGGAAGTGCTCAATCTTTGTCTTGGTTAATTTATGACAACCTCGTTAATGAGGAAGTAATATTATTTGGTTCGGCCGCAGCCACCTCAATGATGACAATTGTTGGGATAGCCATACTTTTAGCACCAGTTTTAATAAGAACATGGAAGGAATTTAGGACAGCGAGATAAATGGAATACGGACTTGATAAAAGATCAAATGCTTTAAAAATTTTTAATACAACCTTTATAATAGTTTGGTTATTAGTTGCATGCTTTCCTTTTATTTGGACTTTTTGGGGATCATTTAAAGTAAGAGCTGACTTTTTTTCAAGAGCTGACTGGTGGTATGCTATTACAGCATTCAATACGTTGTTAGAAACTGGAGGAAAGTTTACAACAAATGCTTATAGTCAAGCATGGACTGAAGGAGAGTTTTGGAAAGCATCTAGGAATACAGTTATAGTTACATTTTTTGTTGTAACTATTTCATTGTTCCTTGGAACATTGGGGGCTTATGCTTTATCTAGATCAACGAGAAATTATGCATTTTGGATTTTAATTGCAGCATTAATTTTTAGAGCGATGCCACATATTACATTAGTCTCTGGTTATTTATTTCCGTTTTTTCAATTACAAATTTGGGGAATACTACCAACGACCATTGTTGTGCTTGTTGCAATAAATCAACCATTTACCTTATGGTTATTGTACTCATTTTTTAAAACTGTTCCTAAAGAACTTGATGAAAGTGCTTTAATTGATGGCTGCTCTTATTTTCAAGCATTTAGACATATCATTATGCCAGTTATGTGGCCTGGAGTAATAACAGCTGGATTATTTAGCTTGATGCTCGCATATAATGATTTTACAGTTACTGCTCTTTTATTAAATCAGGAAAATCATACTATGGTACCCAAAATCCAAAGTTATCTTGGAACAAATCAACATGAAGGCAATTTGATGTGGGCTGTTTCCGCAGTTGTTTCAGCAACTGCTCCTTTATTTATGTTAGTTATGTTTTTCCAAAGACAAGTAATCAGTGGATTAACAGCTGGCGCTGTAAAAGGATAATGACTTTCAAAGCTATTTTATTTGGTTCTATTGGAACCTTAGCAGAGACATCAGATCTTCAAAGAAATGCATTTAATGAAGCTTTTAAAATAAGTGGATTAAACTGGTTCTGGGATGAAAATATATACAGAAAACTATTGTCAAAATCAGGAGGAACTACAAGGATTAATGATTTCGCAGAAGAAACTAGTGTTGATATTGATGGAAAAAAAATAAGAAATTTAAAAACCAAAATTTTCAATGAATATCTAAACAGTCACAAAGTTGAGCCCAGAGATGGTGTAAAAGAAATAATTCAATTTTGTAAAAAGAACGAAATAAAAATTGGGCTTGCTAGTTCAACAACGAGTAACAATATCAATTCTATTTTTAACTCGTTAAGAGGAAGAATTGAAAAAAAAGATTTTGATTTTATCGGCAATAATGAATTTATATTAAGAGAAAAACCATATCCCGATATTTATAATTATGCTTTAAAATACTTGAATATTAACTCAAACGAATGTGTGGCAATTGAAGATACGGAAGAAAGTTTAAATTCTGCTTTAAGTGCAGATATAAAATGTATTGCATTCCCTGGAAAATATCATACTCAATACGAATTCGATGGGAACTATTTAAAGGTTAATAAATTATCAAAAAAAATCTTTAATAAATAATATCCTTAATAATATAAAAAACTAAGCCTAACATAAATATTATAATAAAAATATTTATGTATTTCCAAGATCTTCTATTATTTAACTTGTATGAAAAAATCTTAGATAAGTATCCTAAAGAAAAAAAAAATAAAAAAGAAGCTATAGAAGCGCCTGTTCCAAAGTAAATTTTACTTTCAATATAAAAGGATTTTGAGAAATTTCCTAAAATAAATACTGTATCAGAATATACGTGCGGATTTAAATATGTAAATCCTAAGGTTCTGAGAAAGATATTAAATGCACTTTGTGATATGACAGTATTTTTAAATTCTAAATATTTAAATTTAGAAATTTCTTTGATTTTTCCATAGATAAAAAAAGACAAAAATATAATTAAAAGGATATTTAAAATTAGCTCCACCGTATTATTAAAATAATTAGAAAAATAATTAAATAAGAAGATACCTAAGAAAATTAAAATCAAATCAGATAATGCACAAACTAAACAAACTAAAAATATATATTGTTTCTTTAGTCCTTGCTCTATTACAAAAACATTTTGTGGTCCCACTGCAAAAATTAATGTTAAACCAGTCAAAAAACCCAAAAAAAGAAAAGACATGTTTAAGTATCTGATTTTTTATCAGCCACAAAACTTACTAAAATAATTAATATTAAAAAGGGTATACAAATAAGGTTCATCATTTTCCATCCAATAAAATTTAATAAAATTCCAGCAGATAAACTGGCCAAGGCCATAGTTGAAAAAACAATTAAATCATTTACACCTTGTACTTTAAATTTTTCTCCTTTGTTATAGGTCAAAACCACTAGGCTGGTACCTGATATAAATAAAAAATTCCAACCGAGACCTAAAAAAACTAATGAGAGCATATAATTGAGATATGTCTGTTCAAATAAACTTAAAAGAACTGTGATAAAAAAAAATAAAACTCCACCATAAATTATTGTACTGTGACCATATTTTTTTATTAAATTACCTGTTATTAGTGAAGGTAAAAACATTGCAACCACATGAAATTGTAATACTAATCCAGTTTCTTTTAAGCTCATATTTTCCATAACATGCATACTTAAAGGAGTTGCTGTCATTAAAAATGACATTACTGCATAAGCAAAAGCAGCTGCAGTAATTGCTTGTAAAAATCTTGGTTGTAGTACGATAGATTTTAGATTTCTTATATTTCCTTCATTTAGACTATCCTTCTGAACATTTTCGACATTTTTAAAAAAAAATAAAAAAACTCCTGGCATAAAAGATAGGAAAGATAATAAAAGATAAGAACCAACATACAATTGATCTTGGATTAAATCTTTTGTGTAATTTGCAAGACTTATGCCTAAAAATGCAGAAACAATTCCTGCCATTAGAAGGGTAGAAATTGCTTTTGGTATTTTATCTTTTTCAACACTTTCGGCTGCTGCAAATCTATATTGATGATTAAATGCAGCTCCCATTCCAAGAATTAAGCAAGATAAACAAAATAAATTAAAACTTTTCTGACTGATTGCAAAAGCGGCAAGAAGTGCTGAACAAGAACTTCCTATTGCCGCAAAGACAAAACCATTTCTTCTACCAATTTTACTCATGATATTTGCTGCCAAAACTGTAAAGCTTGCTGTTCCAACTACGAATAAAGCAGTTGGTAAGGTTGATAAAGATTGATTTGAACTAATTTGGGAACCAACTATTCCACTGAGAAATACTGTTATTGTTGCTGTAGTAAAACCGAATATCTGACTTAAAGTAAGTAAAGATAAATTTCTATTCATAATTAGCGTCAATATATATCTGCTGTTATTTAAATATCTATATAGATGTTTTGAAATTTAATATAGAAGATATTATTTAGATTATGATTGGAATATTAGGTGGAATGGGAACTCAAGCAGGCTTGGACTTCTGTGATAAGCTTGCAAAATTAAACAGAGGTAAATTAGATCAAAAATATCCAATGTTTGTTCTTTATAATAAGTCAAATACACCACAAAGAGCAGAAAATTTAAAACAATACAAAAATGTTTTAAAAGAATTAATTGTTGGCTGTCGGATGTTGGAAAAAAACAAATGTAAATTTATTGTAATGCCTTGTAACACGGCGCATTATT
>CABZFJ010000022.1 GCA_902524995.1 uncultured Pelagibacteraceae bacterium | reverse complement strand
TATGGCCCTACAAATGAAGAACTTGTAACAGAAATCTTTAGATCATCCTTTAAATCATATAAATCTTTACCTCAATTATTATATCATATTCAGTGGAAGTTTAGAGATGAGTTAAGGCCAAGATTTGGAATTATGAGATGTAGAGAATTTTATATGAAGGATGCTTATTCATTTGATTTAACAGATGAAGATGCAATCTTTTCATACAATAAATTTTTTCTCTCATATTTAAAAACATTCAAAAGACTAAATCTATCTGCAATACCTATGGCAGCTGATACTGGACCTATAGGAGGAAACTTATCTCATGAATTTATTATTCTTGCTGATACAGGTGAAAGTAAAATTTATACAGATAAAAGAATTTTTGATGTAGATAGCTCAAAAACAATTCTTGATAAAGAATCTTTAGGTATGTTGAGAGAACAATATGAAAAATTTTATTCCGTTACAGATGAAAAATTTAATATAGATGAGTTTGAAAAATCTGTTCCACAAGAATTTAGAGTGAATACCAAAGGTATTGAAGTTGGTCACATATTTTATTTTGGAGATAAATACTCAAAACCAATGAACGCCGCTGTTGATTTTAATGGAAAAAAAGAATTTGTTAAAATGGGATCATACGGAATAGGTGTTTCTAGACTTGTTGGTGCCATAATTGAGGCAAAATATAACGATAAAGACGGTATTATGAAATGGCCCATGTCGGTAACACCTTATGATTGTGCAATTATTCCAATGATAAATAAAAATGACAAATCTAATTTAGAAAAATCTATTAAGATATATGAATTTCTAAAATCAAATAATATAGAAACAATTATAGATGATACAGACGAAAATATCTCAGCTAAAATAAAAAAATTTAATTTAATCGGAATTCCATATCAATTGATAATTGGAAGCAAATCTGACGGAAATTTATATGAGTTCAAGGAAATTGATGGAGAAACTCAAAAGTTGAAGGTTGAAGATATAGCTTCACAAATAATAAAAGCTAAACAAAATTGATTTCACAATTAGAAAAAGAGATTATATTAAGGTTTTTAAAAGCTAGAAAAAAAGATGGTTTTTTAAATATAATTTCTATTTTTTCCTTTATTGGCATTGGTTTGGGAGTAGCTGTACTAATAATTGTAATGTCAGTAATGAACGGTTTTAGAACAGAGTTAATAAATAAAATTGTAGGCTTTAATGCCCATGCTGTTGTTAAACCTTACGACAAACCTTTAGTTTTTATGAGTGATAAAGACTTTACAAAAGGTGTTGTTTCAAATGATGGAGAAGCAGTAATTCTCTCAAAAATAAATACAAAGGGTGTACTTTTAAAAGGATATTTGAAAAATGATTTTAAGAAACTAGAAATATCAAATAATCAAAAATATTTTGGATCAACAGATTTAAAAAATAATTCAATTGCAATTGGAAAGGATTTAAGTTTTTTACTTAATATAGACATTGGTGATCAAATAACATTAATGTCACCATCTGGTGTTCAAACAATTATTGGATCTTTTCCAAGACAAAATAAATTTAAAGTAATTTCAATATTTGATAGTGGTTTTGGCGAATTTAATGAGAATGTAGCATATATCAATCTAAATACATTAGAAGACTTTTTTGATAAAAATAAAGATAAAAGATTCATTGAGTACTATTTTAAAGATCCAAAAAATATTGAATATTATAAAAAAAATTTATTAGAACTATTTCCTGACGCATATGTTTATACATGGGCAGATTTAAATGAATCATTATTTTCAGCTTTAAAAGTTGAAAGAAATGTGATGTTTATAATCTTATCTTTAATAATAATTGTAGCTGCCTTTAATATTGTATCTGGTTTAACTATACTTGTTAAGAATAAAACTAGAGATATAGGAATTCTAAAATCAATTGGTGTATCAAATTCATCAATTAAAAAAATTTTCTTTTTTGTTGGTTTCATTATTGGAACTTCAGCAACTTTATTTGGTATTTTGCTAGGTTCTTTATTTTCATATTATATAGAGGATATTAGAAAATTCATTTCTAATTCTTTTGATATTACTTTATTTCCTGAAGAAATTTATTTTTTAAGTACTCTCCCATCTGAAATAAATATTAATTCAATTATTTTAATCGCTTTATGTTCAATAATAACAACTTCAATTGTATCAATTTATCCAGCATCTAAAGCAGCAAAATTAGACACAATACAAACCTTAAAATATGAATAATTTTTTAAAATTAAACAATTTATCAAAAAAGTATGAAAAAAATAAGTCTCTTAAAGTTTTAAATAATATAAATTTTAAATTTGAATCTGGAAAAATATACTCAATTATTGGCCCTTCTGGATCTGGTAAATCAACATTACTTAACTTATTATCATTAATTGATACTCCATCTTCAGGTTTTATTGAATTTAATAAAAAAAAAATAGATTTAAATACTTCTACTAAGAAAGATTATCTAAGATCAAAAAATATTGGTATTATATATCAAGACAAAAATTTGTTACCTGACTTTACAGCGCTAGAAAACGTTATATTACCAAACTTGTTAATTTCTAACAATAAATTAAAATCAACTGAATTAGCAAAACAATTGATAAAAAAATTTGATTTAACCTCTAGATTAAATCATTATCCATCAGAGCTTTCGGGTGGGGAAAACCAAAGAATAGCTATTGCTAGAGCTCTAATTAATGAGCCAAATATTATTTTAGCAGATGAACCAACCGGCAGTTTAGATTTTGAAAATGCTAAAAGAATATTTAAAATTCTATTTAATCTTAAAAATAAAAATAGAATTATAATTTTTGCAACCCATAATAGATATTTTGCAAATATGGCAGATTGTAAAATTAAAATGATTGGTGGTAAGATGACTATCACTAATGAAAGAATCGTTTAATAAAACATTTAATCATTTTAAGATTCATACACAATATTCAATTTGTGAAGGAGCTGTAAAAATTGCTGATTTAAAAGATTTTTGTAAAACAAATAAAATTAAATCAATAGGCTTGTCAGATACCAACAATTTATCAGGTGCATTAGAATTCTCACAAAACTTATCATCAGTAGGCACACAACCTATTATTGGAACTCAAATATTATTTAAATATAAAAGTTTTATGGGACTAATTCCCATTATAGCAAAAAATTATACTGGATATAAAAATATTATTAAACTTTCATCAAAATCTTATTTAGAAAATTCAGAAACTACAGATCCACATTGTGATTTAGAAGATTTGTATAAAAACCCAGAAGGTATAATAATTTTGACTGGATCAATTAAATGTATGTTCGGCAATCTTTTTAATAAAGGCTTGTTCAATGAAACTGAAAAAATTCTAATTAAGTTAAAAGAAAAATTTGAAAATCATATTTATATTGAAATACAAAGACACAATGACTTAAATGAAAAAGAATTTGAAAATTATAATCTTAAATTGTCAGAAAAATTAGATTTACCAATTATTGCTTCAAATGAAGTTTATTATTTAGATAAAGATATGTTTGATGCTCATGATGCATTGATGTGTATAGGTGAAAAAACTTATTTAAATGATATAAATAGAAATAAATTAAGTGATCAGCACTATTTTAAATCATCAGATGAGATGATTGAACTTTTCAAAGATTTACCTGAAGCATTAGAAAATAATTTTAATATACCGTTTAGATGTTCTTTTAAACCAAATCAATCAAAACCCATTTTACCTAGTATTTCAAACTCTGAACAGGGCTCAAATGAATTATTGATACAGATATCTAATGAAGGATTAAATGATAAATTCAAATCAGTTCTCAATTTAGATGTAACCAATCAAAAAAATGATGAAATATATTTAAAATATAAAAAAAGATTAGATCATGAAATAAAAATTATAATTGAAATGAATTACTCTGGTTATTTTTTAATTGTCTCTGATTATATCAAATGGGCTAAACAAAATAGAATACCAGTTGGACCAGGTAGAGGATCTGGTGCTGGTTCTTTAGTTGCATGGTGTTTATCTATAACAGACATTGATCCAATTAAATTTAATCTAATTTTTGAAAGGTTTCTAAATCCAGACAGAATTTCTATGCCTGATTTTGATATTGATTTCTGCGAAGAAAAAAGAGATTTAGTTTTTAAATATTTAAATAATAAATATAAAGATAGTGTAGCTCATATTATAACTTTTGGAAAACTCAAAGCTAGAATGGTAATCAGAGATGTTGGTAGAGTTTTGGGATTGCCATATGGTTTCATAGATAATATTTGCAAAATGATACCTTTTGATCCCTCTAGACCAATGTCACTTCAAGAATGTATTAATGTTGAACCTAGACTGCAAAAGTTAATAAAAGATGATAAAAGAGTTGACCGTTTAGTAAATTTATCACTTAAATTAGAAGGTTTAAATCGTAACGTTGCTACTCATGCAGCAGGTGTAGTTATTGCAGATAAAAAACTTACCGAAACTGTTCCTCTATACAAGGATAACTCAGCAGATTTACTATTGCCTTCGACTCAGTTTGACATGTACTCAGCAGAAAATGCAGGATTAATAAAATTTGATTTTTTAGGTTTAAAGACTCTAACAGTGATTGATAAAGCGCAAAAATTAATAAGTAAAATTAGCTCTGAATTTAACATTGAGAAAATTAACTATGAAGACCAAAAAGTTTATGAATTATTATCAAGCGGTAAAACAGTTGGATTATTTCAACTTGAGAGTTCAGGTATGAAAGATGCTTTAGTTAATATGAGGCCAAATAGATTAGAGGATATAATAGCACTAGTAGCATTATATAGACCAGGCCCAATGAGCAATATCCCGACTTATAACGATTGTAAAAATGGTAAAAGAGAACCAGACTATCTTCATCCAAAATTAGAGCAAATATTAAAACCTACTTATGGAGTAATTATTTATCAAGAACAAGTTATGCAGATAGCTCAAGTTCTATCAGGATTCACTGCAGGTGAAGCAGACATTTTAAGAAGAGCAATGGGAAAGAAAAAAAGGGTAGAGCTAGAAAAACAAAAACAAAGATTTGTTGATGGAGCATATAATAATGGAATTAGTAAAGATATTGCAGCGGGAATTTTCCTAAAGATAGAACCTTTTGCTGAATATGGATTTAATAAAAGTCATGCGGCCGCATATGCTGTAATAGCTTATCAAACCGCTTATCTTAAAACTTATTATCCGCATGAATTTTTTGTTGCTTCTATGTCAATGGAGCTTTCTAATCACAAAAAATTAAGTGAATTTTATGAAGAATTAAAAAGATTAAATATTAAGGTTATTAGGCCAGATATTAATAAATGTTTTGCAGATTTTTCTTCAGATGGCAAAAATTTATATTATGCACTAGGGGCTATTAAAAATGTTGGGTATGACGCTGTTTCAAATATAGTAAAGGATAGAATTAATAATGGAGAATTCAAAAATTTATCAGATTTTATAAATAGAATTTATCATAAAGATATAAATAAATTACAATTAGAAGGTCTGGTACAAGCAGGTGCTTTCGACAAATTAAATAATAATCGTCAATCTTTATTTAACTCAATTCCAAATATGATTTTAAAGTCAAAAAATATTCATGAAAATAAATCATTAAATCAAATTGACTTATTTGATGACAAAGAGACAGAAGAGATAAATTTTTTAGAAAAGACTGATGATTGGAACACTGACATCAAACTTACAAAAGAATTTCAAACATTAGGTTTTTATATTTCTGATCACCCCTTAAATCAATATAAACCAATTTTTAAAAATTATAATATTATTAATTATAATGAATTCGCAAATAATAATGATATTTTAAGTTCAAATATTGCTTGTACAATTCTAAAAACTCAAGAAAAGAAAACTCAAAAAGGAAGTTCTTATGCTATCGTTAAATTTTCTGATTTATCAAATGTGTTTGAATTATTTATTTTTTCGGAAATTTTTGAAACAAATAGGAATAATTTAATAGAAGGGAATTCTGTTTTACTCACTCTAATTAAAAATTTTACAGATGAAAATAAAACTCAAAAAAGAATTAATGTAAAAAAAATTATATCTTTAAATGAATTAACAAATCAGCAAATAAAAAATATAACTTTCAAATTTTCTGATATTGAGTCAATGAAAAAATTAAAAAATCTAAGTAATATTGATGGAGAAACTGATGTAAAGGTAATTTATTATAAGGATGATAAAATCCATGAATTTAATTTTAAAACCAAAAGAAAAGTTAATAATCAGTTGATAAATTCATTAAATTTGGAGGAAAATATATTTATTGAATAAAAAAAAGGTTGTTTTTTATAGAATAACTTGTATTTATCTCGAAATTAATACGCACACAATTAGTGGTTTTAAACCTCCGGTCCAATTTGGGAAGTAATTGTGGTGGTACAACCGGGAATAAATATGAAAATACCTAAAATATCAATTGAACAATTATTAGAAGCTGGAGTTCATTTGGGTCATAAGACACTGAGATGGAATCCTAAGATGAAAAAATATATATTTGGTAAAAGAGATTCAATACACATAATTGATCTTACTCAAACACTAGAATTAACAAATGCTGCATTAGAAAAAGTTCACAATACAATTTCAAACGGTGGAAAAATATTGTTTATTTCAACAAAAAAACAAGCAGCCGAGGCTGTAGCCCAACTTGCAAAGGAAACAGAGCAATATTTCGTTAATTATAGATGGTTAGGAGGAATGTTAACTAATTGGGGTACTATTTCAAACTCAATAAAAAAACTAAATAAAATTAATATGGATTTGTCCTCTGAGAATAGGGGTTTTACAAAAAAAGAATTATTAAAAATGAGCGGACAAAGAGATAAATTGCAAAGATCCCTAGGAGGAATAATGGAAATGAAAAAAATTCCAGATTTGGTTTTTATAATTGACACAAATTATGAGTCATTAGCAATAAAGGAGTCCATTAAACTTAGAATTCCAATTATAGCAGTATTAGATACAAATTCCAATCCTGATGGAATAGACTTTCCTATACCAGGCAATGATGATGCTAGAAGATCTATAGATTTGTACTGTAATTTAATGAAGGATACAATAAATGACGCAAAAAAAAACATTTTATCCACAGAAGATCAACCGAAGAAAGATAAAAATACTGAAATACAAAAAAATTTAATTTTAGATAAACCAGACAAAAAATTAAATTAATTTTTAATAAATTCAATTTACAATATGAGTGATATAGTAAAAGTAAAAAAACTAAGACAATCCACTGGCGCAGGATTTAAAGACTGCAATTCAGCATTGAAGGAATCTAATGGAGATTTAGATAAAGCAGTTGAGATATTAAGAGTTAAAGGTATAGCAAAAGCAACAAAAAAGATGTTAAGAGATGCAAGAGAAGGTGTTATTGTTATAAGTGGCAATCAAGAGAAAACATCGTTAATAGAAATAAATTGTGAGACAGATTTTGTTGCAAAAAATGAGAATTTTATAAATTTTGCTAAAGAAGTTAGTGAAATTAATAGTATCTGTTTATCTAATGTTGAAAAATTAAACAAATCAAAAATGGGAAATGGAAAAAATGTTGAGGAAAATCTTGTTGCATTAATTGCGAAAATTGGTGAAAAAATTACATTTGGAAAAATGTTTACCATTGAAAATCAAAATTCATTAATATTTACTTATCAGCATTCCATAATAAAAGACAATGTATCAAAATTAGGTGTTATCGTATCCTTAGAAAGTTCTGTGAAAAACGATAAAATTAGTATTTTTGGTAAACAATTATCTATGCATATTGCAGCTTCAAGTCCATTAGGGTTAAACTCAGATGATATTAAAAAAAATATAATTGAAAAAGAAATTGAATTAATTAAAGAAGAACTAAAAAGCTCTGGAAAACCAGAGGAAATTGCAAAAAAAATTAGTACAGGCAAAATAAACAAGTTCAAAGAAGAAAATAGCCTTATGACACAAAATTGGGTAATGGAGCCAAAGAAGCGTGTGAAAGATATTATTTCTGAAATAAATATCCCAAGCTTAAAAATCAAAGAGTTTATAAGAATTAAAATTGGAGAATAATGTTTGAAGAAAATTCTTATAAGATAAAAATGTCTAAAACATTAGATATTTTTGCAAAAGAATTAAACTCATTAAGAACGGGACGTGCAAATGCTAGCATGTTAGATTTAATAAAAGTAGATGTCTACGGACAAAATATGCCTATAAATCAATTAGGTACAATTACGACACCAGAACCCCGTACGATAAACATTCAAATATGGGATTTAAATAATGTTGCATTAGTTGACTCAGCAATAAAGAAGTCGGAACTTGGTTTGAATCCTCAAATTGACGGACAGTTGATTAGACTTCCTGTGCCAGATTTAAGTGAAGAAAGAAGATTGGAAATGAAAAAAATTGTAAAATCTATGGGTGAGAAATGTAAAGTTTCAATAAGAAATATTAGAAGAGAAGGCAATGACGATTTAAAAAAACTGTTAAAATCAAAAAAAATTTCTGAAGATGAGGAAAAAAATTTTGAAAAATTAATACAAGAATATACTGATGATAATATCAAAACAATCGATGAAAAAGTTATTACCAAAGAGAAAGAAATAATGACAATATGATCTCACCAAAACATGTAGCTGTAATAATGGACGGCAACGGAAGGTGGGGAATTAAAAAAAAAAATTCAAGAAATTACGGTCATAAAAAGGGTCTAGAAGCTGTCAACGATATAATATCTTCTTCAATTAATCATAAAATAAAATTTTTGACACTGTTTGTATTCTCAACAGAAAACTGGAGAAGACCAAATAAAGAAATAAATTATTTATTTAGGCTTCTTAATGCCTACATAGATAAAAAATTAAATGAACTAATTAAACAAAATATTAAAATTA
>CABZFJ010000021.1 GCA_902524995.1 uncultured Pelagibacteraceae bacterium | reverse complement strand
AGGTTGGAGCCACAAATGTAGGTGTCCCTGTTGGTAGAGTAAAAATAAGTTTATTTATCGGTACAGCAGTCGCTTCTACTATTTTTGCTTGTATTCAAGTTTTAGATGCGGGTTCTGCAGATACTATGAGGGGTACTTTAAAAGAACTTGAAGCTATTGCAGCTGCTGTTGTTGGTGGTTGTCTCTTAACAGGTGGATATGGATCTGCAATAGGTGCTGCTTTTGGTGCAATTATATTTGGGACAGTATCTATGGGAATATTTTATACAGATATTGATACTGATTGGTTTAAAGTTTTTTTAGGAGCAATGATGTTGATAGCAGTAGTATTTAATAATTATATCAGAAAGAAAGTAACTGAGAGCAAATAATGTCTGACTACCTTGTTCAATTTAACAATATTAGTAAGTTTTTTGGGAAGGTAATAGCACTCAAAGATGTCACTATGAGATTAAAAAAAGGTGAGATCATGTGTTTACTTGGAGATAATGGAGCAGGAAAGTCGACTTTAATTAAAACTTTAGCAGGTGTTCATAAACCAGATGAAGGAGAAATTATATTTGAAGATAATAAAATTGTTTTTGACTCACCAAAAGATGCTCTGGATATTGGTATAGGAACAGTTTATCAAGATCTAGCTTTAGTATCATTAATGAGTGTAACTAGAAATTTTTTTATGGGAAGAGAGCCTCAAAAAGGTATTCCTTTTTTTAAAACATTTGACGTAAATAGAGCAAATAAAATTGCAGCAGAAAGAATGGGTCAAATAGGAATAGACATAAGAGATCCATCACAAGCTGTTGGAACAATGTCTGGCGGTGAAAGACAATGTCTTGCAATATCAAGAGCAATATACTTTGGAGCAAAAGTTTTGGTATTAGACGAACCAACATCGGCTTTAGGTGTTCATCAAGCATCAATGGTATTAAAATATATAGTTAAAGCTGCATCTGAAGGATTAGCAGTAATTTTAATCACCCATAATGTTCATCATGCATATCCTGTTGGAAGCAGTTTTACTGTGCTTAATAGGGGTAAGAGTATGGGAACATTCCAAAAAAAAGATATTTCAAGAGAAAAATTGTTAAGCATGATGGCAGGCGGAGAAGAATTAGACAAGCTTGAGGTCGAACTTCAAGAAATGGATAGAATTCACAGTAAAAATTAGATATTACGCCATATATCTAATTTATGACTAAATCCTTCCCTTTGCTCTTTATATTACTCTGGTCATCAGCATTTATTTCTGGAAAAGAAATTGTTCAAAATGCATCTCCATTCGCTGCTCTAGCCTTCAGATTTGCTATTGTTACCATAGGTTTCTTCATATTTGCATATCTAAGTAAAGATAAAATTTTTGGGCAATTAAAAAATATTTTTGAAAGCGTCTCAACTGGTGTTTTGTTTCATGGGATTTACTTAGGGGGTTGTTGGTATGCATTTTCAATTGGGATGCCAGCTGCTATTGTAGCACTTATAGTAACTTTGCAACCAATCTTAACAAATATTTTATCTGGACCTATTTTTGGAGAAAAAATTTCTTGGAAACAATGGGTAGGAATTTTTTTAGGTTTTGTTGGCTCCATAACAGTATTAGGAATTGATTTTGGAAAAGAAATACCACCATTAGGATTGTTAGCAACAGTTCTAGCTCTTTGCGCAATAACAGCTGGAACTTTATGGCAAAAAAAATTAAGTGGGAATTTAGCTTTATCAGTTAACAATGCTTATCAAGCTGTTGGTGGATGTCTTTTTAATTGTTTATTAATGCTTATGTTTGAAAATGCTTACATAAATTTCGCTACAAG
Source organism: uncultured Pelagibacteraceae bacterium (assembly GCA_902524995.1). Classification (GTDB taxonomy): domain Bacteria; phylum Pseudomonadota; class Alphaproteobacteria; order Pelagibacterales; family Pelagibacteraceae; genus Pelagibacter. The sequence continues at coordinate 7,115 of CABZFJ010000021.1, read as the reverse complement.
TTTTATATTAGGAATGTCACATCAAATTATATTGGTTTCATTTGGAGCTTTTACGATATTAATGTTTCTTATAAAGAAAGGAACAGTGAGTAAAACAACAACTTTATTTTTTTTAGTTCCTCCTACTTCTGCAGTAATGGCGTGGATATTTTTAAATGAACAATTAACTACAACAGATATTATAGGATTTATAATTACTACAATTGGTGTATTTATTGCAACGAGAGATAAAAAATATGGATAAAGACTATTTTAAAAGTATTAAAATATTAGATGGAGGTATGGGGCAATTATTACTTGAAAAAGGAATTGTCTCAATGGGTACATTGTGGTCAGCAAGTGCCTTATTAGAAAAAAAATATCATCAAATTCTAATTGATGCTCATTTATCATACATAAATGCTGGATCAGATATTATTGTAACTAATACTTTTAGTTGTAGAAAATATAGATTAATTGAAAATAATTTTGGTGATCAATTTGCTTATCTAAATGAAACCGCTTGCAAACTTGCAATGAAAGCAAAAGAAACTTCAAAAAAAAATGTATTTATTGCTGGATCAATACCTAGCCAAAGAGACACATACATTGCCGATCCAAGAAATAATGAGTTGATCTTGTCAGATATGCTTGAACAAGCCAGGATAATAAATGACTATGTAGATTTTTTATATTTAGATGTAATAAGTAGTATTAATGAAGTAGAAGCTGCATTAAACCTTTCGGAAATATTAAACAAAAAAATCTTAATAGGTATACATTTAAAAAAAAATGGTAAATTACCTTCTAATGAAAGTTTAAAAGAACTTTTAAAAAACATTCAAAATCAAAATTTATTAGGTGTAATTTGTGCATGCGTTTCTCCTGAAATTACTGTTCAAGCATTAGATAGTTTTCAAGGATATGGGGAACCTTTTGGATTTAAAGCAAATTTATGGAAGATTAAGGAGCCTGGCCCTATACAAACATTCAATACTGCAAAACCTGATGAAATTGGTACAAATCCAAATGTATCTTTCGGTATAAGAGATGATGTTAGTTTGAATGATTTTTATAATTTTTCAAAAATAATGAAAGAAAATGGTGCAACAATTTTGGGAGGTTGTTGTGAAACAACACCTGAACACATTAAAAAAATATCTAAACTTAAATAAATAACTTTGAATCTGCTTTTCTTACAAAATAAATACCTATTACAACTGCAATTAGAGATATCAAAACTTTATAAGTTATAAGTTCTTTAAGAAATAAATAACCTAAAAAAATACCGAAAATTGGAATTAGATACGAAACTTGTGACTGAAAAATTAAACCATTTTTTTTTAAAATTCTAAATCTTAGTAACCATGCTAAACCAGTAGGTACAATACCTAGATAAATTACAGAAACGCTGGAATTAAATGATGGAATTATTTGCGAAGGAAGTTCTATTATACAAGTCAACGGAAATAAAATAAGTGTAGCCCAAATTAAAATTGAACCAGTCACATTTTCATTTCTTTTTTTACTTATTTTTAATGTTAAAACTCCTCCAATAACATAACAAGTGGAGCCTAAGAGAATTAATATTGCTGGTAAAAAATTATTTTCGTCAATTAAAATATTATCTGAAAATAAATAAACTATACCTGCAAAACCAATTAAGATTCCAATTGTTTTTACAAAATTAAATTTTTCTTCTTTTGTATAAAAATGTCCTAATATAGTAGAACTTAATGGAGTTGTTGACATTAAAATAGCTGCCAAATTACTTTGAACAGATTTAACTCCATAAGCAATTAAAAAAAATGGTATTACTAAATTAATAAGACCTATTAACATAAACCAATACCAATCTTTTGAAAATGCTTCGATAGTTATCTTTTTATAAAAACATAAAATTAAGACTGGTATGGAGCCAAAAAATACTCTCAAAAAAGCAATTGTTATAGGACCAAAAGACTCTGTTGCAATCTTAATATTAAAAAAAGCAGAAGCCCATATTAAAGATAAAATAGTTAACAAAAAATAATCAGTGATTTTAGCTTTTTTCATTCCGTAATATCTTTGATTTCACCATTTGTAATCTGAATCAGTTTTTCAAAATCAATTTTAAAGATTACATTTGGATGTCCAGCTGCAGCAAAAATGTTTGCAAATCTTCCTAGAGAATTATCTATAAAAATTTGAATTTCGTTTGTATGGCCTACTGGTGAAACTCCTCCTATAGTATATCCAGTTTGTATTTTTACTTCGTCTGGAGAAGCCATTCTTATATTTTTTTTCTCAAATATTTTTTTTAATTTGTTTAATGAACACCTCTTGTCTCCTGCCACCAGACATAGTAAAAAACTACTCTCAATTTTAATCAAAAGACTTTTTACAATTGCTCCTACCTCACAATTCAGTGAATTTGCTGCTTCTAATGCTGTTTTAGCTGAACTTTTTAATTCAACAATGGAAAGACTCGTATCAAAGTCTTTGAGGCTTTTTTCAGCTCTTTTTACTGGTTCTTTCTCTAATAACGTCATTTCAACTTAAGATTGTTTAAAAATTTCAATTTTTCATAAATATTACATGTTTAAATTGCATAGGTGTTATCCTCATTATATGTATGCTTTATTATACCAATATTGGTAATTAACCCAGATATTTAATTCTAGAGGAGATTATATGAGTGCAAACAAAGTTTTAAAAATGATGAAAGACAAACAAATTGAGTTTGTCGACCTTAGGTTTACTGACCCAAGAGGTAAATTACAACACCTAACAATGGACTCAACCGTTGTTGATGCAGATATGTTGAACGATGGAGTATTCTTTGATGGTTCATCTATAGCTGGTTGGAAGGCTATTAATGAATCTGATATGATTCTTAAACCTGATCTTAACAGACAAATTGTTGATCCATTCACCTCACATAATACATTGGTTATATTTTGTGATATTTTGGATGCAATCAAACGAGATCCCTATGAAAGAGATCCAAGGGGAATAGCAAAGAAAGCTGAAGCTTATTTAAAGAAGACTGGTATAGGTGATAAAGCTTACTTTGGTCCAGAGCCAGAATTTTTTGTTTTTGATGATGTAAAAATAAAAAATGATATGAACGAAACAAGTTTTTCGATAGATAGTACAGAAGGACCATATAATTCTGGAAAAAGTTATGAAAATGGAAATATGGGTCATAGACCTGGAGTTAAAGGTGGATATTTTCCAGTCCCTCCAGTGGATAGTGCTCAGGATATAAGAGGTGAATACCTAAAAGGTTTAAGAGATGTAGGTATCACAGTTGAAAAACATCACCATGAAGTTGCTCCAAGTCAGCACGAACTTGGAATGCTTTTTGGTACGTTAGTTGATCAAGCTGATAATGTTCAATTATACAAATATGTAGTTCAAATGGTTTCACATTCATTTGGTAAAACCGCTACGTTTATGCCTAAACCTGTAAAAGGTGATAATGGATCAGGAATGCACGTTCACCAATCAGTTTGGAAAGGTAAAACTCCAGTTTTTTCTGGAAATAAATACTCAGGTTTATCACAAACTGCACTTTATTATATTGGTGGTATACTTAAACATGCTAAGGCGATTAATGCGTTTTCAAATGCTACAACAAATAGTTATAAAAGATTAATTCCAGGTTTTGAAGCTCCAGTATTACTTGCTTATTCCGCAAGAAACAGATCAGCATCTTGTAGAATTCCGATAACGCTCAGCAAAAAAGGAGCAAGATGTGAAATTAGATTCCCAGACGCATCTGGAAATCCTTATTTAACATTTGCATCAATGTTAATGGCAGGTATTGATGGTATAAAAAATAAAATTGATCCAGGCAAATCCTTTGATAAAGATCTTTACGCTTTATCAGAGAAGGAAGTTAAAAAAGTTCCAACTGTTTGCGGATCATTAAGAGAAGCAATGGAAAGTTTAGATAAAGATAGAAAGTTTTTAACTCAAGGTGGAGTATTTACTGACGATCAAATTGATGCTTATATTGCTTTAAAATTTGAAGAGATACACAACTTTGAACATACACCTCATCCTATTGAGTTTGATATGTATTATAGTTGTTAAATAGCTTTTTTATTTTTTAGCTATTTTATTTTTTCCTAAACCTTTTTTAACCACGTAGTTGAGGGTGCCATGTGCGCCCGCTTCTACTGGTTTAATTAAATTTCTGAATAAAGATTTTCTTTTTTGAGTTTTAAATTCAGAGTTAATTAGGTTTTTATGCTCAAAAGTGTTCATATCAATGACTCTATCATAGATATGCAATAAACGCAAAGCTGGTATGCGTATATTAAATACTATATTTTAAATGACTCCCCGCATCCACATCTCTCAGTTTCATTCGGGTTATTAAATACAAATTGTGAAGAAAATTTTTCTTTTTTAAAATCCATTTCTGTTCCAAGTAAATACATTACTGCTGCAGAATCTATAAATACTTTCACACCCTTATCTTCTATTACTTCATCGTTTGGGTTTACCTTTTTTGTATACTCCATAACATAGGACATCCCTGCACAACCGCCAGATTTAACACCAACTCTAACTCCTAAAGAGTCTTTTTCAGCATTAGACATAATTTCTTTTATTCTTTGAGCTGCGTTATCGCTTAATGTTATAATTTGTTTTGTCATAAATTTAATTCAAGTTTTGCAGCTTCAGACATCATTGATTTGTCCCATGGTGGTTCCCAGACTAAATCAAGATCTACTTTTGAAACTTCTTTAATTTCTAATATACTGTCTTTAACTTCTTTAGGCAAACTTTCAGCTACTGGACAATTTGGTGTGGTTAAAGTCATTTTAACCTTAACTTCAGAATTATTAACGATAATATCGTATATCAATCCTAATTCATATATATTAACAGGTATCTCTGGATCATAAATTTTTTTTATTTCAGCAATTACTTTTTCTTTAAGATCCATTTTCATTCCTCTGTTTTTATAGTTTGATCTGAATTATCTAATGCTGATGTAAGAGTATGCCAAGATAAAGTTGCACACTTTACTCTCATCGGATATTGTTTAACCCCCGATAAACTCATTAATTTAGTTTTTTCGTCATCATTTAAAATATTAGTTTCTAAAGAATCTTTTTCTTTTATCATTGCTAAAAAATCAATTACAATTTCTTTTACCTCTTTCTCTTCTTTGCCTCTAACCATATCAGTCATGATTGATGCTGATGCCATTGAAATAGCACAGCCATGCCCCTCAAATGCAATATCTTCGACTTTTTTATTTTCATTTAATCTGAGATAAACATGAACGTTATCACCACATAATGGATTATTTCCCTTTGCATCTTTATTATAATTGTCAAACTTTCCTAAATTCCTTGGATTTTTTCCATGGTCTAATATTATCTCTTGATATAAATCTTTTAAGTCCATTATAAATTAAAAATTTTTTTACATTTATTTATTGCTTCATTAAGTTTATCAATATCATCTTTTGTATTGTAAACTCCAAGCGAAGCTCTTGCAGTTGCAGGTAAATTTAATTTATCATGTAATATTTGACAGCAGTGATGCCCTGCTCTAATAGCTACTCCATCTTCATCAAGTATAGTTGCAATATCATGCGGATGAACACCTTCAATAGTAAATGATATAACTCCACCCTTTTCTTTTGGATTTCCTATAATATTAACTGAATTATTTTTTCTTAACTTTTCTAATCCATAGTCTAATAGTTCTTTTTCATGTTTCTCGATATTTTGAATACCAATTTTTTCCATAAATTTTATTGATTCATTAAAAGCTATAACTTGAGCTGTGGCCATTGTGCCAGCCTCATATTTATTAGGTAACTCACCATAAGTAATTCCTTCTTTTTTAACCTCATTTATCATTCCTCCTCCACCTTGATATGGGGGTAAATCTTCAAGCCATTTTTTTTTAGCATATAGAACTCCTATTCCAGTTGGTCCGTACATTTTATGTCCAGATATTGCATAGAAATCACAATCAATATTCTGCATATCTAATTTTAAGTGTGGAGCTCCTTGGCAACCATCAATTAGAACAGGTATATTTTTTGAATGTGCTAATTGCACAATTTCTTTGATTGGTAATATTGCACCTGTCACATTCGATAAATGACTTACACTGATTATTTTTGTTTTGTTTGTAATTTTTTTTTCTATAGCTTCTAATGTTACTTCACCATCATCATTAATTTCTGCAAACTCTATTTTAATATTTTTTGCTTTTCTTAGAAAATGCCAAGGCACATAATTTGAATGGTGTTCAAGTTCGGTCAACAATACTTCATCACCTTCAGACAAATACTTTTGACCAAAAGTGTTCGCGACTAAATTTATTGCTTCAGTAGCTCCTTTAGTAAATACGATCTCATCTTTATCTTTAGCGTTAATATATTTTTGAACTGAGATCCTTGTTTGTTCATATAAATTGGTAGCAGCAACAGCCAAATAATGAACACTTCTACCTACATTAGAAAACTCTTTTGTATAAAAGTCATAAATTCTATCTACAACAACTCTTGGTTTTTGAGATGAATTAGCACTATCTAAATATACTAAATCATTATTTTGAATTTTATCATCAAAAATTGGAAACTCTTTTTTTATATCATTTATGTTCATTAATTTAATCCAATCATATTTTTTATTAATTTTTTAATTTCTTCATCTGTGATCTTTTCAACAACATCTAAAAGGAAGCCGCTAATTAATAATTCTTTTGCAGTTTTTTGATCTAAACCTCTAGACATTAAATAAAAAATAGAATCTTCATCTAAATTACCTGACGCCGATCCATGTGAACATTTAACATCGTCAGCATAAATTTCTAGTTCAGGCTTTGCATTAAATTCTGCTTGATCATTTAAAAGTAGAGCTTTACTGAATTGATAACCATCTGTTTTTTGAGCTTTAGAATCTACATATATTTTCCCTTGATAGACAGAGTTTGAACTATCATCAATTACACTTTTTATTAACTGATAACTTTTTGTGTTTTCGTACAAATGATTAGTCTTAGTTCTTATTTCGTGGTGTTTGTTTTTAGACAATAATTGTATTCCATTTATAAATGCTGATGAATATTGGCCTTCAAGATTACAGGTGACTTCATTTTTTATATAATCTGAACCT
>CABZFJ010000020.1 GCA_902524995.1 uncultured Pelagibacteraceae bacterium | reverse complement strand
TCAATTACTGTAGATGCTCATGGTGCTGGAGGAGGAGACTCAGGAAGTAAATCGGGTGGAAACGGTGCAAGAGTTCAAACTACATTAACAGTAACACCTGGTGATGTATTATATATTTATGTTGGAGAAACAGGCTGGGATGCAGCTCATGCTACTCCAACAACTTCGTATAATGGAGGTGGAAAAGGTGGAGCATCTAATATTGGTACTTATTCAGGAGGAAGTGGAGGAGGACAAACCGATATAAGAACTTCGGCTAGTACATCTGATATTATAATGGTTGCAGCTGGAGGTGGTGGAGCCTCAGCCGCAGGAAATGGTGGAAGTGGTGGACAGACAGGTTCTGATGGAGTTGGAACGCACAAAGGTTCAGGAGGATCTCAATCTGCCGGTGGAACAGCAGGTTCCGGGAATACAGGAAGAGACTCATCAGCTGGCTCAGCTTTTACAGGAGGAACTGGTGGTAGAACTGCAAATTATCGAAATCAATATGGCGGCGGCGGCGGTGGTGCTGGTTATTATGGCGGCGGTGGCGGTGGTGCCGGAACATCTGCATCTTACTCTGGAGGTGGTGGAGGTGGATCCTCATATGTTGACTCAACACTTGGTTCATCAACAACATATACTGCTGGTTATTCATCTGCTTCTGGACATGGATCTTTAGCAATTACATACACAGACAGCACAGCACCAACTCTTAGTTCATCATCACCAGCTGATAATGCAACTAATGTTGCTGTGGATGCAAACATAGTTCTCACTTTTAGCGAAACAGTTGATGCTGAAAGTGGTAACATAACTATTAAAAAAACCTCAGATGACAGTACTGTTGAAAGCATTACTGTTACAAGTAACCAAGTAACTGGAAATGGATTTTCTTTGTTTGGAGGTGGAGCCAGTGGCACAGTAATTACTATAAATCCAGCATCTAATTTTGACAGTTCAACTGAATATTATGTCTTAATTGATAGTACAGCGTTTGATGATACTTCTAGTAATTCTTACGCAGGTATATCAAGTACAACAGCATTAAGTTTTACATCTGTTGATACAGCTAATCCTACTTTAAGTTCTTCTACTCCAGCAGATAATGGAGCCAATGTAGCTGTTGCATCCAATATATTATTAAACTTTGACGAAAATGTTGATGTTGAAAGTGGGAATATAATAATTTACAGAAGTTCAGATGATAGTACTTTCGAAACAATAGCTGTAACTAGCGATAGAGTAACAGGAACAGGTACTTCGAGAATTGTTATCGATCCAATAAAAAATTTTAAAATTAATACTTCATATTATTTGATAATAGAGGCAACCGCATTCGATGATAGCTCTGGAAATTCATATGCGGGTATATCAAGCAAAACTTCACTTAACTTTATTACAAAAAAGGGTAAAATTTTTGACAAAACAGTAAAAACACTAATTAAAAATCAAACTGCAGCTGCTATCAATTCAATGTCTCAATCAATGAATAGGGTTAATAGTAGAATGAACTTTATAAGACCAATGCAAAATAATTCTTTTAATCAAAATATAGAATTAGCCATGAATTTAAATGATCCATTTGCAGATAAAATATTCGATGCATTAGCAATTAAATACTTAAAACCCAAAAAAGAGACTAAAAAATGGGCCGCATGGTCTGAAGGAAATATTTCGTTTGGAAGAATAGGTCATAAAGGAGAAAATCTGGGACAAGATATACATAGCGATGGTTTAACGTTTGGCATCGATAAAAAAGTTAGCGCTGATAGAACTTTTGGAATGGCATTAAGTCAATCTTGGCAAAACACTCAGGTTGGAAGTAATGAAGCTAATATGTATGCATCATCAACTTCTATAATCGGATATGGAAGCATAAAATTAAAAGAAAGGACCTTTATTGAGACTGCAATTGCATTAGGGGAGATGGAAGTAGATCTAAAAAGGTCTGTAGATGGTGGACAAAATAAAGGTATAAGAGATGGTAAACAAATCTATGCAAGTTTTACATATTTATTTGAACCTAGCATGGAATATATTATTGAGGGAGTAAACACAAACTACTACTCAAGGTTAGATCTTGGATATACTATGCTTGATGACTACACAGAAAGTGGTGACGCTGACTCCGTTTTTTATGACGATCAAAATGTCAAAAGTGCAACCTTATCGTTAGGTTATAATTATTCAAAGTCAGTTGAAATAGAAAGTGGAATAATAACTCAATTATTTAAATTTGAATTTGGAAAAAGTACAACTGTTAATTCATTATCTGAGGCTTATTACATTAACGATGCATCAACCATTTATGCTAATGCAATTGCTGATCAGGATACTTATCATGGTCAAGCAACACTAGGCTTTGGTATAAATTTAGAAAATGATTTAAATTTAAATATAAGTTTAGATCATTATAGAAACGATAAGGATACTTTTTTAAATAGTTTAACTATCAATTTTAGAAAGTTATTTTGATCAGTTCTTTGTTTTAAAATTTATTCCTTTAGACTCAAAAAGTTTAGTAAGTTCTCCACTTTCATACATTTCTTTCACTATATCACATCCACCAATAAATTCATTTTTAACGTATAATTGAGGAATGGTTGGCCAATCACTAAATACTTTTATACCTTCTCTGAGCTTTTGATCAGCTAAAACATTTACACCTTTAAAATTTACTTCAAGAACCTTTAAAATATTTGAAGTTGCCATTGAAAATCCACACTGAGGTGCATCAGGTGTACCTTTCATAAAAAGACAAACATCGTTATTTTCAATTTCACTTTTTATTAAATCATTTGTTTCTTGTTCCATTTAGATTTCCTTTGTTTTAATTGCTAAAGCGTGAAGCTCGTTTCCCATTTTACCTTTTAAAGAATTATATACCATTTTGTGTTGTTCTATTTTACTTTTACCTGAAAATTCAGATGATGTCACTGTAGCAGAATAGTGATTTCCATCACCAGCTAAATCTTGAATTTCAACTTTTGCGTCAGGTAATCCTTCCTTAATTAAACTCTCAATTTCTTTTAAATCCATTGCCATTAGCTCTCCATATACTTCTTTAACCAATATTTATGTGCATCTGCCAATTCTTCAATAGGCAAATTGATATCAGCATTATATTTGATGGCATTGCCATCTATTATTCCTAAATCGTCAAAATGTACTGAATATTTGTTTAAAATCTCGATTACTTTCTTCAAACTAGCTTTAGGTATTTCGATGATATAACGGGCCTGATCTTCACCAAAGAAATATTCGTATTTATTTGTTAAACCTTTAAGTGAATTAATTTTTATTCCCTTTTTTCCTTTAATGCACATTTTTGATACTGCTGTTAAAATTCCTCCTAATGATACATCATGGCAACTCACAATAAGATTTTTTCTAGATAAATCTAATACAGTCTCTCCAATGTTTTTTTCATTAAATAAATTAACAGTTGGTGGAGGACCTTTTCTTTCATTTAAAAGCTCTCTTGCAAAAATGCTTTGATCTAAATGCCCATCAGTTTTACCAATTACATAAACTAAGTTTCCTTTAGTTTTAAAATCCATAGTAAGCATTTGTTGATAGTCGGAGATTAACCCAACACCTCCAATTGTCGGTGTAGGCTTTATTGCTTTATCTTTTGTTTCGTTATAAAATGAAACATTTCCAGATACGACTGGAAAATCTAGATATTTACTTGCCTCGGTTATTCCTTCAACACATTCAACGAATTCGCCCATATTTTTTTCTTTTTCTGGATTTCCAAAGTTTAAACAATTAGTAATAGCGACTGGTTTAGCACCTACTGAAATAAGATTTCTATAACTTTCACAAACTATTTGTTTTCCCCCAGTTAATGGATGCAAAAAACAATATAATGCAGATGAGTCTACTGATGCTGCTACCGCTTTATTAGTCCCATGTACCCTGACAACACCAGCATCACCACCAGGTTTTTGAATTGTATCACCCATTACTGTATGGTCATATTGATCCCATATCCATTTTTTATCTGAAATATTTGAATTACTTAAAATCTTCTTTAAACAATCTGATAATTTTAATGATTTAAATTCATCTTTATCAAATTTTAATTTTTGCGGTAATTTAGTTTTTTTCCAAGGACGATCATATATTGGAGCATTTTCAGCAAGAAGATTAATTGGTATTTCAGCAACTTTTTTATTATCAAATATTAATTCTATTTTTTTTGAGTCTGTTGTTTTACCTATAACAGCAAAATCTAGGTTCCATTTATCGAATATTTTCTTTGCGTGTTCTTCTTTTCCTTTTTCTAGAACTATAAGCATTCTCTCTTGACTTTCAGACAACATTATTTCGTATGGTATCATTTTTTCCTCTCTACAAGGAACTTCGCTTAGATTTAATTCAATTCCAAGATTTCCTTTTGATGCCATTTCTACACTTGAAGATGTTAATCCTGCTGCACCCATATCTTGAATTGCAATAATTGAATTATCAGCCATTAACTCTAGGCACGCTTCAAGTAATAATTTTTCAGTAAATGGGTCTCCAACCTGAACTGTTGGTTTTTTTTCCTCAATTTTATCATCGAAAGTTGCTGAAGCCATACTGGCACCATGAATTCCATCTCTTCCAGTTTTTGAACCTACGTATATTACTGGTTTATCTAATCCAGCTGCTTTTGAATAAAAAATCTTATTTTTATTTACTAAACCAAGAGTCATCGCATTTACTAATATATTTCCATTGTAAGATTCATCAAAAGTTGTTTGACCAGCAATTGTTGGAACTCCAATACAATTTCCATATCCACCTATTCCTTTAACAACTCCTCTTAATAAGTTTCTTGTTTTTTTATGTTGTGGTGAACCAAAATGAATTGAATTTAGATTTGCTATTGGTCTTGCTCCCATTGTAAATACATCGCGCATAATTCCACCAACCCCAGTTGCTGCACCTTGATAAGGTTCAATAAATGAAGGGTGATTGTGGCTTTCAATTTTAAATACAATTGCATCGTCATCTCCAATATCAATAACACCAGCATTTTCTCCAGGTCCTTGAATGACCTGTTTTCCTTTCGTGTGCATTTTTTTTAAATGTTTTCTTGAAGATTTATAGGAGCAGTGTTCATTCCACATTGCAGAAAATATTGCAAGCTCGGTTAAATTAGGTGTTCTCTTCATAAGTTCACATATTTTAGAAAACTCTTCTTTTTTTAATCCGTGGTCTATTGCAACTGCTTCTGTGACTTCCATTATTTAAAATTACCCAAGATATTTTTGAAAAATAATGAACCATCTTCACCTGATAAATACTTATCTACCATTCTTTCTGGATGAGGCATCATTCCCAATACATTTTTATTTTTATTAAATATTCCGGCTATATTTTTAATTGCTCCGTTTGGATTAGTTGTTTCATTTTCTGTACCATCTTCTCCACAATACGTTACAGCTATTTGGTTATTATCCTCCAATGATTTTAATTCATCATCACTACAAAAGTAATTTCCTTCATTGTGAGCAATATGAAGTTCTAAAACATCCTTTTTTAAATCTTTGAAATATTTATTTTGTTTATCTTTAACCTTCACATAAACATTACTGCATATAAAATTAAGAAACTTATTTTGTTGTAAAATTCCAGTTAGTAGGCCAGTTTCAGTTAAAATTTGAAATCCATTACAAATACCTAATACTAGACCTCCAGAATTAGCAAAATCGATTACTGATTTTATAATCTTTGATTTAGAAGCAATGCTTCCACATCTTAAGTAATCTCCATATGAAAAGCCACCAGGCAATACTATCAAATCTGATTTTGGAATAGTTTGATCATTGTGCCAAACCATTTGATTTTTAAAACCAAATTTTTTTAGAGCTACATCCATGTCTCTATCACAATTTGATCCTGGAAAAATAATGACTGATGATCTCATTTACTAAACTATTTTGTAATCCTCAATAACAAGATTGGCTAATAGTTTTTTACACATATCATCAACTAAAGACTTTGCTTTTTTTTCATCTTTCTCTTTAACTTCAATTTCAAAATATTTACCTTGTCTTACATCTTCTACATTCCCAAAGTTCATACCATTAAGAGTTTGTTGAATAGCCTTTCCTTGAGGATCTAAAACTCCATTTTTAAGAGTTACAATTACTTTAATTTTCATTATTTTTTTTTAATCTTTACTGCTTGTGGCTTGGTGTATTTTAATGGTCTTATATTTGATTGTTCATGAAGTATATCTAATCTTCTTGCAACTTCTTGATAAGCCTCAATTAGATTACCAAGTCCTTTTCTAAATCTATCTTTATCTAATTTTTTATCACTATTTACATCCCATAGTCTGCAGGTATCTGGACTTATTTCATCTGCGAGCATGATCTCTTTTTTTCCGTTTTTTTCATATCTTCCAAATTCTACCTTAAAATCTATAAGTTTAATTCCAACACCTCTAAACATGCCTTGAAGAAAATCGTTTATTCTATTTAATTCTTTATTAATTAAGTTTATTTCATCTTTTTCCATCCATTTAAAAGCCAAGATATGTTCAGTACTTATTAGAGGATCACCCAAGTCATCATCTTTTAAGCAATACTCTATTAATGGATTATCTAAGACTGTCCCATCTTCAATACCCAATCTTTTAGTTAATGACCCAGTTGCAATATTCCTTACAATAAATTCAATAGGTATAATTTCAACATGCTGAACTAGTTGCTCTCTCATATTTAAACGTTTTACTAAATGGTTTTTGATACCGACATTGTTCAATTGAGTTAATATATGCTCAGAAATTCTATTGTTTAAAATTCCTTTACCATCCATTACTGCTTTTTTTTGATTATTAAATGCAGTTGCATCATCTTTAAAATGTTGGATAACGTATTTTTTATCGCTACTTGCAAAAATTATTTTTGCTTTACCCTCGTATAATTTTTTTCCTTTTTTCATTATTTAAATACTCTTTTAAATATATAATTTACATTTTTTAAGTGTTTGTCGTATGTAAAGATTTTATCTAATCTTTTTTCACTTATTTTACCAGTGATTGATTTATCACTTTTTAAAAGTGTTAATAGGTTTGTATTTTTTGCAAAACTAGCTTTTGCATATGATTGAACTAATCTGTATGCTTTCTCTCTAGCCATGCCTGATTTAGTAAGTTCTAACATTACCTCTTGAGAAAAAACAAGACCTCTCGTTAAATTTAAATTCTTCATCATTGTTTTTGGATAAACAATCATTTTCTCTAAAATTCCAGACAATCTAACTAGGGCAAAATCTAAAGTTATATTTGCGTCTGGACCAATATTTCTTTCAACACTAGAGTGAGAAATATCTCTTTCATGCCACAAAGAAATATTTTCTAATGCTGGTATTACGTAACTTCTCACCATTCTTGCAAGTCCTGTAAGATTTTCACTTAATATTGGATTTTTTTTGTGAGGCATGGCAGATGAGCCCTTTTGATCTTGTGAAAAGTATTCTTGTAACTCATAAACTTCTGATCTTTGCAAATGTCTTATTTCTGTAGCTACTCTTTCAACAGATCCAGCAATAATCCCAAGAACTGCAAAATAATGTGCATGTCTATCTCTTGGTATAATTTGAGTTGAAATTGGCTCAGCTTTCAATTTTAATTTTTTTGCAACATAAGTTTCAATTTTAGGATCTATATTCGCAAACGTTCCTACCGCTCCTGAAATTGCGCATGTTGATACATTTTCTATTGCATCTTTTAATCTTAATTTGTTTCTTGTAAATTCTTCATAAAATGAAGCTAATTTTAGACCAAATGTAATTGGTTCCGCATGAATTCCATGACTTCTTCCAATACATGGAGTTAATTTATATTTTTTTGCTTGTTTTTTTAGAACTGATAAAATTTTATCAATGTCTCTTAATAAGATGTTTCCTGATTGAACCAATTGAATATTTAAAGTTGTATCTAAAACATCAGATGAAGTCATGCCTTGGTGTAGGTATCTTGCTTTAAGACCGGCTTGTTCTGAAATTGATGTTAAAAAAGCAATTACATCATGCTTAACTTTTGCTTCTATATCATGAATTCTTTTAACTTTGATTTTACCTTTTTTTTTAACTAATGACGCAACTCCTTTAGGAATAATTTTATATTTTTCCATTGCCTCAGCTGCAGCAATTTCTACATCTAGCCAAATTTTATATTTGTTTTCTTCAGACCAAATACTGACAAGTTCTTTTCTAGAATATCTTGATATCATTAATTATAAGGGGGCCTCGTATAACCTTTAACAGATTCTGTGAAAATTTCACATGAATCTTCTGTGATACCTACAGTGTGCTCAAATTGAGCTGATAAAGATTTATCTTTAGTAACTGCTGTCCACCCATCATTTAAAACTTTTGTGTCAAATTTTCCGTAATTTATCATTGGTTCAATAGTAAAAGTCATACCAGGTATTAGTTCTTTACCAGTATTTTTAGACCCATAATGAAGTATATTAGGAGTTTCGTGAAATACATTGCTTATTCCATGCCCACAAAAATCTCTTACAACTGAATAACCTTTGCTTTCAACATAAGATTGAATTTCAAATCCTATATCACCAAGTTTTTTACCTGGTTGTAAAATTGATACTGCTTTCATCAATGATTCATAAGTTGCTACAATTAAATTTTTTGCTTTAACTGGTACATTTCCAATTTCATACATTCTACTGGTATCCCCATAATAATTA
This sequence comes from uncultured Pelagibacteraceae bacterium, assembly GCA_902524995.1. Classification (GTDB taxonomy): domain Bacteria; phylum Pseudomonadota; class Alphaproteobacteria; order Pelagibacterales; family Pelagibacteraceae; genus Pelagibacter. Next base: position 3,734 of record CABZFJ010000020.1, on the reverse strand, counting down.
TCTACAACTGCTGTCACATCAACATTTACTGCATCACCATCTTCCAATACTCTGTCAGAAGGTATTCCATGACAAACTACATGATTTAGTGATGTGCAGAGTGATTTTTCAAAACCTCTATAAAATAAGGGAGCTGAATAGCCACCATTATCTTTTATAAATTCATAAGCTAATTTATCAATCTTATCTGTCGATACTCCTGGTTTAATATAATCTGTAAGCATGTCTAAAGTTTTAGATGCAAGCTTTCCAGCAACTCTCATCTTTTCAAATTTTTTTTTATAATCAGCCATCTATAATGTTAATTTTTTTTTCAATTTTAATCTCTTTAGAACTAAGTTTGCATCTATAAGCGAGAAATTTTACTCCTGCTTTTTTTGCTTTTTTATAGTTTTCAAAATAAATTTGATCAATATCTTTTGCAATTCTAAAGTTATTTATATTTTGAATTTGCGTTAAAAATAAGACATATGGCTTATATCCTTTTTTAATTGATTTAATTAACATATTTAAATGTTTTGTTCCTCTTGATGTTACTGCATCAGGAAATTCTGCAATATCATTTTCTCTAAATAACGTAACATTTTTTACTTCTATTAAATAATTATCACATAAAAAGTCAAATCTTGTATCATCACTATATTTAAATTCTGGTTTGATATTTTTAATTGTTTTAAACTCTGATATTAATTTATATTCTAATCCATGATTAACGATTTTGTTAGCTCTATGAGTATTTACCCCAACAAATCTTTTTTTTGCTTTTATTATTTCTAAAGTAAATTTCAGTTTTCTTTTTGGATCATTGTGTTCTGTGACTAGAACTTCATTACCTTTATCCAAAAGACCCTGCATAGATCCTGTGTTAGGACAATGTGCCGTTATAATCTTGTTGTTTACTTTTATATCAGCGAAAAATCTCTTATATCTTTTTAATAATTTTCCTTTAATAAGACTATTTGTAAATTTCATATAAATTTAGTTATATTTACATATGCAAAATAAAAAAGAGATAAATGCTGGCATATTAATTATTGGTAACGAAGTTCTTTCTGGAAGAACACAAGATGTTAATACAAGCACATTAGCAAATTGGCTAAATTCATTAGGTATACCTGTTGTCGAAGTTCGTGTAATTCCTGATGAGGAAAGTATTATTGTAAATACAGTTAATGAACTGAGAAAAAAATATTCATATATATTTACAACAGGAGGAATAGGGCCAACTCACGATGATATTACAGCAGAATCTGTTTCCAAAGCATTTAATATTGAATACGGTTTCCATAAAGAAGCTTTTTCAATACTAGAAAATTATTATAAACCAGGGGAATTTAACGAAGGTAGACAAAAGATGGCAAAAATGCCAGTTAGTGCTGAGTTAATTCTAAATCCATCAAGTGGGGCTCCAGGCTTTTATGTTGAAAATGTTTTTTGTCTTCCGGGTGTCCCATCTATTATGAAAGCTATGCTTGGAAGTTTAAATAACGTTTTAGTTGGTGGAGAGCCAATATTAAGTGAAACAATTAATTTAAGAACTGTTGAGAGTGAAATAGCTAAATCTTTGACAGAGGTTCAAAATAATAATTCTGAAGTTGAAATCGGAAGTTATCCATTTTTTAAATCTGGAAAATTAGGAGTATCTATTGTTGTGAGATCAGTAGACAAAACAAAAATTGATAAATGCAATTCAGAAATACTTAAATTTGTAAAAGATAAACAAATTGAAATAGTTGAGCGTTAATTATGCTTTATTTTGCTTACGGAAGTAATCTAAATCATTTACAAATGAAAAGAAGATGTAAAGATTCCATATTTATTAAAAAAATAAATTTAAAAGGATATACTCTAAATTTTAGAAGCAAGTATCGTGCAGCAGATATAGAAAAGAAAAATAATTCTATAGTTCCTGGAGGATTATATGAAATTTCAAAAAATGATGAAAAAAAACTTGATATCTATGAAGATTATCCGGTTTTGTATAAAAAAATGTATTTCAAACACTATAATAAAACTGTGATGACTTATATAATGCCTAAAAAAACAATTTTTAGATATCCAACTGAAAGATATTTAAATGTTGTTAAACAAGGTTACAAAGATTGTAAATTAGATCAAAAATATCTCAAAAAAGCATTAGTGAATTTTTAATTAATGCTATCAAAATCTAAAATATTTTTAAGAGGAACTAAAGATGTTTTACCTCATATGTTATCTGTAATTCCTTTTGGTATAATAACAGGAGCAATTGGTGTTGAATTTGGATTTGATCCTTTGCTTGTTTATGCAACATCTTTAATTATTTTTGGTGGAGCATCGCAGATAATATTTATGCAACTTTTATCAGGTGGAGCATCTTCATTAGTTGCTGTTACTTCCGTAGGGGTAATAAATTCTAGACATTTATTATATGGAGCTGTTCTGTCTGAATATTTAGAAAAGCTAAATCTAGCTCATAAACTTATAATATCTTATTTTATAGTTGATCAAGGCTTTGCTGAGTCAAATAAATATATAAAAAAAAATAAAAAAGAGACAAATATTCATTATCATATCCTTGGAGGAGGCATAACTCTTTGGATTTTTTGGCAATTCTCAACAATCGCTGGAATTATCTTAGGATCTTTTATCCCAAATGAACTTGGATTAAAATTTGCAATACCATTAACATTTTTAGCTGTAGTAATTCATGATTTGAAAAAATTAGATCATGTTTTTGTAATGCTTATATCTGGATTTACATCTTTAATATTATTTGACGCTCCTTTCAAGTCTTACATAATTCTCTCTCCTATTGTTGCATTAATTGCTGCTTTTATAATGTTGAGATTAAAAAAATGACTTGGCTTTCAATTATAATATCTGGAATTATTACTTATTTTTCTAGGATGGCGATGGTAGCTTTAATCGATAGAGAAATGCTTGGCACAAAAGTAAAAGAAGTTCTTAATTATGTTCCGGCTGCTGTATTTCCTGCAATTATATTTCCAGGAGTATTCTTTAATGATTTTGGTTCACTAGTTCAAATTACTGATCCAAAAATTTATGGTGCATTTATTGCTTTAACTGTTGGATTTTACTCAAAAAACGTCATTGCAACAATTGTTTCTGGATTATTATCTTATTGGTTTATTATTTTTATAATATTAAAATAACAAGTATTAGAGACAATATAAATTACTGGAATGATTATACTTAAGTTTAGGTTTTATTTTTTATTTTTTTTTATTTTTCTTTTCTGTTTTAATGAATATGCTTTTTCAAAAGCAACATTTAGTTCTTCATATAATCATACCTCGAGGTTTCTTAGAGGAATAACTTTAAATGCAGATGGAACAAAAATGTATTTTTCTATGCAAAAAACAAAAAATGGACCTGCAACAAGTGGATCAGACAAACTTGATGCAGTTGACTGGATTACTTTAGGCACTGCATACGATCTTTCAAGTGCTGCCACATGGAATACTGATGATCATATAAATGTAAAAAATAGATGTGAATCAGAAGGTAATACTTTAGTTCTTCCAGGCGATATGAGATTTAATAATGATGGTACAAAAGTATTTTTTGCTAACGAGACTCACACTAATGGAGCCAATGTATGCCAAATGGATTTAACGACTGCATATGATGCCTCAACAATCCAAGATGATGATGATGGAGTAAAACTAAATAATACTGATAGTGGAGGACGCTTATCTCATGTAAGAGGTTTATTTTTTAATTCAGATGGA
>CABZFJ010000019.1 GCA_902524995.1 uncultured Pelagibacteraceae bacterium | reverse complement strand
TACTAAAGAAAGAAATTTAGCAGTTATCTTAATCACACATGATATGGGAGTTATAGCAGAGACTACCAATAGAGTTGCTGTGATGAAAAATGGTAATTTAGTAGAATTGGGAACAACAAAGCAAATATTAACAGAACCAAAAGAAACTTATACAAAAAGTTTAGTTAGCTCTGTTCCTCCCACAAATAAAAAGATATCCAGATTTAAAATTATAGAGAAAGAAAATAATAACCAGGAAAATATAAATTTAAAAATTTTAAACAGATGGAATAAAAGAGAGATTTTAAAAAAAGATTTAGTTCAAATAAAAAATCTTTGTAAAACTTTTTATGAAGGTTTTTTTACAGAAAAATCTCAAAATAATATATTAGCGGTTGATACTGTTTCATTTAATATAGAAGAAGGAAAATCTTTTGGACTTGTTGGTGAAAGTGGCAGTGGAAAGACTACAATTGCAAAAATGATTGTTAATTTATTTAAACCCACTTCAGGTGAAATTTATTTTGATAATGTATGTATTAACAATATAAAAAGTAACAAAGAATTACTTAAATTTAGAAAACAAATTCAAATGATATTTCAAGATCCATACTCTTCGTTGAACGGTAGGCTTAAGGTTAAAGATATTATTGCTGAGCCTATAAAGTTACATGATACAAATATTAATTCTAATGAATTAAATGAATATATAAATGATCTATTAGATTCGGTAGAGTTATCTAAGTCTTCAGCTGAAAGATATCCGCATGAGTTTTCGGGAGGTCAAAGACAAAGAATTTCTATTGCAAGAGCGCTAGCAACAAAACCAAGACTATTAGTTTGTGATGAACCAACATCTGCTTTGGATGTGAGTATTCAGGCCCAAATACTAAATTTACTTAAAGATTTACAGGAACAACTTAATTTAACTATACTTTTTATAAGTCATGATCTACCAGTTGTACGACAAATGTGTGATGACATTGGAGTTTTAAGGAATGGAAAACTATGCGAGGTATCTGAGACAGAAGAGTTGTTTAAAAATCCAAATCATGAATATACTAAGGAATTATTAAGATTAATGCCTAAAATAGAAACAATTTACAATTAAGGAGGTGAAATGGCAGTTTTTAATATGATTGAAGAAGCTGATGCTACTGGAAAGGTAAAAGAAGTATTTGAAGATATAAAAAAGAAGAGAAACACAGACTACATTAACAACTTTTGGAAAATGTTAGCTAACAACCCTGAAACTTTGGAGAGAACTTGGACTTCTATACAGCAAGTCATGAAAAAAGGTGCTTTGGATGAAATGACAAAAGAGCTAATTTATGTTGCAGTTTCAATGACAAATAGTTGTGAGTATTGTATTAAATCTCACAGTATCGCTGCTAAATCTAAAGGGGCTACTACAGAGATGTTAAGCGAACTTATTGCAGTTGTTGCAATGGCAAATGAAACCAACAGACTTGTTGAGTCATATCAAGTTAAAGTTGATAAAGTTTATGAATGATAGAGCCAAAGCAATTTTAGATTTTTGGTTTGATGATATGGTCGTTGAAAAACGATTTAAAAGAGATGATAATTTTGATCAATTAATTAGAGACAAATTCAAAGATGATCATGAAAAAGCTACTTTAAATGAATATGATGATTGGCAAGATGAACCTTTAAGCACTCTAGCTTTAGTTATTTTGTTGGATCAATTTTCAAGAAATTTATATAGAGATGATAAAAAAGCTTTCGAGTTTGACCATAAAGCAAGACTGATTGTAAACGATGCAGTCTATAACGGTTATCTTGATCAAATGGATGAATATCAACGTTTTTTTATGTTACTGCCATACATTCACAGCGAAGAAGTAATCGATCATGATAGAGCATATAAATTGTTGGATAACTATTTATCTAACCATCCAAACTATAATGAGATAAAAAAATTTTGGAAAGATCATACCGCTGCAATTAAAAGATTTCATAGATATCCTCATCGAAATAAAGTTATGGGAAGAAAATCTACACCAGATGAGTTAAAATTTTTGGAAATTCCAAATTACTCTTGGTAATTATTCTATTGGATAATCCCAAGCATCTCCACCAATAACCTTAGATACGGCGGAAAAATCTTTCGAACCGTTTCCATCCTCACAAAACTTTGAATATATTTCTAATGCCATCTCTCCTAATGGAGTAGATGCATTTACATTTTTAGCACATTCATTTGCAAGTTTTAAATCTTTGTTCATCATACCTGCAGAAAAGCCAGGCTTATATTTATTGTTAGATGGAGTTCCTTCAATTAATCCAGGTAAGGGTGGATAAACTGAAATAGGCCAGCTATTTCCAGAGGCATTTTTCATAATTTCATGAACTTTCTTTATATCTATATTCAATCTTCTTGCTAACATTAACGACTCTGAAGCAGCAATCATTGTTATTCCAAGAGACATGTTGTTACAAATCTTTGCACCGTTTCCGCTTCCTATCTCTCCAGCATGGTATATGTTTTTACCCATTAATTTTAAAATAGGTAAAGCTTGATTAAATGCATCATTTGATCCACCGACCATAATATTTAAAGTTGCTTTTTGTGCACCCATCACTCCACCACTTACTGGTGCATCAATCATCTTAACACCTTTTTCATTTGCTTTCTTTCCTATTTCTTTAGAAGTATCCATATCGATTGTTGAACAATCTATTAGTAGACAATTTTTAGAAACTTTATCTAGAACACCATTTTCTTTTAAATAAACTTCTTTTGAATGTTTACCCTCGGGCAACATAGTGATTACAACAGACGTTTCACTATTGATTAGTTTTCCAAAATCCTTCTCAACATCAAGATTATTTTCAGTGGCTTTATCAATCATTTCTTTAGAAACATCAAAAACCTTAACTTTTTTCCCAGCATTCTTTAAATTACAGGCCATTGGGTTCCCCATATTACCAACTCCTATAAAAGCTATATTTTCACTCATATGACATCCTCTCTATTTAGTAATTTTTTCCACTAATTTATTAACCAATGGTGCAACAAAAGTCGTTGCAACTAATGCAACTGGCAAACTAATAGACCAAGCTTTGAAAAATCTTTTATAATAAAATTCATCATAACCTGTATTTATAAATGTAATAATTAGGGTCATTAACAAACTCATACCTAAACCCATAAAAAAAACGAAAAGAATTTTAGAAAATTTTTTTGGAAACATTATTTATATTTGTCTTCAATATCGTAATATTCGTTGAAGCCAACTATATCTCTTAAGTCTGAAAATTTAGAAACATTTTTATTATAAACTTTATTTTTCATATTATTCAAACATTCTTGCATCGTTTTCACTGATGCGCTCATTAGGGTTAAAGGCATTACAGCAATTTTATAACCAATTTCCTCAATTTCATTAATTTCTAATAATGGAGTTTCTCCATCTTCGATCAAATTTAACATATGATAACCTGGTACTTCTTTAATAATTCTTTTCATATCTTCTTTATTTTTAACAGCTTCAATAAATAAAATATCAACTCCAAGTTTTGAAAATGATTGCATTCTTTCAATTGCATCATCTAATCCCCTAGTTGCTATAGCATCAGTCCTTGCCATTATTAAGATATCTTTATTTCCGTATTCTCTTGCATCCACTGCAGCTTTAATTCTTGAGTTTGCTTCATCAAGATCGACAACATCTTTTCCCTTTGTGTGACCACATTTTTTTGGCCACTTTTGATCTTCAATCATCACACCAGCTGCTCCTGCATCTGCATATCCTCTCACAGTTCTAAATACGTTCACTGAATTTCCATATCCAGTATCACCATCAAATATTATTGGAATTGATGTAGCATTACATATATTTCTTACTTGTTCTGCCATTTCAGAAAAAGAAATTAAACCTGTGTCTGGCATACCAAGTTTTGTTGATGAAACACTGAAGCCAGACATAAACCCAACTTTCAAACCTTCTCTTTCAATTAGTTTTGCTGATAGCGCATCAAAGCACCCAGGCATAACAATTATTTCTGGTCCATTTAATAATTTTCTTAGTTGTTCAGCTTTATCTTTTGATTTTATTTTTGAAAACATAATTATAATTTAAAAGGTATATATAATGCTAGGTCAGGGAATAAGTAAATAACAAATACTGTAAATAACATTATAATGACAAAAGGTATCACACCTTTAGCTATTTCTGACATTTTTGCTTTACCAATAGCTTGGAGAACATAAATATTTAGTCCAACGGGAGGTGTAATTAATGCGCACTCAATCATTAATGTAAAAATTATTCCAAACCAAATTAAATCAATGTTCATTGCAGCGATTGAAATCGAAAATATAGGCATCATGATTAAAATTAATGAAAGGGTTTCCATTATAAATCCTAAGATTAACAAAGTAATACAAACAACAAGTATAAACAAACCAGTCTCGTTAATATTAGTAACTATGAAAGATGATAAATCTTGAGGTATTCTATATAGAGAAATCGCTTTACCAAAAACTTTTGCTCCTGCAATAATTATAAATATTGTAACTGTAGTTTTCATTGTCTCCAAACCAGCTTCGATAAAACCTTTAAAATCCAATCTTTTTTTAGCTACAACATAGATAAATGATATTAAAAAACCAATACCACCTGCTTCTGTTGGTGTATAAATTCCAGCATAAATTCCACCTAGCATTATGAAGGCCATTAATAATATTGGCAGACCTCTTTTTGTGTATTTAATTTTTTCTTCTAAAGTACTGGATACATTTTGAACTTCTTTATTAAAAAATTTTACGTAAAAAACAGAAAAGATAATAAAAAATAAAGCTAAAACTATTCCTGGCCCAATTCCTGCAAGAAACATACTTAGAACAGACTCCTCTACAACAAACGCATATACAATCATTGGAATTGATGGAGGAATTAATATTCCTAAAGTTCCACCCGCTGCCAAAATACCTAAAGTAAAGTTTCTGTGATAACCTCTATTAATCATAGCTGGAAATGCTACTGTAGATATTGTTGCTGCAGTAGCTACAGATGATCCAGATATAGCAGCAAAAATACTACATGAAACTATAGTTGCAATTGCCAAACCTCCTGGAAAATTTCCTACCCAACTTTGTGCAAAATTAAAAAGATCTTCTCCTACACCTGCTTTTAACAATATATTAGACATCATCAGAAACATCGGAACAGCTAATAAAATAAAATTATCTGCCACACTGTAAAAAGTTTGTGGGATCATCAAAGGAGAAATATCTCCAAATAACATTAAACCCAATCCTATTGAACCTAAACCAAATGCTATTGGCACTCCTAAAAAAAGTACAAAAAATAACAAAAATAAGATTATTGCTACTGTCATTTAATTATATCTTTGATGTATTTAGGTACTTCGAAAAGTACTCTTAATACTAAAAATGCAAAACATAATGGTATTGCAAATTCTGTTAGAAAAGATGGAACATCTAAAATTGTAGAGCTAGTTCTTCCAACTTTAAGAGAGTCGTAAGCGATTAACCATCCATAATAAAGTACAAATCCACTAAAAATTAAAATAAATATTGCACTTATTAAATCTAATATCTTTTTTCCTTTATCTCCTACTTTATCATATATAACTGTTATTCTGATAAAATCATTTTTATGAAAAGTATAAGTTAAAGCTAAATAAGTAGCCCAAATTTGTAAAAATCGAGAAATTTCATTTACCCAAATAGTGGGTGAATTAAATATGTATCTCATGATAACTTCATAAGAAACTATAAAGCCTATCATAATAAATAACGCTGAAGCTAAATAGCCAGAGTATTTTACAATTTTGTCGTAGGTATTCATTTGAAAACCCCGCACACAAGTGCGGGGTATTTATATGATTTAAAGTTTGTTAGCAGCTTTTACAAGTTTATCACCAACTCCGCCAGATCCACCCGTTCTTGAAATATAATCATCAATTACAGATGAAGATGCTTTCTTAAGAGCTGAAACTTCTGAACTACTTAGATTAACAATGTTCATTCCGTTTGCTTTTGCTTCTTTATAAGCACCAGCTTCGATGTTAGCCATGTCATCTCTAACAGCTTTTTCAGCTACTTTAGAAGCTTCGGCTATAGCGTCTCTTTGTTTTTGTGTTAATGAGTTTAACCATTTGTCATTAGCAACAACAATAAATTCGATATCACCATGATTTGTAACTGTAAGAGTATCCATTACTTGATATAATTTTCTAGATTTTACTCCAGATACACCAGTCATACCTGCATCAACTGTATTTCTTTGGTAAGCTAAATATTGCTCAGAACCTGATATTAATGCCGGTTTACCACCTAAAGAACTTACAAAAGCTCCAAGTGTTTTTCCAAATACTCTAATTTTTTTATCTTTAAAGTCAGCTGGAGTTTTCATCGGACCACCATTAGATAACATTATTGCTGATCCATAAGCTTGATAATATAGTGGAACTGCTCCTGTATTAGCTATGGCGGGATCAAGGATAGCTCTTATCTCTGATCCAGCTTGAGTTGCTTTCCTTACTTTTTGTTCTGAATCAAATAAGAATGGAAGATAAAAAACATCAACTTCAGGATTAGTTCCCGCAAATCTTGTTATTGATGCAACACCGGCTTCGATTGCTCCTGAGCCTACAGCTTGTGGAACTTCTTTATCTTTATATAGCTGAGCAGAGTCATAAATCTCTACTTTAATGTCTGATCTAGATTCTAACTCTTTTTTAAATACCAAAAGGTTCTGACCTAAGTGAGCCTTTAATGGTAATTGAAGTGTAATTCTCATTTTTGTTTCTGCCAAACTTGCACTGGCAAAAGAAACAAAAATCAGAGAAAATATTATTCTTTTAAAGATTTTCATATTATTTCCCTCTTTTTTGTTTAATCTTACTATTTAAGTCGACTTTAAAATTAAATACAATATTAATAATCATCAATGAATTGGATATTTGTAGCTATTTCTGGGGCTTTTTTTCAAAATCTTAGGTCAACGTTACAGAAAAAACTTAATCAAAAGATATCAACGATTGCATCTACTTATGTAAGATTTGCTTTTGCGTTACCATTTGGAACCATTTTATTTTTTTCATATTTTCAAGAACTAAATGTAATTCCTGATATTCTAAGCCAAGAAAAATTTATATTTAATGTACTATTAGGTTCAATTTTTCAAATAATCTTTACATTTGTTTTACTTTACTTATTTAGATTTGCAAATTTTGTTGTTGGGACTTCATTGAGTAAAACCGAAGTAATTCAAGTTGCGATTTTTGAATATTTGATAATAGGGGACAAATTAAATAAATTTGGAATAACTGGAATTATAGTATCTACAATTGGAGTAATTATACTATCGATTAAAGATTTAAGTTTATTTCTAAAAAACTTATTTTCAAAAACAACTTTAATTGGTTTATCCGCAGGACTATTCCTAGGTCTAAGTGTAGTATATTTTAGAGCAGCAGCGCTAACTTTAGAAAATTTTAGTAATAACTTTGAAAAAGCTATAGCGACACTCTTTTTTGGTCTAGTTATTCAAACAACTTTAGTCACTATTTATTTAATTATATTTGAAAAGTCACAGTTTAAAAAATTATATGAAAACAAGTACGAATGTTTGACAGCGGGATTGGCTGGCTTTCTTGCAACATTATCTTGGTTTTATGCTTTTACATTAATACAATCTTCATTTGTCAGAGCTATTGGTCAAATAGAATTATTGTTCAGTTACGTATCTTCAAAATATATGTTTAAAGAAAAAGTGAAAATTACTGAAATTTTAGGGATAATTATCTTTGTTGTGGGTGTACTAATTTTATTATTAAATAAGGGCTAATTAATTCTTCCAAGATAATTAACCATTACCACACCAATAATAATTAAAAAAATCCCAATTAACCCATATATATTCGGTATTTGGTTATATTTAATCATACCAAATATTAAAATAGCAGCCACTGTTATCCCACTATAAGTAGCATAAGTAAAACCTACTGGTATCATAGACATAGCTTTTGCAAGTCCATACATAGTTATGCACATAAAGGCTATTGATAATATCGTTGGAGTTAATTTTGAAAATCCATCTGAAATTTTAGCAAAACTATTTGCAGCAATTCCTGTTGATATAGCTAATACTAAATAAATATAACCAGATAATGGTTTCATTTATTTGTTCCTAATAAGTTTACTATTAAGACACCCGATATAATTAAAATCAATCCAATTATTGTATACAAATTTGGTACTTGATTAAATTTTATAACACCAACAGCAGCTGTTGCAATTATACATAGGCCTGCAAAAGAGGCATATGTTATTCCAACTGGTATACTTTTCATAACTAAAGACAAAGTATACATGCATCCGACAATTGTTACCGCTGTGATTATACTAGGTATTAATAATGTAAAACCTTGAGCACTTTTAGCAAAACTATTAGATGCTGTTCCAAGAATTACTGCAATTAATAAAATTATATAAGCAGTTAAATTATTCATTAGTCTTGGACCATTTGATTGCATCTTCCATTCTATCATCTCCCCAGAATATTTCATTTTTTACAACAAATGACGGACTTCCAAATATTTTATTTTTTCTAGCTTTTTCTGTATTCGATAAATAAATATTATTTATTTCTTCAGAGCTTGCCTCTGAAACTATCTTTTCTTTATCTAAGTTTAGTTTTTCACAGATTTCACTCAAGTTGGGTTCAACAGCAGGCTCTTTCCCATCTTGAAACCATTGTTTATATGTAAGCTGAACATAATCAATACCCCAGTTATTTTTTAAACCTAATATTGCAATTTTATTAGCTAAATCAAATTCTGTTAAAGGGTAAGGGACAGGTGTTTTGGCAAAAAATCCATAATTATTTGCTCGTCTTTCTATGTCCCTCCACATGTAATCTACTTTATTTTTTTTTTCTTTAGGAAAGGGAACATTGTTCATTTCTTTCATTATTGCTCTCACACTAAAAGGAGTCCAATTAAACTTAAATTGATTTTGTTTTTCTGCTTCTAGTGCTCGAGTAACTGAAAGATAAGTATAAGTGCTTCCGATAGAAAAATAAAAATCTATGTTGTTCACTTATTTGGCATTGGTGTTGCGCCAGTCTCTAAACTAATCATTTTACCATCTTGGTATTTGTAAACTGCCATAACCGCTTCTACATTACCATCATCAAATGTTACTAACGCATGGTGAACACCAACTTCATCATTTTCATAAACAATTCTAGTTTTATCTTGCTTGATATCACCACTCATTGCCCATTTGATCACATCACCTTTAGTTAAAACACCACCTGATTTATGCATTGTAAATTTAAAGTCATCGTGCAAAAGTTCATTCATTGCTGCTTCATCTTTATTTTTAATTGCAGCACTATATTTTTCTAATATTGACATTTTTTTTCTCCTTTATGCTCCTTTAATTATTAATGTATTTGATAATGTATTATCTAATCTAATTTGTCTGATAGGTTTATATATTTCTGAATTGTACCACTCAAAAACTTTTTCATAAGATGGGAATTTAATAACAACAGTTCTTGGATATTTCCACTCACCCTCAATGACTTCATTTTCGCCACCCCTTATGATGTATTCACCGCCAAACTTTTGAGCAGTTGGAGGAGCTTTTTCCAAATACTCTTTGTAATTTTCAGGATTTAAAACGTTAATGTTCAGTATGATATATCCTGAAGGCATTACAAATCCTATTACAAAAGTTATTACATATCTACTTTATTTAACTCGTAGATACTGTAACTTTCCATAACTTCATTCATAATAGGAGCTGATACTGGATTGCTTCCATCTATAAACGCTTTAAGTGCAGCTTTATCGGTCACAAAAATTTTAAACATTACTGTTTTTTTGTCGGGTGCAACTGTTCCAATTGTTTTTGATACATTTGCAACTTTCGATCTTTCTGCCATACCAGCGTCAGATTGCATAAAGCCCATAAATTTTTCTAACATACCTTCTTTTAAATGAGCTACTACTAGTGTTTCTGTTTCCATAATTTATCCTTTCTTTATATTCATTGTTTATCCACTAAAATTTTCCATAAAATCTTCATACATCGGTGTAACCTTTGCTGAGTCTAAATCCACGCCTGCTTCAGCTCTTGCTGCATGAAGTTCTTTGTCATTTTTAAATGCTTCAAAACCTTCCATGGTTGCATACTTAACGATTACAGTAAATTTTGAAGGGTCTTCTTTAGATACACCTGCAAAAATAATAGTAGCACCAAATCCCTTAATTTTTTCAGCATTCGCTTTTACCATATTCATCCATGATGAAAGTGATTTTATATTTTCTTCTATTTTAATTATCATTTTTTTTACTTTCTATTTAACAGGATTTACAATCTTTTGACCTTCAACGCCGATTGCAACTACTATTGCTTTAGCTGGAACATTACCTATATTTCGCGATTCATGTGCAATACCGACATCCTCAACAAATGCATCACCAGCCTTATAAACTTTGGTTTTGCCATCCATAGTAAGCTCAATTTCACCTTGTTGGATCATAATCAGAACTGGAAATGAGTGTGTGTGAGGTTTTACTGGAGCTCCTACAGGGACAGTAAATTCAAAAGCTGTTATTTTTGCTTTACCTGATGGATAAACAATTTCATTTCCCATACCAGTTTCACTTGTTGATAATATTCTCTTTACGTGACCATCTGCAAAGCAATTTGAGGTAAAGATACTTAAGAATAATAAGACTATAATTTTTTTCATAAATTTTCCTATAATGTTTAACTATTAAAATTGAATACTTCCTCTTTTACCTCTGTAAATTGATGTGGTTCAAAAAAATCATTCATAGCAGAAAGTTGCTCATTAATAGCATCGGTGCTTTCTGCCATCCAATGACAGAACATAGTCATTGTCTCATCAGGAGTGTAGTATGTCATTTGACATTTGGCCTTATCACTTGTTGATGACTCAATTATTTGTTCTCTAGTCATTCCGCCTAAAGTTTCATTAAATTTTTCTTTCATTTCTTTAGATTTAAATGTGTGGGTTACCATATAGTATTTCATATTACCTTTCAGTTTGTTTTAATCTGAGCAAACGCTCATTATAGTTGTTTCTTGTTTGTGTCCAGATTCTTCGATTACTTTAGCATTATCTGGGTCTTGCATAAATTTTTGCATTGTATCTGCTGCAGGAGTCTCCATGACTATGTGAACTTTATTTGGATTATCTATTTCATTTCCAACATAAACTGTTTTTATACCAGCAGCTTCTCTAGGTTCTTTATGGGCATCAAAAGATTTTTTCCAGTGATCCCAATCTTTTACCTCAAAACTACCTACCATCTTCACCATTATTCGCCCCACACTCCACCAAACTCGTATGCAATAACTGGCTCATCACCAACTACCCATGCATCATGACCTGGTTTAACCGAGTAAGCGCTACCGGCGGTATAGGTAATTTCTGTTCCATCGTCATGTTTTGCACACACAGTTCCTTTTACAATAACCCCAATATGATTTGCCTGACAACTTACAGCATCAGAGTCTATTTTTGGTTTAACATCTTTTGACCATTTCCAACCTGGTTGAAGTTTAATTTGTACTAACCTCTGTCCGCCAACATTCACATGGTACATGTCTGCATTGTCAAATTGTTTAAATTCCTGATCTGGTTTATCAAAACTTTTTGTTTCTGCGCCACTCATAATCCTCCTTAATTTATTCTTTTGGTAATTTTGTTGCGCCTGTTTCTACTTCGATGATTTTTCCATCTTTGAACTTCCAACAACACATTAATGCTTCTGTGTTTCCATCTTGATAAGTCACATAAGAATGATCAAAACCTATCTCATCATTTTCAAAAAGAATTCTATGTTTTACAGGACTCATCATTCCCTTACTTACAGCCTCTATCATACCTTCTTTACCCATATGAACATATTCGCCTTTAAGATGAGAAAACATCTTATAGTCATCATGCACTAACTCTCCTGCTGCAACTCCATCTTTTTCCATTATTGCTTTGTTTAGTTTTTCTAAAATTGACATATTTCTCCTTAGTTTAAATTATAATTTCCTGTAATTTCATTGTAAGAATGAACAATCCCTTCCTGTGCAGAATTCATACCTTTTATAGTCGCAGTTCCACCACCTGATATATTTACATACTTCCCGGTTCCACTTACATATTTCCATCTCAACATTTTTCCAAAAACACCTTTATATTGTGAAGTTGCTGTACCACCATCTTCAAATTTATTTACGCAAGTGCCACTTTCATATCCTTTTCCTGCAAAAACAACTATTGAACCCACACATCTCATTGAAGATTTATCTCCAAAAGTTGTTCCATCTAATGCTTTTAAACCTAGCATTCCATCATAGATAATTGTAAAATTACCTTTATCGTCACCTAAAACTTTTGATGTACCTGCAAAAAAACCGTTTTGTTTAATTTGCCCTTGTTCAGCAAAACTAACGCTTGATATTGTTAAAAATATTAGTGTTATTAAAAATTTTTTCATAATTTTTCAAACTCTTAACATAAAATAATTATAATATATTATTATAATGATTTTATTACAGTTCTGGTATGCGCGATTATATCCAATCAGGATAAGGTAAACCTTTTTCAATTAAAAAAGGTTTATTAAACATCTTTGAGTTGTATCTGTCTGATTTGTCGCAAAGAATAGTGACAATAGTTTTACCTGGTCCTAATTTTTCCCCCAATCTTATTGCACCTGCAACATTTACTCCACAACTTGTTCCAAGACTTAAACCTTCATTTTTTATTAAATCATATAGTATTGGCAAAGACTCTTTATCTTCAATTGAAAAAGCTCCATCTATTTTTGCTTCTGCAAAATTAGCAGTTACTCTGCTGGATCCAATGCCCTCGGTTATTGATCCGCCTTCAGCTTTTAATTCACCATTCTCAATATGATTAAATAAAGAGGATCCTTTTGGATCTGATAGATAAATTTTTATATCTTTATTCTTTTCTTTTAAAAAACTACTTACTCCACCAATAGTTCCTCCAGTTCCAGAAGAACATACAAATCCATCAACCTTTCCTTCCGTTTGCTCCCATATCTCAGGACCCGTTGTATTGTAGTGACCTTTAGAGTTTGCGGTATTATCAAATTGGTTTGCCCAAACAACTCCATGATTATTTGAACTTTTTAGCTCCTCAGCCATTCTAGCAGCAACTTTGACAAAGTTATTTTCATCTTTATAAGGTTTTGGTGGAACTAATTTCAAATCTGCTCCAATATTTCTTAATGTATCTTTTTTTTCTTGAGTTTGATTATCGTTCATTACAATAATAGTTTTGTAACCTAGTGAATTTCCTAATAAACATAATCCAATCCCAGTATTCCCTGCAGTACCTTCCACAATTATTCCACCTTTAGAAATTAATTTTTTTTCTTCAGCGTCTTTTATAAGAGCAAGTGCTGCTCTGTCTTTTACAGATCCTCCTGGATTTAAAAATTCAGCTTTACCATAAATATTACAACCAGTTATTTCAGATGCAGCTTTTAGCTTTATTAAAGGAGTATTTCCAATTGATTGGATAAAATCATCCTTGTAATTTTTCATTATTCTTTTTCCTCACTGCCATTTGTAACAGCATAAGGTTTAAATTCTTCAGTTGCTGTTCCAACATTCTTAGCAGGGATACCTACCATAACAGCATTTTCAGGAACATTTTTTGTGACAACTGCATTCGCACCAATTTTAGCATTTTTTCCAACTATTATTGGCCCTAAAATTTGAGCGCCTGAACCAACTACTACATTGTCATGAAGAGTAGGGTGTCTCTTAACTTCTCTTTGATTATTTGAATTAATACTTGGGGATATTCCACCTAAAGTAACCATATGATAAATAGTTACATTGTTTGCGATGTCTGATGTTTCTCCAATTAC
>CABZFJ010000018.1 GCA_902524995.1 uncultured Pelagibacteraceae bacterium | reverse complement strand
AACTTTTATGGATCATGGTTCTCGGTTTATTTTTGAGTCCAAACGTTTATTCAAAAGAAATAATGCTATCATGCTCAGTTACTAGCACAGGTTATACGTATTCAATAATATTAAACACATCTAAAAAAACTATAATTTTGGACAGAGAAAAAGCTACGGTTAAAGCATGGAACAAATATGAAATTTTATTAAATACTGATAACAGTCATTATATTTTAGACAGGGTAAGTGGTACTTTAAAGCTTGAAGGTGGATCTGGAGACTCTCATGGACAATGCAAAGTTAAAAATAAAACTCTTTTTTAATAAAATCTGAGACAATATTTTAGTAAAAAATTTTAGACGCGGGACAAAACTTAATTTTTACCTTTGAAAAAACGATCACAATTAGATCACACTCAGATCAGAAATTACATAAATCTTGTTTGCATCAAAAAATAAAAGTAGTATAAAACAACAATTATTTAAGGCGGGGTAGCTCAGTTGGTTAGAGCGCGGGACTCATAAGCCCGAGGTCAGTGGTTCTTTTCCATTGTCCCATGTACCTAAATTAACATCTCAAATCATTTGATCACACATAGATCACAGTGGTAGAGTCTATTTGTAATGAAAAATAATTGGATCACAAATTTTTAAGAAGTAAAAATGAATAATGATATAGCACAATTTATTCCTTTAATTATAGTTGCTGGAGCTATTTGGCTAATTCTGAAATATCTAAGAAATAAAAAAGGAATTAGCAGTAAAGATGATGGTTCAGATAAAGTTCAAAAAGCTGCATTCAAAACTGGAAAAGCTTTTAACAAAAGTATTTTAGCCAATAAAAATTTAATTAAAATTGGCGCTGGTATAATCTTATTCATTATAGTTTATCAATATTTATCACCTTATCACAGCTGCAAAAGAGATATGAAAAAAGTACATAGTAGTACAATCTACATAGAAAAAATTTGTAAGGGTAAATGAAAAGATTTGAAAAAATATTCAGAGGCAAAGTTTCATATAAAAAAATTGATAAATACGTAGACTTAGTACGCATGACTTTAGACCCTGACGATGATATGCAAATAGAGTTTGATATCCAAGATGATTATCAGCATATTAAAATAGCAGTGTTTGATAGAGTGCTTAATTAATGAAAAAACTTTTAGGAATTGTGATTCTGGGTTCTTTAATTTGTAATATTTCTACAGCTAAAACTTATACTTCAGAAATATTTGGAGTAAAAATATTAGATAATGTAAAAAATTATATTGAGACCTGTGAAGATAATGGTGTTTACATATTAAAAGAAAATTGTGAATCATTATTGATAGAAGAGTGGAGAAATAAAAAAAAATATGAAAACTATATAAATACAAGTCTTATTAGATCTAGTATAAAAGCCATGAAAGACCTTAAACAAAGTCCAAAATTAAATATAAAATTTATTAAAAATCCTATGTTTAATTCATATAACCTATCTTTAGATAAAGAGTTTAACATTGTGCAAATATCAGGTTCTATTGAAATTTCTGATCAAAATATTGAGAGCTTTAATAATAAATGCAGGAAACAGAAAAAAAATTTACGTAAAAGAGTCTCTGAAATTCACAACATACCAATAACACAATTTGGTTTTCTAAATTATAAAATTATTAGTGATGAAAAACCCTCTATAGGAAACGTAGATGCTGCAGAGGTCATATATAAATATAAAGATGAACCAATTGTACTAAGAATTTCTTGTTATTACTATGTTTATGAAGATTATTCTAAAATTAGGACAATATTATCTTATAGATTATATACTTTGGAATTCTGGAAATCTAGGATGAGAGGTTTGAAAAAAAGAGGATACATAAGAAAAGATGTAAAAAATCTTTCAGATGAAGAAATTGTAACAACAAATAAAGGTCTTTAATTTTAGACGCGGGACAGAAACTAAAATTTATCTTTGAAAAAGTAATCACAATTAGATCACACTCAGATCAGAAATTACTTAAATCTTGTTTGCATCAAAAAATAAAAGTAGTATAAACCAACAATTATTTACGGCGGGGTAGCTCAGTTGGTTAGAGCGCGGGACTCATAAGCCCGAGGTCAGTGGTTCGATCCCACTTCCCGCTACCATTTTTAGTCCTTTTAATTACATTATTTATCTTTATAAATAATGAATGAAATTTTTACTGAAAATTCTGATATTTCAGTTACTTTTTATCTCAGCCTCTTTAGCTAAAGTGGATGAAGTAGTAGATAGATTTTATTCCTCTTTGGAAAGCTTTTTAGAGGAGAATTTTGAAAATACAGATTTTTCAATAAAAAAAATTGAAACTATCAAACCAGAAATAGGAATACAAACATTTAAGATTTTTTCAGAAGATAACTCAGACTTATCCTTTTTCCAAGGATCTTTATTTTTACACGACAGTGACAGAGAAACATTTAACGTTGGACTTGGACAAAGATATTTATCTAATGATGAAAGTATATTATTTGGTTTAAACGCTTTTTATGATTATGAATTTGATTATGAACATCAAAGATTTAGTATAGGTGCTGAAATTAAATCTTCTATTATTGATTTAAATTACAATCAGTATATTGCTCAAAGTTCTAGTAAAAAAGGAAAAGATAGTAAAAATGAAGAGGCTATAGATGGTTATGATGCAGAAGTAGGAGCACATCTTCCATACATTCCATCTATGAAAGCATATTTAAAGGCATTTGATTTTGAAGTACCAAGTGGAAATGATTTTCAAGGATTAGAATTTTCTACACTTGTAAAAATACCAAATTCAGGTTTATCATTTGAAATTGGCCATACAGATTATGATAATCATACTGATCAGAGTTTTATTAATATCAAGTATAGTAATAACGAAAGAAATCCAGGGACTTCATTATTAAGCGACAATGCCTATGAAAAAATTTCTATGAAAGATAGAATGTATGAAAAAGTTAGAAGAGATAACGTTATAAAGAAAAAGGGAGCGAGTTTTACTGTTAAAGCAGGAGGATTTTAAATGAAAAATTTTAAATACTTGTTTTTGATTTTATCTATAATTTTCATTTTTGAGATGTTTAATTCTAATAAGGCTGAAGCTTGCACAATTACTTCGGGGGTTGTTTCAGAAAGTGATATTAATAGCGGATGTGATACGGCTCCAGCTGAGTACGAAATTGTTATTTATAAATTATATTTATGTACAAGTTCTCCGACTGAAGCAACAACATCATCTACAGTTGTTTTAACTCCTTGTTCTCAAGTTTTTAACAACACAAGTGGGGCTACTGCAGCTGTAACTCAAGGAGCTGAAATTGTTCTTGATGGAACATATACACGACCTCCAAATGGAACTTATACTCATGGATATGCTTATATGGATAATACCTTTGGCATAACATGGGCAGGCGAACTTAGTGGTGCTAAAACAGGAACATCAAGTGGAACAGGAGTTTTTTGTGGAACAAAAGCTGGCTCTGGAACACATGCAAAAGGAAGTACTCATACTGGAAACTCTGTTTGTGGTTCAAGTGCTATAACACCAGGAAAATTTGTAGAGACATTAGCTCAATTTGGCGCAGCATCCGATACATTCTCATCAAAAGCTGAAGTTGATAATATTAATGGAACAACTGCGAGTATTGTTGGATACTTAGTTGATAGCAACGAACATAGAGCAGCTAACACAGGTGAAGTTGTAAAGTTAGAAGGTCTAGTAGAATTTGCAGATCCTATTACAGTTACTGGAGAAACAACATCTTTAAGCATGACATTTAATGTTGGTGAGGGAATGCACCTTGTAGAGGAAGGTTCTGATGAATTATGGATTGGAAGTGGTCCTTTTCAAGCAATTATGAAAGCAAATTAATGGCCTGGAAAATCTAAAAGATTTTCAACAGGATATCCTTTTTTAACTAGATTATCTGTTCCACCTAAATCAAAAAGATTTATTACAAATATAAATCCAGCCACTTTACTTTTTGATATCTCTATCAATTTAGCTGCTGCCTCTGCAGTACCACCAGTAGCAATTAAATCGTCTATTATTAATACTTTATTACCTTCATCGAATGAGTCTTTATGAACCTCTATTGTGGCTGTTCCATACTCAAGTTCAAAGTTTACCGAATGAACATCAGCAGGTAATTTATTTTTTTTTCTTAACATTATAAATGGTTTATCAAGTATATAAGAAATAGCTGATGCAAAAACAAAGCCTCTAGATTCTACAGCTGCAATTTTATCAAACTGAAATTTTTTTGATCTTTCAACAATTTGGTTAATACATTCTTTGAATGCCTTTTCATTTTTAATAAGTGTTGTTATATCTCTGAAAAGAATTCCCTTTTTAGGATAGTCTTGAATTGATCTAATATGTTCTTTTAAATCCATAAAACTTAATTATAATCTAAATTGTATTATGGCAAATAATAAATTAGCAATTATTGGTGGAAGTGGCCTATATGATGTTGAAGAGTTCAAAGATAGAGAAACTCTAGATTTAAATACTCCATGGGGAAAACCCTCTGATTTAATATTAAAGGCTAAATATAATAATAAAGAAATTTACTTTTTACCAAGACATGGAAAAGGCCATTTTATTTCTCCATCAAAAATAAATTTTAGAGCAAATATTGATACTCTTAAGCAACTTGGTATTACTGACATAGTTTCTGTTTCAGCTGTAGGATCTTTAAAGGAAGATTTGCCTCCAGGTAAATTTGTTATCGTTGATCAGTTCATTGATAGAACTTTTGCAAGAAATAAAACCTTTTTTGATGATGAAATTGTTGCACATGTATCAATGGCGCATCCAACTTCAAGTGGGCTGATGAATGCTTGCGAAGATGCCATTAAAAAAGAAAATATACCTTATCAAAGAGGTGGAACT
Organism: uncultured Pelagibacteraceae bacterium; assembly: GCA_902524995.1. GTDB lineage: Bacteria > Pseudomonadota > Alphaproteobacteria > Pelagibacterales > Pelagibacteraceae > Pelagibacter. Next base: position 13,719 of record CABZFJ010000018.1, on the reverse strand, counting down.
TATGTTGTAATGGAAGGTCCACAATTCTCTACATTAGCAGAATCAAATTTATATAGATCTTGGAAAGCAGATGTTATTGGAATGACAAATATGCCAGAAGCCAAATTAGCAAGAGAAGCTGAAATCAGATATGCTTCAGTATCGATGGTAACAGATTATGATTGCTGGCATCCAGATCATGAAAATGTTGATGTTCAACAAGTAATAAAAGTACTTTTAGATAATGCCGCGAAAGCAAAAAACATGATTAAAAATTTGATAGAGAACTTTGAAAATCACATTGATCCCAATGATCCAACTAATAATTGTTTAGATGTAGCAATAATTACTGCTCCAGAAAAAAGAACGCAAAAAACTAAAGATAAATTAAAAACAATTGCAGGAAGAGTACTTAATAAATGAAAAAAATTATAATTCTAATTATTTTATCATTACTTTGGAATAATAATCTTATTGCTGAGGAATATCCTAATTCATGGAAAATAGATCTTCTTTGCAAACAAGGTAAAAATGAATGGGCTGAGGCCGCTTATGTTGTTAATGTTGAAAATAATAAATTTCAATTAGGACCTTTTGATATAAAGCACTGGGATAAAGAAAATATAAAATTTGAGGGTACAATTAAAGATAATAAAGTTTTTATAACACAAAGTTGGAAATGGAAGTGGGGTTCAGAAAGATTAAAAATTAAAGGTGAATTTATTAATGGAAATGAAGCTACCTTAAAAGCTAGAATGCCATTTGATAAACCTTGGAGATGTAAAGGTAGGTTTTTTAAAGTTGATCGTCCACAACATTTTACCCCTTTAAAGTATTTAAGTGAAGCAACAGAGGAAATAATAAAATTTACTAGCTACAATCCTGGTATTCCCTTAACAATAATGAATGGAACTTACGTAAATTCTCCTGTTGAAGTATCTGGAAAATTAATTTTACCAAAGGAAGGTAAAAATTTACCGGTTGTTGTAACTGTCCATAGTAGCGGAGGGCCTAGTGAGTTTACATCTCCAACTCAGTCTTGGCGTAAAGATTTTAAAAATCAACTTTTAAAAAATAATATTGGTATTTTTGAAATAGATAATTTTACAAGTAGAGGAGCAAAAAGTACAGGTTCTAATCAAGGTAAAGTTTCTGTAAATGCTGGAGAGCTAGATGCTTTAGTAGCTTATAAAATACTGGATCAACACCCAAGAGTTAATGCAAAAAAATTAGGTATCACAGGTTTATCAAGAGGTGGAAGTGCTTCAAATATGGCAGTAGAGAAAAAATTCTCAGATGTAATTCTTGGAGAAGAAAATTATTACAAAGCTTCACTTCCAATGGCTTCAGATTGTTTTAACGTTGCATTTGATAAACCAACCCCAACTCCTGCAAAAATATTATTTTTACTTGGAGGTGCTGATGATTATACACTTGCAAAGTTTTGTGTTGCTTATGCGGAAAAAATGAAAAAAGCTGGAGGCGATGTTGAGGTAATTGTAAAAGAAGGTTGGCACCATGACTTTTATACTGATGCACTTGCTAACAACTGCTCTGATTGTGTACATTTTAATAAATGTGAAATTTATGCTCCTGAAGGGTGGGTAATGAATGATGATGGGTTTATTCATGAAAAACAAACCGATATTTTTAAAGAAGCTTTTAATATGGATTTAAAAAAATGGAGGGAAAAATTTGAGAAGGCATCTACAAAACCAGGGGCTGCGAATAAATTATATAGACAGCTGTATGTTAAAATGTACAAAAAATGTGGAGAAAGAGGAACTACAATTGGTGGAGATCATGGAAAGGAAACTGTTGAAATAGCAGTCCCATTTTTTGTTAACGCTTTAAATAATTGAAAATGAGAAGATTAATAAATTTTTTAATTGCCATATCAATTTTATCTACGTTTGCTTTGGCTGATGGTCATAAAGATCCAAAGAGAAGAGATTTATCCATAAGAGATACTGATAAAAAATCAGGTAGATATTTTGAAGACCAGCCAGACATTACCGATGATTATCAAATTCATTTGATCTATTTTTTAGGACCAGATGAAAAAGATAGAGAATATGACATCAATGGTAAAGCAGAAAAAATTATCATGAAAGCCAATGAGAAATTTTTTAAAGCAACAAAAAATAAACAAAAATTAAAACTTGATTACAGAAAAGATGGAAAATTAGATATTTCGTTTGTAAGAACAAATTATATGCATAAAAAATTTTATACCGGTGGATGGAATATGAACTTTCCAGATTATTACTTGAATTTAAAAGGATTTAATAATCCAAAAAAAATATATTTATCATTAGCCGATATAAAGCATAAAGATGATACTGGCCAAGGAGGATTTCATCATGCTTACGTATTTTTAAAAGGTGACTTTGGAACCAGTATTCATAGAACTATAAATCATGAAATTCTTCATGCCTTAGGCTTTGCTTATCCTTGTCAAAAAGGACAAGAAAGAGGCGGACATATGAAATCTGGAATTTTAAGTAAAGACGGGTCACATAAATTTCCAAGAGCGCTTTATAATCATAAAAAAGATTATGGATGTCCAGATTTAAAAGACTCTGTCTATCTTACACCTACATCTGACACTCCTTTTGATCCTTTTCAAATACAGTGTTCATTAGCTCAAACCGCAAGAGGAATTTTACCAGATATGAAATTTGAAATTCCTAAAAGATACAATCATAAAAAATTACTAAATTTGAAATGTAATCAATTTTGCACATATGGAGTCGGTACTTATAAATCTGATTTAAAAGGAAGAGAAAGTTTAAGAAAAAAGAAAAAGTGCTAATTATTAAAATTAGTTGCTAGAAAGTATTTTATTGATAATTTAAAATAATGAAAATTAATGGTGTTGAATATAAAACAATTTGGTTTGATGAAGAAAAACAAGTTGTAAAAATAATAGATCAAACAAAGCTTCCACACAAATTTATAATAAAAGAATTAAGTTCAGTTAAAGAAGCTATAAACGCTATAAAAACAATGGAAGTGAGAGGTGCTCCATTAATCGGAGGCACAGCTGCATTTGGATTAGTTTTAGCTATAAAAGAAAATAATAGTTTAGATTTTATAAAAAAAAGTTCTGGAGAATTAGTTGCATCGAGGCCAACGGCTATAAATCTTCAATGGGCAGTGCATAGAATGAATAACAAATTGTCATTTGTTGAACCTGAAAATTTATTTAAAGTCGCTCTTTATGAAGCTAAAGAAATTTGTAAAGAAGATGAGGGCTTTTGTGAAAGTATTGGTAAAAATGGATTAAATATTATTGAAGAAATATATAATAAAAAGAAAGATACAGTAAATATTCTCACACATTGTAACGCAGGTTGGTTAGCAACAATAGATTGGGGAACAGCAACTTCTCCTATTTATCATGCGCATAAAAAAGGAATACCGATACATGTTTGGGTAGATGAAACTAGACCAAGAAATCAAGGGGCAAACCTTACATCATATGAACTTAATGAAGAAGAAATTCCAAATACAATTATAGCAGATAATACCGGTGGAATATTAATGCAAAGAGGACAGGTCGATATGTGTATTGTTGGAACAGATAGGACATTATCTAACGGAGATGTGTGCAATAAAATCGGCACATATTTAAAAGCTCTTGCAGCTCATGATAATAATGTACCTTTTTATGTTGCTTTACCAAGTTCAACGATAGATTGGAATTTAAAAAACTCTAAAGATATTCCTATAGAAGAAAGAGATCCAAAAGAGCTTTCACATATGGATGGAATTAATAAAGATAATAAAGTTGATAAAGTTTTAATATATCCTGAAAAAAGTAAATCATTAAATTTAGCATTTGATGTAACACCTGCTAAATATGTTACTGCATTAATAACAGAAAAGGGAGTTTGCGATGCTTCTTCTGAAGGCTTAAAAAAGTTATTTAATTAATTATCTTAAAGAAGCTGCAATATTTCCACCGTCTACGGTTAATACTGCTCCAGTTGATTTTTTTGATATCGCAAGATGATAAAAAGCTTTGGCCACATCATCTGCTTTAACTTCGCTCAACAGTAGATTACCACTCATATATTGATCTGTAGTTACTTCTCTTGCCTTTGCTCTTTGTTTAATCATTCTATCATTTAATAAACCACTTCTAATTCTATCAGCGTTTACACCGTTTGATCTAATACCAAGGTGTCCATAATCAACTGCATATTGTTTACACAAATTTAAAAGCGCAGACTTAGGTAAACCATATGGTCCAAAATTTTTACCAGGATTAACTGACTGCTTAGATATATTAAATAACAAACATCCATTTATATTTTGTTTTTTCATAATTTTTACAGCCTCTGAAGCACAATTTTGGTGTGAGAAAAAATTATCTTCAAAACTTTTTCGAAGTATTTCATCATTAACTTCTGCAATTGATCCACCAATAGCAGTACCAGCATTTGATATTAAAATATCTACACCTCCATATATCTCCAAAACTTTATTAAATGCTTTTTTTACACTTTGTTTATTTGTTACATCACAATGAATACAAAGATCACTTATTTTTGTCTGTAAATCATTTATCTTACTTTCATTAATATCAAGCAAAACAACTTCTGCTCCGTATTTTTTAAATAATTTATAGGTAGCTTTACCAATTTCACCAGTGCTACCAGTGATAACAACAACGTTGCCTTGCAATTCTTTTTTTGCTTTATTTAATTTTGCTTGTTCCAAGGACCAATATTCAACATCAAATAAGTCTTTTTTCGATAAAAATTTATATCTGGACGTTTCTTCTACACTTGAAATTACATTGGCATTAGTTTGAGTTAAATCACCTGCAATTTTTGCAGCTTTTAAAGTATCACCTACAGTAAATAAACCAAAATTCTGAATAAGAATTACTCTAGGAGATGTATCAAGCATTACCTTTTTTTCTTTAGTTTTTTTCTTATTAGCTTCAAAATATTTTTTATATTTTTGCCGGTATTCTTTGAATTTTTTTTCAACTAAATTTTTAAATTCATCTAAAGTACAGTCTGCTTTTGGTGATATTACTAAAGGAAATGGTTTAACTCTTATAACATGATCAGGTGTAGCCGTTCCTTCATTTGAATACCTATTTATATCTTTACCATTAATAAAATAATCTAACTTACTATTTTTTTTAAAATTTAAGATAAATTTGTTATCATTTTTTTCAGATAAAAGACCTCTCAATATTGGAGCTATATCTGCAGTTGAGAAATTAAATTTGGTTTTCTTTATCTGTTTTATTTTTTTCTTTTTTAGTTTGGTTAAAGTTTTTTCAGCATCAGATATATACTTAATCATTAAACTGTACGCATCTTTTGCATTATCAGCAAATGTGAAAATACCGTGGTTTAATAAAATTAAACAATTTATATTTGGGTTTTTGGAATAAACTTCATTTATTTTTTGCGCTAACTTAAATCCTGGCATTACATAGGGAACTATTGCAGTTTTTTTACCAAATATTTTTTTTGATAACATTTCTCCATTTGGTCTGTTAGTGATTTTCATAATTGCATCAGAATGAGTGTGATCAACAAATTTAAATGGTAAAAATGCGTGTAAAAAAGTTTCAACTGATGGATTGGGTGATTTTGTATCTATCAAATTTTTTTTTTGAAAAGCAACCATATCATCATCAGAGAGCGTTTTCTTTTTTTTCATAGTAAGCAATGGATTTAATTTAACAGCTGGTAAACCTGCTGGTTCAATTTCAGCCATATCCCATCCACTGCCTTTTACGCAAAGAACATCATAATATTTACCATCTATATCTTTGATTTTGGTCTTAACTGATGTATTGCCACCACCATGCAACACCAATTCTGGATTTCTCCCTAGAAGCCTGGTTGTATAAACTCTTAAAGCCATATCTTCAGAATGACCTAATTTCTTATACTTTTTAATATATTTTTTAGCTTCGTTTTCTGACCAATTGTTTTTCAATGTTTATCCTCTATAAATTATTATAATAGTTTTTTGTTTGAAAGAAGTAAAAAATTTCGTTAGTTAAAAAAGATATTTATTAGATTCTTATGGAAAAAGTTGGGGAACATATAACACTGGATATAGTTGGAACTAAAAAAGATTATACTCCCGAATTTTATGAAAAGTTAGTTTATAAAATTGCTAAAGCAGCAAAAGTAACAGTTTTAAAAATTTCTAAATATGAATTCGAGCCACAAGGATTTACATTGGTCGCTTTGCTTGCTGAAAGTCACATTAGTTTTCATACTTTCCCAGAAAAAGAAATTGTAAGCTTTGATTTTTTTACATGTGGAAAAGTATCACCAAAAGTTTCTCTCGATATAATAAAAGACGAGATGGAACATACAAATATCATAATTAAAGAATTTAATAGAGATACTATTGATCTTTATCATGACAATTATAGTTCTCCAGGTTTAAAAAAATCATATGTTGTTAATAGAGTTTTAGAAAATTTTAAATCTAAAGTTGGTCAATATATTGAAATACTTGATTTAGAACAATTTGGAAAAGCTTTATTTATAGATAATGAAATACAAGTAGCTGAAAGTGATGAACATTTATATAGCTCAACCTTTGTAAATTCAGGTCTTAATTTAAATTCAAACAAAGAAAAAGCTGCAATTATTGGTGGAGGTGACGGTGGTGTAGCAAGAGAATGCATTTCACAAAACTTTGATTTTATAGATTGGTATGAATTAGATCCTGAGGTTGTTGATGTATGTGATAAACATCTAAGCAAAATTGGTGAGAAGGCCACAGAAAAGAATTCAGTTAAATGCGTTTGGGGAGATGCTTTTAAAAGTATTAAATCTGTCAAAGACAATACTTATGATCAAATATTTGTAGATCTAAATGATGATCAATTTTGTATAGATTTAGCTGCAAAAAATATGCCATCTTTAGAAAGAATTTTAAAACCTAAAGGTGTAATTACCGCTCAAGTTGGAAGCCAAGACAAAAAACCTAAACAAGTTGAAAATTGGTTAAATGTATTTAACAAAAATTTTGGAAATACTAAACTTTCAAGAGTTTATATACCAAGTTTCGATTGTTCTTGGAATTTTTCATCGTCAATAAATCATTAATTTTTCTTTTTAAAACAATAATTTTATGAAATAATCTTAAAAATTTTTGGAGGAAAAAAAATGAAAAAATTAAAAGTATTAGGACTTGGTATTTTAATATCGTCATTTCTAATAATTTCTTCAATCGCAGATCAAATTAAAATAGGAACAGAAGGCGCATATCCACCTTGGAATTCTAAAGATTCAGCGGGAAATTTGATTGGCTTTGAAGTCGAATTAGCAAATGAATTATGCAAAATTATGAAACATGATTGCACAATTGTAGAGCAAGACTGGGATGGAATGATACCAGCTTTAGTCTCAAGAAAATTTGATGCCATCATGGCTGGAATGTCAATAACTAGCGAGAGAATGAAAACAATAAACTTTTCTCAAGGTTATGCTGATGAAGTTGCATCATTAGCTGTTATGAAAGGATCAAAAAACGAAGGCCTTAAAACAATGTCAGCTATAAATTTATCTGAAGTAAGTGCTGATGAACAAGCAACACTAGATGTTTTATCTAAAGCATTTAAAGGTAAAACTATTGGTGTACAAACTGCAACGATTCACCAGAACTTCTTAGAATCTGGTTTAATGGGTAATGTAAAAATAAGAACCTACAAAACTCAAGATGAAGTAAACTTAGATTTATCTGCTGGTAGAATAGATGCGGCACTAGCTGCAGCAGTTGCTTTTACAGATTATGCAGAAAAATCCGGTAAAGGAGTAGTATTAACTGGACCAACATTTGCAGGTGGAGATTTTGGTAATGGTGTTGGTGTAGGTATTAGAAAAGGTGATTCAAAACTTATAAATGATTTTAATGCGGCAATTGATAAGGCTAGAGATGACGGCATTATTAGTAAACTTGCTATAAAACATTTTGGTTTTGACGCTTCTATGTAATAAATTATTTATAGGTGGCTATAATTAGCCACCTATATTATGGAACTTCTATATTTTGGTGATAAAGGTTGGGGAGATGAGTTATTCTTTGCAACTTTAATGACAATTGCGGTTTCAATAACCGCAATGATAATAGGCTTTATATTCGCTGCTTTATTTACTCCATTAAAATTATCTAATAATAAAGTTCTAAAATTAATTGGTAATGCATACACTACAGTTATTAGAGGTGTACCAGAGCTTCTTGTAATTTATTTATTTTTCTTTGGAGGAAGTGGAGCAATTATGTTTGTTGCTTCAATATTTGGTTATAATGATTACATAGAAATTAATGCATTTTTAACAGGTTCATTTTCAATAGGGATAATATCTGGAGCATACTCAACCGAAGTATTTAGAGGAGCTTTACAATCAATTGATAAAGGTCAGTTTGAAGCTGCGAAAGTTTTAGGATTTAATAAATATATTTACTTCTTTAAAATTATTTTGCCTCAAATGCTAAGACTAGCAATTCCAAACTTAAGTAATGTTTGGCAAATTACTTTAAAGGATACTTCTCTTATATCTGTAACGGGTTTAGTTGAAATAATGAGGCAATCCTATATTGCAGCTGGTTCAACCAGAGATCCATTATTTTTTTACTCATTTGCTGCAGTTTTATACTTAATGCTTACATTTTTAAGTATGCAATTATTAAATAGATTAGAGACAAAATATAGCAAAGGTTATTAATGGATATTGAATTAATGATTAGTAGTTTTCCAAAGTTGCTAAACGCAACTTTGATTACACTTAAATTATTATCTGTATCTCTTATTCTTGGTCTTTTTATTGGATTAGGTTTTGCAATCTTGAGAATGAATAATAATAAGTTGATTAATAAATTTGCTTACGGATACTCATATATTTTTAGAGGAACACCTTTATTGGTTCAAATCTTCATAATATATTTTGGATTGGGTCAAATTGAATATTTAAGAACAACCTTTTTGTGGGTAGTTTTAAAAGAACCATACTGGTGTGCAATAATAGCATTTTCATTAAATACTGGGGCTTATACTTCAGAAATATTGAGATCAGCTTTTCAAACTATAAAACCAGGATATTTAGAAGCTGGAAGAAGTCTAGGGATACCTTCAAAAATTATTTTTACAAAAATACAAATTCCTATTGCAATTAAACAGTCTTTACCAGCTTATGGTAATGAAATTATTTTAATGCTTAAAGGTACATCTTTAGCAAGCACAGTCACACTAATGGACTTAACTGGTGTTGCTAAATATATAATTTCAACAACATTTAAGCCGGTAGAGGTATTTATTGTGGCAGGAGGTATTTACTTGTTTATGACCTTTATAATTCATAATGTAATTAAATATTTAGAAAAAAAATATAGATTTCAAACATGAAAATAGCATGCATACAATTGTCTAGTGGAGAAAATTATGAAAATAATTTCAAAGATATTCTTAAATATGTAAATCAAGCTATAAAAAATAAATCTGATTTAATTATTACACCCGAAACCTCTTCCTTGATGTCCAGTAGCAGAGAAACGCTTTTTAAATATTCATTCGAAATGAATAAAGATCCAATTTTGAAGAAAATTAAAGAAGTTTCAAAAAAATATAAGAAATGGATTTTACTTGGATCAATTTGCGTTAAGGTTAAAAATAAACTTAGAAATAGATCCATATTAGTTGGACCAAATGGAAAAATCGTTAAATATTACGACAAAATTAATATGTTTGATGTTAAAATTCCTAATAAAGAGCAACATAAAGAAAGTAAAACTTTTAAAGCAGGAAATAAATTAGTCACAACCAACTTACCCTGGGGCAAAATAGGTTTTACAATTTGTTTTGATCTGAGATTTCCTGAACTTTACAGAAATTTGTCAAAAAAAAATTTGAGTTTTATTGCAGTTCCATCTGCTTTTACTAAATTTACTGGGCAAAAACATTGGCTAACATTATTAAAAGCAAGAGCGATTGAAAATTTTTGTTATATTTTTGCACCAGCCCAAACAGGCAAAAATACTCCTATGAGAGAGACATTTGGTCATTCAGCAATTATTTCACCAGATGGAAAAATATTGGCATTAAAAAAATTAGGTAAGGGAGTGATATATTCAAAAATTAAACCTAAGCTTTCTATGGATTTAAGAAAAATAATACCAAGTTTAATTTAATTTCTACTATCCACAATCAAAGTGTCTTTAGATCCACCACCTTGAGAACTGTTAACTATTGTGCTACCTTTTTTCAGTGCAACTCTAGTCAATCCTCCAGTTGTTACATAAGTTGATTTACCTGTTAAAATAAAAGGTCTTAAATCTAAATGTCTTGGTTCAATGTTATCAGGTGTGATTGTAGGAACAGTAGAAAGAATTTCTAATGGTTGTGCAATATAATTTCTTGGATCTCTCTTAATTTTTTTTATCATTTCGTCTTTTTCTTTTTTAGATGCCTTAGGGCCAATCATGATACCATATCCTCCAGATGCATTAGCGGGTTTCACAACTAATTTAGATATATTTGAAATAACATGATTTCTATGTGTTTTTATATTACATAAAAAAGTTTCAACCTGATCAATTTTTGGTTGTTCTCCTAAATAATATACAATCATCTTTTCTACATACGAATAGACTGCTTTATCATCTGCGACCCCAGTCCCTAAAGCATTTATGATACCCACATTACCTTTTCGCCAGCATTTAAAAAGACCAGGAACTCCTAAAAGAGACCCTTTAAAGAATACTTTTGGATCAATAAAATTATCATCTAATCTTCTATATATACAATCTACCTTTAGTGGCCCTTTGACAGTTTTCATATAGACATTGTCATTTTCAACAAATAGGTCTTTGCCCTCAACTAAAGCTATACCCATTTGTTCTGCTAAAAATTCGTGTTCAAAATAAGCTGAATTATAAACTCCTGGAGTTAATAATACCATATGTGGATTATTAGTTTTTTTAGGAATGCATTCTGTCATGCAATTATATAATTTATTCGCGTACTGATGAACTGAAGATACTTTGTATCTTGTAAATAATTCAGGGAAAATATCTCTCATTACCATTCGATTTTCCAACATGTATGAAACACCAGATGGAACCCTAAGATTATCCTCAAGCACTAAAAAATTTCCATTTATATTTTTAATTAAATCTGTTCCAGAAATATTAGCCCAAGCCTTATGTTTTGGGGAAAAACCATCGCATTCTTTTAAATATTGCGGAGAATTAAAAACTAATTCTTTTGGAATTATTTTGTCCTTAAATATTTTTTTTTGATTATAGACATCATCTATAAATAAATTTAACGCCTTAATTCTTTGGGATAATCCTATAGATACCGTTTTCCATTGCGATTTCGTTATAATTCTTGGTATAATATCTAATGGCCATTTTTTTTCCTCCGCTCTATTACTTGCAGAGTAAACTCTAAAATTTATTCCTCTAGCATTTATTGTACTTTGGCAATTTAACTCAATTTCTTGAAGTCTCTTTTTTCCATATTTTTCAAGAATACCTGAAATAATTTTAGCATGACTTCTCAACTTTTTATCTTTGTTAATGTATCCATCAAAAGTTGATTTTGAATCATAGTTTTTCCAAAAATCCGACATATTTACTTAATTTTTTTACATAAGAGTCAAATAAGCAAATGATTAAATTAGATATCTGATATGAAATAAATGGGTTTTATTGTGATAACATATAATTTAAATAGTTAATTGATCATGACTTATTGTATTGGTATTAAAACAGAGACTGGATTAGTATTTGCATCTGACTCTAGAACAAACGCCGGACTTGATAATGTAAATATATACACCAAAATGCTCACACACGATGTTGGAGATAGATCAATTGTAATTGTTACTTCAGGAAATCTTGGAACTTCTCAAGCGGTTTATAATTCAATTAAAAAAGATTTAAAAAGTGAAACAGGTATTATGAATTTAAATACCTGCACTGATTTTGAACAAATTGCTTCGTATATAGGCTCCTTAAATATTGAACATTCTTCTCCACAAGGAATTAACACTGATAGTGTTTTACTAGGATCCACCTTTATTGTTGGTGGTCAAATAAAAGATCAAACACCTCAACTATATTTAGTTTACCCCCAAGGTAATTATATTCGTCCAGCAGACAGCAAACCATATTTAGTTATAGGTGAAGTAAAATATGGAAAACCTATTTTAGATAGAGTAATCACACCAAAAGTCTCAATTGGAGATGCATCGAGATGTGCACTGATATCAATGGACTCTACATTAAAAAGTGATTTAACAGTCGGTCCACCAATAGACTTTGCTGTTATTAAAAAAGATGAAATCAAAATAGCAGCACTTAAATGTTTAAATATGAATGACCCTGAATTTTCCAAGGTTTGCAATCAATGGTCTCAAGGAATATTTAAAATTTTCGATTCATTTCAAAGATTTGATTGGGAATAATTTATTAATTTCATACAAGTTGAAATAGTTTCTTATAATAATTTCTGGTAAAATATATAATAATTATCATAAGATTGGATATTAAAAACAAATCCAACAAATTTTTAAAAACATACAACCAATCTGTATCATATTCTTTTAAAATAATTCTTGCTAAGTTAAATACAAAATACCTAAATATTATAAAATATAATAAATACTTCAAATATTTTTCTTTTTGATATTTTATAAAAAAAGGCAAACAACCAATTAGAAATATTTCTCTATAGTAAACATTATCAAATACAAAAAACATAATTATCAATATTAATGAACTTAAAATTAATAACTGATACTCATTCTCGTCAAATCTATTGTAACTTACGTTCAAACTATTTTTTTCTAAATTAAAGGATATTATAAGTAATAAAAATAATAATATATAAGTAGATATTATTGGATATTTAGAAATTACAACGAATTTATCACTTGCTATTTTTTCAAAAGCATCAATGCTAAAAATAAAATATTTTGATGCTGTTATTTGACTCGAGCTTTTATTTATTAAATCTAAGTTTTCATATTCAAAAAATATTAAAATTGAAAATAACATTATAGATATTATAAAAAAAATTAAATTTTCTTTAAATTTAGCTTTATTAAAAAATAAAAAAATAGATGCTAAAATAATCGACCAAAATTTCATTGAAAAAATTATTATTAAAGTAAAAAATTTTGTTATATTTCTCTTAGCAAATACTAGAAAAACCATTCCTAAAAAAATTATTAAATCAAAATTAAATCTTTCAAACAATAATAGGGTTGAAGGATTAAAAATTGCTAAAAAATATATAATAAAAGAAAATAAGTTAGCGGGTTTTATTAAATATAAAACAACAATAATAAATGAAATTATAAAAATTAATGGAAATATTAAGAAAAAAAAAAATTTAAATTTTGTTATAGTTGGAAATAGCAGAAATATTGAGCCATATACGTGAATTCTTTTTAAAGGGTCACAAGGATTTTCAAAGAAAACATTTATACCTTGATTATTACATTTTATAGCACTTACTATTGCTGTCCAATCTCCAAATAAAAAAATTCTACCATTTGAAACAATTGGTGGAACAATCTCAAATAAATATTTTGAGTAATATAGAAGATATAAACAGCCTATTGTAAAAAGAAAAACAAAAAATAGCTTTATTTTATCATTATTCATTTATGAACTAATAGTCAGTATATTCTTTTATTTCCTTAATTTTTGATCCAGTATAATCATTAATACTTAATT
>CABZFJ010000017.1 GCA_902524995.1 uncultured Pelagibacteraceae bacterium | reverse complement strand
AAGAAACTACAAAAGTATTCTCAGAATTCCAAAAAAACAAAGATGCAAAAATTTATGATGCTGGTTGTGGAACTGGATTGGTGGGTGTTGAATTAAAAAAATATGGTTTTAAAAATATTTATGGGGCAGATCTCTCGAAAAAGTTATTAGAATTGGTACCAAATAATCTTTATGCAAAGCTTGAACAAGTAGATTTGAATAAACCAATTAATAAAAATGACGATGAATATGACTCTGTTATGTGTGTTGGAACATTTACTTTTGGACATGTAAAGCCACAAGCTTTAGATGAATTTATCAGAATCACAAAGAATGATGGACTTATTTGTTTTACTATTAATGAGGGAATTCATGAAGAATATGGTTTTGATAAAAAAATTGAACAACTTAACCAGCAAAATAAATGGAAAGAAATAAAATTTTTTAAGTCAGATTATATTGCGAGCAAAGATGTAAATGCTTGGTTAGGGTTATACCAAGTTATAAAATAAACCATGTCAGAAATTTATAATATTATAGATAAACAAAAGTTAGATATTGTATCAAAACCAATTAGTGAAGCTCATGGTTTACCAAATGAATGTTATATCAGCAAAGAATATACTTTAATTGAGAGAAAAAAATTATTTGAAGATAAGTGGATCGTAATAGGAGTTGGAAGTTCTATTCCAGATGAGGGCGATGTGAAACCAATTGATTTACTTGGAATACCTTTACTTATTGTTAGAACAAAAAATAAAGAAATAAAAGTTTTCCATAATATTTGTAGTCATAGAGGAGTAAAATTAGTTAAAGAGTCTGGCAAAATTAGAAATGTAATGAGATGTTCATATCATTCATGGTCTTATGACTTAGAAGGAAAATTAATTGCTACACCTCATATAGGTGGCATGAATATTCATCAAACGCCTGAATTTGATAAATCTAAAAGTAATTTAAAAGAGATAAGATCATATATTTGGTTAGATCTAATTATGATTAATATCAACAACAATGAAATTTCATTTAAGGATTACATCAGCCCTTTAAGTGAAAGATGGGAAAAATTTTGGCCCATAAAAGATAGAGAATTAATTCATCATGCAAATGATTATGGTTATTTTAAATTAGATGCAAAATGTAATTGGAAATTTGCAATTGAAAATTATTGTGAGAGCTATCATTTACCATGGGTTCATCCTGGTTTAAATTCTTATTCAAAGATAGAAGATCACTATCATATACAAGGTCTTCCAAATCGTTTTGCTGGACAAGGAACAGTTGTTTATAATCCTAAGTTTGAAGGAAATGAAAAGTTTCCTAGTTTTCCTAATTGGCCTAAAGATAAACAAAATATAGCTGAGTATGTGGCGTTATTTCCAAATGTTATGTTGGGAATTCATAAAGATCATTATTATGCTTATTGGTTAGAGCCAATCAATCATGAGTTTACAATAGAACACATGGAAATTTATTATGTTGGAGATGAAGCGGCAACTTCAACAAAGTATAAAACTTTAAGACAAAAAAATCATAAACAATGGGAAGATATTCAAAAAGAAGATGTAGATATAATTCAAAGTATGCAAATAGGTCGTAATTCTCCAGTTTATAATGGTGGAAATTTTTCCCCAAAAATGGATAATCCAACACACCATTTTCATAAGTGGGTTGCGGGCAATTTAAAATAAATATTTGAGGTAAAATGAAAATCATTTTAATTATGGGTCTTCCTGGTGCTGGCAAAACTACTTTGGCTGAAGAATTAGCGCCGTTGCTAAATGCTAAAAGACTTAATGCAGATGAAGTACGAAAAGCAGCAAACGATTGGGACTTTTCAGAAGAAGGTAGAAAAAGACAAGCAAAAAGAATGGCAGATTTTGCAATAAAACTTAAAGATGATGGAAATTACGTTGTAGCAGATTTTATTTGCCCAACTCCTAAAGCCAGAAGCTTATTTCCTGCAGATTACGTGATTTGGGTAGATACTATAAAAGAAGGCAGATTTGACGATACTAATAAAATGTTTGTTAAGCCTGAAAAATATGATTTTCATGTCACCACACAAAATGCTAAGTCTTGGGCACCAAAGATCTTAGAGGATATAAATAAATGACATATCAATGGGATAATAAAAAACCTACCGCACAAATGCTTGGAAGATGGCAACCTTTTCACGATGGTCACTACACATTGTTCAAAGAAATTATAAAAAAAACAGGACAAGTTTGTATTCAAATTAGAGACGTTCAAGGAGTAGATGATAATCCATTTGATTTTGAAACTGTTAAAAAAAGCATAGAAGAAAAACTTAATCCAGAGTTTGAGGGCAGGTTCAAAGTTATGCTTGTACCTAATATAACAAATATTTGTTATGGAAGGGGTGTTGGATATAAAATTGAGGAAATAGTTTTATCAGAAGAAATTCAGAAAATTTCTGCAACAAAAATAAGAGCTAAAATGAGAGAAGAGGGAAAATTAGAATAGGTGACTGTCAAAATTATTAAAGTTGCTATTGGAGTAAAAAAACTTATAATTCTTTGTCATTTAAAACACTTTCGTCTTTATTAAAGGCATTCAAAAAACTAGATAATGATAAAGATACAAGAGTTATTATCTTAGAAGGTTCTGGCAAAGGATTTAGTGCAGGCCATAATTTAAAAGAGGTTAGAGGTATTAAAAATAGATCTAATCATTTAAAACTTTTTAAACTTTGCTCAAAGTTAATGATGCAAATAGTAAATGGAAACAAACCTGTTATTGCCAAAGTTCATGGAGCTGCATATGCTGCAGGGTGCCAATTAGCTGCAAGTTGTGATTTAGCTTATAGTACAAATTCAGCAACATTTGCAACACCTGGTGTTAAAATAGGACTTTTCTGCAGCACTCCTATGGTTGCTGTTAGTAGAAAAATAAGCAGAAAAAGAATGATGGAGATGTTGTTAACGGGTGATCCTATTAATGCAAAGCACGCAAAGGAAATTGGTTTAATTAATGATTATTTCAGTCAAAAAAATTTAAATAAAAAAGTTTTAGATGTTGCAAAAAAAATTTCTTCAAAGTCAAATTTAACAATAAAAATTGGAAAAAAAGGTTTCTACAAACAATTAGAAATGCCACTCAACAAAGCTTACGATTATACTAGCAGGATGATGACTCTTAATATGTCTTCATATGATGCTAAAGAGGGGATTAGTGCATTTATTGAAAAAAGAAATCCAAGTTGGAAAAACAAATAAGCATTAAGTTGAATTGAAATTGAAAAAAGAATAAGTTGTAATTGAAGGAGAAAAACAAACATGGATACATGTTGTGGTCCAGGATACTCTAGTCCTAAAGAAGCTATAAAAGCCCCTAAAGAGAAGCTTTTATACACGATTGCTATTTACACAGGAACAGGAATACAAAAGCCAGACTATTTAGCAACTATCGATGTTGATCCAGAAAGTCCTACATATTCAAAAGTGATACACAGACTAGAAATGCCAGGTATTGGGGATGAATTACACCATACAGGATGGAACGCCTGCTCTTCTTGTCATGGCGACTCTCAAATGAGTAGAAAGTATCTCTTAGTTCCAGGAGTGAGATCAAATAACATTTATGTTGTTGATACCGCGTCAGATCCTAGAGCTCCTAAAATTCATAAAGTTGTTGAAGGTGATGAAATAAAAAAAAAAACTAATTTGTCAGGTCCTCACACCGTGCATTGTTTAGGATCAGAGATTATTATTTCATTTCTCGGTAATGCAAGAGGAGAAGCTCCAGGAGGATATTTACATTTAAATAAAGATTTTGAAATAGTTGGGAGATGGGAAAATTCAATGGGCGATATACCTTTTAGTTATGATTTTTGGTATCAGCCAAGACATAATGTAATGGTGAGTTCTGAATGGGCTGCGCCAAATACATTTATGCCTGGTTTCGATCTAGAAGAGGTAGGTCATTTAAAGTATGGAAGAAGGTTGCATGTATGGGATTTTAAAAAGAAGGAACCTATCCAAACAATGTATCTTGGAGAAGATGGACTAATACCTTTAGAAGTAAAGTTCATGCACAATCCTGATAGTAGTCATGGGTTTTGTGGAGCTGCTTTAAGTGCAAATGTTATTCACTTTTGGAAAACGCAAGAGGGAAAATGGGAATGGGAAAAAATTATTGATGTTGAAAATGAACCACATCCTGAGTGGCCAATCCCTATACCTGGAGTAATGTCAGCAATACTAGTCTCAATGGATGATAAATATCTTTACATTAATAATTGGCTTCACGGTGATATGAGACAATATGATATTTCGGATCCTCATAAACCGAAATTAACAGGTCAAGTTTGGATGGGAGGTCTATTGGGTAAAGCACCAACTGTTAATGGAGTTAAAATAGCTGGTGGTCCTCAAATGTATCAACTTTCTCTAGATGGAAAGAGGATGTATGTAACTACATCATTATTTTCTACATGGGACAATCAATTCTACCCTGATATAAGAAAACAAGGTGGAGCAATGATTATGATAGATTGTGATGTTGAAAATGGTGGAATGAAAATTAATAAAGACTTCATTATTGACTTTGGTAAAGAACCTAATGGTCCAAGCAGATGTCATGAAAGCAGATATCCAGGCGGAGATTGCACTAGCGATATATGGTTATGACAAAGATTACAATTTCGAACAGAAATAACAGTGCATTTAAAGTCAATGGACAAAAACCTTTATTACAAGAACTAAGGGACCAAGGAGTTGATCTTCCCTATGGATGTCAGTATGGAGGCTGTATTACATGTGCCGCCAAACTCATTAATGGTGAAGTAGACCAACGTTCTCAAGTTGCATTAAATAATAGACAATTAAATGACGGTTATATTATTTTGTGTGTGGCAAAAGCAAAAACAGATTGCACAATTGAAATTGGAGTTGAAAGCCACGATAAACTTTACCGCAATCCTTTTCTTGATCCTCTTCAACCACATGAATTAAAAGCTGATATTGCAAGTAAAAAAAACACCAAAGAATGAAATGAATCATAATGAACCATACAGTGCTGAATATTTAAAAAATATCTTAAGTTCTGTTAAAACAATTGCGATGGTAGGCGCAAGCCCAGATAAAACTAAATTTAGTTATGGTGTTCTTAGAGTTTTGCATGAAACAGGTTACGATATGATACCAGTTAATCCTAAACCAGATATAAATGAAATTAGAAATTTAAAAGTTTACCCAAACTTAGCAGCTATAGATAGACCCGTGGATATGGTTGAGGTTTTTAGAAAATCAGAAGACCTTTATGGTATTGCAGAGGAAGCAATTTCTATAGGAGCAAAAGTATTATGGGGACAAATTGGAGTTGTCAATCATGATGCAGCACGAATTGCAGAAGATGCAGGTTTAAAAGTAGTTATGAATAGATGTCCAAAAATTGAACTCTTTAGACCTTTCTGGAAACCTCGACTTGATCTAAAAATTTAATTAAAATTATGGATACGACACTTGTAGATGAAAAATTAAAAGAAATTTACTTAAGTTATCGAACTATTGCTATTGTTGGAGCAAGTCCTGACTCAAAAAAAACATCAAACATTATAATGAAGTATTTGAGAAATACAGGCTATAAAGTTTATCCTGTTAATCCTGTTACTGATAATAAAATTATACATGGCGAGCCAGTTAATAAAAAATTAACTGATATAAAAGATCACGTTGGCATTGTTAACGTCTTTAGACCCAGTGACGAAGCTGAGGAAATAGCAAAACAAACGATAGAAATTGGTGCAAATGTATTATGGTTACAACTAGGAATTCATAGCGAAAATGCTGCAAAAATAGTCTCTCAAAATAAAATTTATTATATCTCTAATAAATGTATAAAGAATGAGTATAATAGATTGTTCAAAACTATCTAATAGCAATATAAAGTGTGATATAAAGACCTTTTATT
Organism: uncultured Pelagibacteraceae bacterium; assembly: GCA_902524995.1. Lineage (GTDB taxonomy): Bacteria > Pseudomonadota > Alphaproteobacteria > Pelagibacterales > Pelagibacteraceae > Pelagibacter. Next base: position 13,609 of record CABZFJ010000017.1, on the reverse strand, counting down.
TCATTTTAAATTTAAGATAAATTTAAGATATGAAATCCAAAATTATATTATTTTTTATAACAATCTTTTATTTCAATACTTCTTTAGCTGATGTCTTAAAACCGAGTATAGATATAGATCCTAAACAAGTAGTTTTAATACAGTTAAATGCATTGATGAAAAACGACAGTCCATATAAAGACAGAGGAATTGAACAAACATGGGAATTTGCTCACCCAAACAATCAAAGAATTACAGGACCATTAAATAGATTTAAAAATATGCTAAAAGGTGCGTCTTACTCAATGTTAATTGATCATACAGAAAATACTGTAACAGAATTGTATAAGTCAAACACATCAGCAACCTATGAAGTAGTTGTGTTAGATAAGGAAAAGAAATACTTCAAATTTAAATGGAAGGTTGAAAAAAATAATCTAGATGGAAAACTTCTAAATTGCTGGCTTACCACTGCAGTTTCACAACCTATACCAATGGGATCATCAATATAATGAAGAAGCCTCCTATGTACATAAGGTATGGTATTTTGATGTTCATTTTGTGCTTTCCAACAATTTCATCCACTCAACTGGGATGGTATTTTTGGGGGAGTGAAGTTGGTATAAATATTGGCATGGTTGTTGGCACTATTTGTGTTGTAGTTGCGGCTTATTTAATGTTCATGATGGGCTGGCGTGACGCAGATGATGAATAATAGAATTTTGTTTCGTAAATAATTAAAATTTAGTAGGAATCGATTAATGAAATCCAAAGCAAAAGTAGTAGTTGTAGGTGGTGGCGTAGTAGGTGTTAGCGCACTTTATCATTTGGCAAAAAAAGGTTGGTCAGACGTAGTTTTAATTGAAAGAAAAGAATTAACCTCAGGCTCTACATGGCACGCAGCTGGATTATTACCATTATTCAACATGAGCTATTCTGTAGGTCAACTACATAAATACGCAGTCAAGTTATATAAAACTTTAGAAGAGGAAACTGGTAAAAATGTTGGTTTTAGTGTTGTATCTAATATTAGGCTAGCAAGTACCAAAGATAGAATGGACGAATACTTTCAATATGCTGGCGTTGCTCAAACAATTGGAGTTGATGTAAAATTTTTAACGCCAGATCAAGTAAAAGAAATTTGGCCACTATGCAATACTTCAGATTTAGTTGGTGCAATACAACACCCAGAAGACGGATATATTCAGCCTGCAGATCTAACTCAAGCACTTGCAACAGGTGCAAGAAATAGAGGTGCTGAAATTTATAGAAATACAAATGTCAATGGAATGAAACAAACAAAGGATGGTTGGGTTGTTGAAACAGATAAGGGATCTATAGAGTGCGAACATATTATTTCTTGTTCAGGAAATTTTGCAAGACAAACTGGTAAAATGGTTGGGTTAGATATTCCAGTCATTCCTGTAGAACATCAGTACATAGTTACAGAGCCTCATCCTGAAATTCAAAAGAGGAAAAAAGATGGATTACCAGAAATGGGTGTTTTAAGAGATAGTGATAGTAGATGGTATATGAGGGAAGAAGCTGGTGGTTTAATTTTGGGTCCTTATGAAGATGGTGCCCCAGCCTGTTATGTTGATGGACCTTCAAAAGATTCTGAATATGAATTATTTCAAGAGGATTTAGATAGATTAGCCCCACACATTGAAGGTGCGATACATAGAGTACCAGCTTTTGGAGAAGTTGGAGTTAAAAAAGTCTATAATGGAGCAATTTGTTATACACCTGATGGCAATCCAATTGTTGGTCCAGCTTGGGGATTAAAAAACTTTTGGATTAACGAAGGACACAGTTTTGGGATTACTGCAGCTGGTGGAGCTGGGTGGCAACTAGCTGAATGGATAGTTGATGGTGAACCAACCATTGATATGCTTGGTGTAGAGCCAAGAAGATATGGTGATTATTGTTCAAAATCATATTTAAAAGCTAAAAACGAAGAAGCATACAGTCACGTCTTTATCACTCATTTTCCTGACGAAGAGCGACCAGCAGCCAGACCGTTAAGAACAGCGCCTTGTTATGACAGAATGAAAAATTTAGGTGCGGTGTTTGGACAAAAATTTGGTTGGGAAAGACCTAATTTTTTCGCAACCGACGGCATGGAACAAAAAGATGATTGGTCATTTAGAAGATCTAAATGGTTCAATGCAATGGAAAAAGAATGCAAAAATGTAAAAGAAAATGTTGGTCTTTTAGACATGACAGCATTTGCAAAATGTAGAATTAAAGGACCAGGTGCAGAAGAATTTTTAGATAGTTTAGTAGCAAACAAATTACCCAAAAAAGTTGGAAGAATTAATTTATGTCATGCATTAAATACAAAGGGAGGTGTTCATTCTGAATTTACTATTATGCGTGAGGCAAATGATAGTTTTTATTTAGTATCAGCTGGGGCATTTCAAAGATTAGATCACGATTGGATTTTAAAATGGATGCCTACAGACGGTTCAGTGCAATTTGAAAATTTAACCAATAGCAATGGTGTTTTGGTAGTTTCTGGTCCTAAAGCTAGAGAGCTAATGCAAAGAGTTTCTAAAGATGATTTTTCAAATGAGAACTTCAAATGGTTAAGTGCAAAAATGGTTGATATTGGTTACGCACCAGTTAATGCAATGAGAGTTAATTTTGTAGGTGAGTTGGGGTGGGAACTTCATCATCCAATCGAATATCAAAATCACATTTTTGATAAACTGATAGATGCTGGACAAGATCTTGGAATAAAACCTTATGGCATAAGAGCGATGAATAGTTTGAGAGTTGAAAAATCCTATAAATTAGTTGGAACAGAATTATCAATTGAATACTCTCCATACGAAAGTGGACTTGATCGATTTATACATCCTAATAAAGGAAGTTTCATTGGTCTTGATGCATTAAATAAATGGAGAGAAAAAGGATTTAATAATAAACTTGTAACGTTAGAAGTACATAATCCTAAAGATGCAGATGTATTGGGAAATAATCCAATTTATGAAAATGGAAATGTAATAGGGAGAGCTACAGGGGGAGACTTTGGATTTAGAATTGGTAAATCACTTGCTTTAGGAATGGTTAAACCAGAATTGGCAAATATCGGACAAAAACTGAAAATTGAAATCTTAGGTGAAAAATATGATGCTACAATTTTAGAAGAAAGTCCTTATGATCCAGAGAACAATTTATTAAGAGCATAATGAAAATATTAGTAGCAGTAAAAAGAGTAATTGATTACAACGTACAAATAAGAGTTAAAGAGGACGGCTCAGGTGTTGTTACTGATAACGTTAAAATGTCAACAAATCCACCTGATGATAATGCAATCGAAGAAGCTGTAAAAATTAAAGAAGCCGGCAAAGCAACAGAGATTGTTGCAATAACCATTGGTGAAGAAAAAGCACAAGAAACTGTTAGAAAAGCTCTTGCTGTTGGAGCTGACAGAGGAATTCATGTTAAAGTTGACAGTGTAATCGAGCCACTAGCAGTATCTAAAATATTGAAAAAGATTGTTGAAAAAGAAAATCCAGATTTGGTTTTTATGGGCAAACAAGCAATAGATGATGATTGCAATCAGACAGGTCAGATGCTCGCAGCTTTATTGAATTGGCCTCAAGCGACTTTTGCATCAAAAATCGAGGTTAAAGATAATTCATTAGAAGTAACTCGTGAAATTGATGAAGGGCTAGAAACTATTGAGGTAAATGTTCCAGCAATTGTTACATGTGATTTAAGATTAAATGAGCCTAGATATGCGTCACTTCCAAATATCATGAAAGCTAAGAAAAAACCTATTGAACAAATTAATGCTTCAGATTTAGGAATTGATATTAATCCAAGAATCGAACAAATTAAAGTTGAAGAGCCACCTAAAAGAAAAGCTGGAATAAAAGTCGCGAGTGTAGAAGAGTTAGTGCAAAAACTAAAAAATGAGGCTAAGGTAATATAGATGTCAGTATTATTAATTGCAGAACACAATAATAAAGAAGTTAAACCATTTACTTTCAATGCAATTACAGCTGCTTCTCAAATAAATGACGATCTTCATGTTCTTGTTTTAGGTTATGAAGCTGAAGATGTCGTAAAATCTTTATCTGAAGTTCCAAACATAAAAAAAGTAATACATGTAGATGATGAAATATATAAAAATTACATAGCTGAAAATTATACTTCAGCAATAGTTAAGCATGCAGAAAATTATTCGCACATTGTAAGTTCTGCAAACACTTTCGGTAAAAATTTAATGCCTCGAATTGCAGCACTATTAGATACTTCGCAGGTTAGCGATATAATAAAAGTTATATCAGAAGATACTTTTCTAAGACCAATTTATGCGGGTAATGCATTTGCTACAGTTAAAAGTAATGATAAAAAAAAATGTGTTACAATAAGGCCTACTTCATTTGATCCATCTGAAAAAAGTGGAGGATCTGCAGAAATAATCAAATCTGATCCAGCGGATGCTAGTGCATCTACAAAATTTCTGAAAAAAGAAGAGGTTAAATCTGATAGACCAGAACTTGGTACAGCTAGAATTGTAATTTCAGGTGGAAGAGGTATGCAGAATGGAGAAAATTTTAAATTGATAAGTGACATAGCTGACAAATTAAATGCAGCTATTGGAGCTTCAAGAGCAGCAGTTGATGCTGGGTATATCACCAATGATCATCAAGTAGGTCAAACTGGTAAAGTTGTAGTTCCAGATCTTTATATAGCAGTTGGAATTTCGGGCGCTATACAACATTTAGCAGGCATGAAAGAGAGTAAAATCATAGTTGCAATTAATAAAGATGGAGAAGCTCCGATTTTTAGTGTCGCAGATTACGGATTAGAAGCAGATTTATTTGATGCGCTACCTAAGTTTTTGTCAGAATTGAACAAATTAAACACTATACAAAAATAGCAAATACTGTAAGAAATTATCATTATGTCCAGAGAAGTGATGGAATACGATGTTGTCATCGTAGGCGGCGGACCATCGGGACTTTCAACTGCAATTAAATTAAAGCAGTTAAATCCAGATATTAATGTCTGCCTTTTAGAAAAAGCATCTGAAATAGGTGCACATATTTTGTCAGGGAACGTGTTTGAAACACGTGCTTTAGATGAACTGATACCTAATTGGAGTGAATTAAATGCGCCAATTAAAACAAAAGTTACAAAAGAAAAATTTTTATTTTTAGGAAAACAAAAATCATTAAGTTGGCCAACTTGGTTACTTCCTAAGGTTCAACAAAATCATAACAATTATATTATAAGTCTTGCGAACCTTTGTAGATGGTTAGCAGAACAGGCTGAGGGATTAGGAGTTGAAATATTTCCAGGTTTTGCAGCAAGTGAAGTTTTATATAATGATGATGGATCAGTTAAAGGTATTGCAACCCAGGATATGGGTATCGATAAAGAGGGAAATAAAAAAGATACTTATGAACCAGGAATGGAATTGCATGCAAAAGTTACAGTGTTTGCAGAAGGATGCAGAGGTCACTTAGGAAAAGAATTAATAAAGAAGTTTGAATTAGACAAAGGTAAAAACTCTCAACAATACGGAATTGGTTTTAAAGAAATTTGGGAAATAGATGAAAAAAATCATTCAGAAGGTTTAGTAATGCATACCGCAGGATGGCCGTTAGATAATAATACTTATGGTGGAAGTTTTATTTATCACGCTGAAAATAAACAAGTTTTTCTTGGTTATGTAATTGGATTAGATTACCAAAATCCTCATCTCTCACCTTTTGATGAATTCCAAAGATTTAAAACTCACCCAGATATAAAAAAAATAATTGAAGGTGGTAAAAGAATTTCTTATGGCGCTAGGGCTTTAATTGAGGGAGGTATACAGAGTTTACCTCAGATGTTCATGCCAGGTGCTTTGTTAGTTGGATGTGATGCGGGAACATTAAATATGCCTAAGATTAAAGGGTCTCATACTGCAATGAAAAGTGGAATGATCGCTGCTGAAACAATTTATGAGCATCTTACAAAAAATTTAAATTTATCTACCTATGAACAAAAATTTAAAGAAAGTTGGGTTTACAAAGAATTATATGAGGCAAGAAATGTAAAACCAAGTTTCTCTTGGGGTTTAATTTTAGGTATATTATTTACCGGTATCGACCAGATTTTATTTAGAGGAAAGCTACCATTCACATTAAAACATAAACATGCTGACCATGAAGCTTTAAAACCAGCAGATAAAATGCCAAAAATTGATTATCCAAAGCCTGATAACGTTATTACATTTGATAAAACTAGTTCGGTTTATTTAACGGGTACAATTCATGATGATAATCAGCCAGTCCACTTAAAACTTAAAGATCCAGACTTGCCTATAAAATATACTTTAGAAAAATTTGATGAGCCTGCACAAAGATATTGTCCTGCAGGAGTTTATGAAGTTCAAGAAGTAAATTCTGTTCAAAAATTTGTCATAAATGCACAAAATTGTATACATTGTAAAACTTGTGATATTAAAGAGCCGTCTCAAAATATTACTTGGGTCACTCCAGAAGGTGGGGGTGGACCTAAATATGGAAATATGTAATTAAGATAAATCGATTGCAAATTTTTTTAAAGTTTCAATTGGAATAAGTTTTAACGTGTTTTTATGAGTTTTCTTTAAATAAATAGGACATCCTTTTCCAGCTTCTAAAGCTTTAGCATACCAACCTGCACACACACACCAACTATCACCATCTTTCAAACCCGGAAAACCAAACTCAGGATGAGGTGTAATTAGATCATTCCCTGATTCTTTGCACCATTCTAAAAATTCAGTATTTACTTTTGCACATACAGTGTGGATACCATGATCATTTTCATCTGTTTTACAACATCCATCTCTATACCAACCTGTTAAAGGATCATTAGAACATAACTCCAATTCTTCATTTAAAACATTTTTTTGTTTATCAGCCATGAAATAATTCTGTTAATTTTTTATCAATATCTATATTAAAAGAAAAAGATCTTCTTTCACCATCAGATTTAAATGGATATGCGGTATGCATTAAATTATTTGGAAACAAAATCAGATCACCAACTTTTGGTTTATGATTAAATATAGAATTATTTAAAAAAGATTTAGAACCATAAATAAAGTCAATAGTTCCGTTAGTTTTAATTTTTTTATGTCCCTTTGTTAAATTGTTTGGAATTTTTAAATAACCAACTCCAGAAACATTACCATCATGGAAATGTACAGGATTATAATCATTTCTAAATTGTCTTACAACCCATAAATTCTTAATATTAATATTTTTTGACTTCTTATTAAGATTTTTTTTTAAATATTGATTTACACTTTTTGAAATGAAACTTTTTAAATTTTTTTTTATAAATTTATTTTTTAATTCAATTTCTTGCTCAACTTGGCCTACTAACTTTTTTGAGTAGTCATTTGATTTAGATTTTTTTTTATCTTTAATAATACTTTCAACTTCGTCATTAATTTTTTTTACCAAGTTCAATGGAATTTTAATAACAGCAATTTTTGGTCCAAATGGACTTAAAACTTTCATCAATTTATTATATTTTTGTTGGATTAGGTTGCCCTTTGTAAACAACCTCTGGGTCAAATTTTTTTTCTTCTTCTTCAAATTTCATTTCGATTTGTCTTGCATTATCAATCTTACCTAAAGGGACAGATCTATAAAAACAGGATCTGTAGCCAACGTGGCAACTAGAACCTTCGCCAATATCTACAGTCATCCAAACTGCATCTTGATCATCATCAACTCGAATCTCTTTTACTTTTTGAACAAACCCACTTGTTTTTCCTTTATGCCAAATTGATTTTCTTGATCTGCTCCAATAATGAGCTTCTTTAGTTTCAATAGTTAACTTGAAGGCTTCGACATTCATATACCCATGCATTAATATTTCTTTGGTTTTTGAGCACGTCGTAATGACAGGAATCAATCCATCATTGTCAAATTTAGGTGATAAAAGCTTGCCTTCTTCTATTTCTGCTACATTTTCTCTTTTTTTAAACATATATGTGGAATTATCTAACATAATAATAAATATAATAAATATTTTAATATTAAGGTTTTATATATATAAAAGCACCTCATGAAATTAGTAAAAAACCAAAACGAGAAAAATATTAATGATGAAGTAACTGACAAGGAAGCCGAAGAAGCTTTTGTCAAAATTCTTAAGTGGTTGGGTGAAGATCCTGCTAGAGAAGGTTTATTGGAAACTCCAAAAAGAGTAACAAAAGCATTTAAAGAATATTTCAAGGGATATAAAGAAGATCCAAAAGCAATTTTAGATAAAACATTTGGAGATGTTGAAGGCTATAGCGATATGGTTGTTCAAAAAAATATTTCAGTCCAAAGCCATTGTGAGCATCACATGGCACCAATTATAGGAATTGCTCATGTAGCTTATATACCAAATCAAAGAGTTGTAGGACTAAGTAAAATAGCAAGAGTTGTAGAAGTATTTTCAAAAAGATTACAAACACAAGAAAGATTAACTGTTCAGATCGCTAATACTTTAATGGAGTCGTTGGATGCGAAAGGAGTTGCGGTAACAATAGACTCAACTCATCAGTGTATGACCATGAGAGGTATTAAAAAAGAGCAAGCTACTACTGTTACAAATTTTTATCTTGGGCAGTTTAAAAACGATTTAAGTTATCAAAATAGATATTTGCGATTTATTGCAAAATAATATTTACTGATTAAGATGGCGGACTCATTTAAAGCAGTTGTAATAAACAATCAGAACGAAAATTTTACAAGAGAAGTCAAAGAATTAAGTCTAGACCATTTTAAAGATGGTGAGGTGCTAGTTAAGATAGATTATTCTGATCTTAACTGGAAAGATGCAATGATACTAAAAGATGGTGGTAAGTTAGTTAAAGAGTATCCAAGAATACCGGGTATTGATTTTTCTGGAACTGTTGCACAAGGCGATGGTGAAGAATTTAAAGAAGGAGACAGAGTTATATTAACAGGTTGTAGAGCAGGTGAACTTTTTGATGGTGGATATTCTCAATACGCAAAAGTTAAAATGGACCATATTACAAAAACACCTGAGGGAATGACAAATAAACAAGCTATGATTTTGGGAACTGCTGGTCTTACAGGTTTGTTATGTGCCTTTGCAGTTAAAGCAAGAGAGGAGCTTTTGATGCAATCAAAAGTAAACGATGTATTGGTAACAGGTTCTACTGGTGGTGTTGGTATGGTAGCAGTAATGGTTCTTGCGAAGATGGGAATTAATGTAACAGCTATAACTGGTAAACCAGATAAAGCAGATTATCTAAAAGAACTTGGTGCTAAAAACGTTATAGATCGTAAAGAATTTGAGGGTGAAGCAAGATTAATTGATAAAGGAACATGGGATGGTGTTGTAGATACTGTGGGTGGTAACATTTTATCAAATGCAATAGCTCAAACTAAACCAAAAGGAATTGTTGCTATATGTGGAAATGCTAGCGGCAATAAATTAAATACATCAGTAATTCCATTTATATTAAGAGCAGTCAAATTATGGGGAGTAGACTCTGTTAACATCAGTAAAAAAAGAAAAGAATTTGTATGGGGAGAATTTCCTGCTTTGTTAGATTTTAATATTTTAGAAAAATCAGTGAATACTATTGGATTAGATGAATTATTAAATGTTTATCCCGATATATTAAAAGGAAATTTAAAAAATAAAATAGTTGTGGATGTAAATAAATAATGGATTGGGATAAATTAAAGATATTTCATGCAGTTGCTGAAGCGGGTAGCTTTACTAGTGCAACAGTAATTCTAAATCTAAGTCAATCTGCAATTAGTAGACAAATTCAATCTTTAGAAGAAGATTTAAAAGTTAAATTATTTGAACGTCATGCAAGAGGCTTAACACTTACTGAAAATGGTGAATATGTATTTAAAACAGCACACGAAGTTATCTCTAAACTAAAAGAGGTAGAGACAACTTTAGGAGATAAAAAAAACAAACCATCAGGCAAATTAACTGTCACTACAGTCGTTAGTTTAGGAACAACTTGGCTAACGCCAAGAATACAAGAATTTATGCAACTTAATCCTGAAATTGAGGTTGAGCTCATATTTGATGATAGAGAGCTAGATTTAAGCACAAGACAAGCAGATATTGGAATATTTATGAGAAGACCAAAACAACTTAATTATATTCAAAAAAAGCTTATAGATATCAATTATCACATTTACGGATCACCAAAATACTTAGAAAAACATGGATATCCTAAGACAGTTAATGATTTAAATAAGCACAACTTTATTTCATTTGGTAGAGGAGCTCCATCTCCAGTTTATAATCCAGATTGGGCATTAAAACTTGGAATGAAAGATAACAAAAAGAGAAAAACTGTTATGAGAGTGAATAGTGTTTATGGTTTACTTTTAGCTGTTCAAAGTGGTGTAGGGTTAGCTGCAATTCCAGATTATTTAACTGTCAAACAACCAAATATAGTAAAAGTATTGCCTAGCGTTCAAGGTCCAACTACAGAGGCACACTTTGTTTACCCTCAATCACTTAAAAATGTTGCGAGAGTTCAAGCTTTTAGAAACTTCCTTTATAGTAAAATTTCTGAGTGGGAATTTTAATAAAATTACCTAAAAAACAACTATAATTGCGATTGATAATCAATTGCGACAATATTGCAATTGATAATCATTTTCATTGTGAATAGTTATCATCCGCATTGCAGGACTAATAACGTTTAATATAAACATAAATTTAAGGAGTAGAATGAGAAAATTAACAATAATATCGTTGTTTTTTGCTTTAATTTCAAGTTTTACGATTGCAGCTGAGGTCAATATTTTTAGTGCAAGACACTATGATTCTGACATTCAATTGTATGAAAAGTTCACAGCAGCAACGGGAATTAAAGTAAACGTAGTATCAGGTAAAGACAAAGCCCTGCAGAAAAGAATTACAGAAGAGGGAGCAGACTGTGTTGGAGATTTATACATCACAGCTGATGCTGGAAGACTAGGTGCATTTGCAGCAAAAGGAATGATGCAAAATGCAGGTTGGTCAAAAGCAATTAAGGATGCAGTGCCAGCTCAATTTAGATCTGCAAAATGGACAGGTATAGCGAAAAGAGCAAGAATAATTTACTATTCACCTGAACGTGTAAATGCAAATGAATTAAATGGAATGACTTACGAAGGTCTAGCTGATCCAAAATGGAAAGGTAGATTAGTAATAAGAAAATCTAACAACATTTATAACCAATCTTTAGTTGCTTCACTAGTTAAAAATCTTGGTAAAGCAAAAACTGCAGATTGGTCAAAAGCTGTTGTAGCAAACATGGCAAGAACTCCAAAAGGTAATGACCGTGCTCAAATTATGGCTGTTGCTGCTGGAGAAGCTGATATTGCTGTTGCAAACACATACTATCATGCATTGATGTTATCTGGAAAAAAAGGTGCTGAACAACAAGAAGCAGCAAAAAAAGTAATGCCTTTTTTCCCTAATCAACAAGATAGAGGAACGCACATTAATATTAGTGGAGCTGGTATGCTTAAACATGCACCAAATAAAGACAATGCTGTAAAGTTAGTTGAGTTTTTATTATCAACAGAGGCTCAAAATCATATTGTAAATAATACTTTTGAGTATCCAATGATTGGTGGTGTAACACCTAATGATTTAGTTCCGGGAAAAGAGATGAACTTTGTAATGGATACTAAAACCAGTGTTAAGTCATACGGTGCGAAACAAGCAGATGCATTAGAGGTAATGTTAGCTGCTGGTTGGAAGTAAATGACAGCTGTTAGAAAAAAATTTACTACGGAAGTTGATTATAATAAATCTACCAAAGCCTGTCCTGCATGTGCTTCGGAGTGTGAAAAAATCAATAAACGTGTAAATAATAGAAAATTGTCCGAAATTAAAACTAAGGAGGTTCCGCATATCCTAAAAGTATTTAATTTTTGATTTTCTAAAGTTTGTGTCTATGGTTTAGTCTCCTAAACCATGGGCACTTTTGATTTTCATGATTATAAGGCGGATTATAATATATGAAATTTAATTCCTGGTACTTATCATCTTTTATAGTTTCATTTGTTGTTGCAATTCCAATTTTAACTGTTTTTGCAGGTTTCTTCCAAGAAACAACTAATTACTTTGATATTTTAAAAAATACATTTTTAATTGAATACATCTATAACTCTTTAATTTTACTCATTGGAGTATTAATACTTACTTTAATTTTGGGTGTTGGATGTGCTTATGTAGTTTCATTTTATGATTTTCCAGGCGTTAAATTTTTTAAATGGGCCCTAATATTATCTTTTGCAGTACCTGCTTACATTTATGCTTATTCATTAACAGCTTTTTTTGAAAATTTTGGAACGCTATATTCAATTTTAAAATCTTTATTTGGGCCTGGAGAATATAATAGATCAATCCCTAAATTTGATGGTATGCTTGGTGCTATCTTATCAGTATCTTTTTCACTATTTGGATATGTTTATGTCCTAACGAGAGCATCTTTTCATTACCAATCTCAAAATTTAATAGAATTAGGACAAAATCTAGGTTTTTCAAAATATAAATCTTTTTTCAAGATTATTTTGCCATCAGCAAGGCCAGCAATAGTTGCTGGATTAGCTTTAGTTGCAATGGAAACTCTATCTGATTTTGGTGCAGTATCGTTTTTTGGAATAGCAACTCTTACAACAGGAATATATGATTCATGGATATCATTTGATGATTTAGCTTTTGCAAACCAGCTTTCATTTTTTTTACTATTATTTATTTTAGGATTCTTTTTTATTGAAAATATCTCAAGAAAACGTGCTCAATATCACTCTCCAGTTAAAGGTGGCATTAAAGAAAAGAAGAAAATAAAACTAAACTTTTCTAAAGGGTCTTTGGCCTTTGGGTTTTGTTTTTTAGTATTTTTTATAAGTTTTCTATTTCCGGTTTTACAAATGTTATATTGGACAATAATTTTTCCAAAAAATTTATTTGATTTAAATACCCTTCAATTGTTTTCAAACACCATTTATTTAGTTTTTTTATTGTCTTTGACTCTATCAGAGCCAAGATTAATATTTTTTTCAACATTATAATGAGGAAATAAACTGTTCTCTTGAAATGATAATGCAATATTACGATTTTCTGGTTCGATATGAATTCTTTCAGAAGAAATTGTTCTGCCTTTTAGATTAATTTTACCTTTATTAATTTTTTCTAAACCTGCAATGGTTCTTAATATTGTCGTTTTACCAATGCCTGAAGGGCCAAGTAAACAAACTATATCACCCTCATTTTCAATATTTAAAGTTACATTGTTTACTTTATTTTTCCCACCAGCAGCAAAAGATACATTGTCAATTTCAAAAAAATTATTAGCCATTAGTCTTTCAAAATAAATTTAGACGTAATCAAAATAAATGTACTTGCAATTAATATCAAGAATAATGATGGAACTGCTGCAGCCTCTAAGAGATCTTGGGATGCAAAGATATATGCTGTTGTAGCGAAAGTTTCAAAGTTAAATGGTCTCAATATTAAAGTAATGGGCAATTCCTTTATAACTTCTATCGTAATCAATATTCCTATTAAAAAAATAGAATTTTTTAAATAAGGTACATGAATTCCTAAGAAAGTTTTTATTTTAGAGTAACCAAGAAGA
>CABZFJ010000016.1 GCA_902524995.1 uncultured Pelagibacteraceae bacterium | reverse complement strand
TCTGCAGCTCTTCCTTTCGCCCTTGCTCTAAATCTTTTCATTATTACCTGTTTTCCACAGAAAGCTTGTTTGACTATTAAATTATCAATATCATATTGAAAATTATTTTCAGCATTTGCAATAGCAGATGAAATAGTTTTCTTGACGTCTTTAGAAATTCTTTTTTCGGAAAAAGACAAATTTCTAATTGCGATTTCTACTTTTTTACCCACTATTGATTTAAGTATAGGTTTTAACTTTCTTACGCTAGATCTTACATTCTTATTAATTGATCTAACTTGTTTTAAATCTATATCTTTTTTTTTATCCATAATTATTTCTTATCAGCTCCTTTTGCACCACCCTCTACTTTTGCTTTTTTATCAGCTGGTGTATGACCAAAAAATTGTCTTGTTGGAGCAAATTCTCCAAATTTGTGACCTACCATGTCTTCGGACACGGTTATTGGTATGAATTTTTTACCGTTATAAATCAAAAAACTAAATCCTACAAAATCAGGTATTATAGTAGACTTCCTTGACCAAGTTTTGATTGGTTTTTTATTGGGATCATTTTTAATCTTTTCAACTTTTTTAATTAGACTTTCCTCAACAAATGGTCCTTTCCAAACAGATCTTGCCATAAATTACGCTCTCTTCTTCTTTCTTCTTCTTATAATAAATTTATCAGTTCTTTTATTGTCTCTAGTTTTTAATCCTTTTGCAGATTGTCCAGTAGGAGAAACTGGATGCCTCCCTCCAGCAGATTTTCCTTCTCCTCCACCATGAGGGTGATCTACAGGATTTTTTACAACTCCTCTAGTGTGTGGTCTTCTTCCCAACCATCTTGATCTACCAGCTTTACCAATTTTTATATTTTTTTGATCAGGATTAGATAATACACCTATAGTCGCTAACGCTCTCGAATCTATTTTTCTGACTTCGCCTGAAGTCATTTTTATTATTGAATAATTTCCATCAATACCCGAAATTGTAACAGACGACCCAGCAGCCCTCGCTATTTTTCCACCCGCACCTGGTTGAATTTCAACATTATGTATATCCATCCCAACAGGAATATCCTGTAGTGGAAGACAATTTCCAATTTTAATTTCTGATGAAGGGCCATTTTGTATATGATCTCCAACTTTTATTTTTTGTGGCGCTAGGTAATAAAATTTCTGATTATCCTCAAATTTAACCAACATTATATAACATGATCTATTTGGATCGTATTCAATTCTTTCAACAATTGCTTTCATATCATTTTTTTTTCTATAAAAATCAATTATTCTATATTTTTGTTTATGTCCTCCACCGTGATTTCGGGAGGTTATACGGCCATAATTATTTCTTCCCTTTGAAGAATAGTTTGCACTCGTTAATGGTTTGTACGGTTTGCCTTTCCAAAGACCTTCTCTACTTGTTAAAATAGTTCCTCTGGTTGATTTTGTATACGGTTTAAATGTTTTTAAAGCCATAATCTAAATACCTGTTGTTAAGTCAATGTTTTGACCCTTTTTAAGGGTAATAATTGCTTTTTTAAAACCTTTCTTTTTAACTTTTTTTCCTCTGGTTGATTTAATTAGTGTTTTTTTATTAATAATATTAATTTTTGTTACATTAACTTTAAAAATTTTTTCAATTGATCCTTTTAAACTTTTTTTATTAGCACTATGAGGAACTTTAAAAACAATTTTATTTTGTTCTGACAAATTTGTTGATTTCTCAGTTACAACAGGAAATAAGATTTTATCGTATAAGCTTAGTTTATCCATTATTGATACCTTTTTTCTAATTCTTTAACTGAGCTCTCAGTAAAAATAATTTTTTTATATTTAACTAAATCAAATGCACTGAAATGATTTGCGTCTGTTAATTTTACATTAGGAATATTTTTAGTTGACCTTAAGATATTTTCTTTTGATTTTGTATCCATTATTAATAACGAGTTATTTGCATCAAACTTCTTTAAAAGTTCAAACATTTCTTTTGTTTTTTCAATTTTTCTTCCAAAATCATCAAAAATAATTACGTCATTGGATTTATTTTTTTCAGTAATAAGTGAGGCTATACTCATTTTCTTTTCACTTTTATTCAACTTTCTAGTTTTGTAATTATCCTGACCCTTTGGTCCATGAGCAATACCACCACCTACAAATATAGGAGCCTTTTTACTAGAGTGTCTTGCATTACCGGTACCTTTTTGTGAGTAAATTTTAGACGTAGACCCTTTAATCTCATTTCTTTGCTTTGTTTTTGCTTTTCTACCTTTAAAATTTGCGTTTAATTTATAAATAACACCACTCACTAACTGATTATTAACTTTGGCACTAAAAATCTTATCTAGAACTTCTATGCTTTGTTTTTTTCCATCAATACTTTGTTTATCTATTTTCATTTATTTTTTCTTTTTATCAGCTGATTTTTTTTGTTTTTCAATTTGCTCAATTTTATCATCAATTGACATTCTGTTAATATTTTTGACAGATTTTCTAATTAAAACTTCTGTATTTTTTGATCCAGGTATAGAACCTTTCAAGTATAGCAAATTGTTATCTTTATCAGTTTTTATTACTTCAATATTTTGTATAGTTCTAATTTTATCTCCCATATGACCAGCCATTTTTTTTCCTTTAAACACTTTTCCTGGATCCTGTCTTTGACCAGTAGAACCGTGAGATCTATGAGAAATTGAAACACCGTGAGTAGCTCTTAATCCACCAAAATTGTGTCTTTTCATTGCACCTGCAAATCCTTTACCGATTGTCTTTGATTTGACGTCAACAAACTTAACATTTTCAAATATTTCTAATCCAATTTCATTTCCTTCTTTAAAATTCTCAGTATTTTCTAACCTAAACTCTTTAAGAATTTTTTTTGGTTCAGTATTCTTCTTTGCAAAATAACCTTTCATAGCTTTAGTTAGTTTAGAGTTTTTAATTTTTCCAAATCCTATTTGAACTGCGGTGTATCCACGGTTTTCTTTGTTTATAACGTTAATAACTCTACCAGTTTCCATCTTTAACACAGTAACTGGAACTGATTGACCAGTCTTAAAAAACTCTCTAGACATTCCTATTTTTTTTCCAATTAGAGATAAATTATTCATTATATTTTAATCTCCACATCTACACCCGATGCTAAATCAAGTTTCATTAGTGCTTCAACCGTTGCAGGTGTAGGTTCAATAATATCAATTAATCTTTTATGTGTTCTTGTTTCGAATTGTTCCCTACTTTTTTTGTCAATATGCGGGGATCTTAAAACTGTATATCTCTCTATTTTTGTAGGGAGAGGAATTGGACCCTTAATATTAGCTCCCGTTCTTTTAACAGTATTTACGATTTCCTCAGTGGACTGATCCAAAACCTTGTTGTCATACGCTCGTAATTTTATTCTAATATTTTGTTTATCCATAATTAACCTGTTTTCTTAGTAACCTCATCTTGAACATTTTGCGGGACCTTGTCGTAATGATCAAAAAACATTGAATATTGAGCTCGGCCTTGAGACATTGATCTCAAACTATTAATATATCCAAACATATTTGCTAAAGGTACCATAGCCGTAATTACAGTTGCATTACCTCTTGGTTCCTGAGTGCTTATTTGACCTCTTCTACTATTTAAATCCCCAATAACATCACCCATATAATCTTCTGGTGTAACGACCTCTACTCTCATAACTGGTTCAAGTAATTTTAATGTTCCCTTTGCGCATGCTTCTTTAAAACATTGTCGTGATGCAAGTTCGAAGGCTAAAACACTAGAGTCAACGTCGTGATGCAAGCCATCTAAAATAGTTACTTTATAATCTATTAACGGAAAACCAGCTAAAATTCCTCCATCAGCTATAGTCTCGACACCTTTTTCCACACCTGGAATAAATTCTCTAGGAATTGCTCCACCTTTAATTTTACTTTCAATTTCTCTACCCTTGCCTGGTTCTAATGGTTCAACTGATAATTTTACTCTAGCAAATTGCCCTGCTCCTCCACTTTGTTTTTTGTGGGTGTAATCAAATTCTGCAGCATTTAAAATTGTTTCCCTATAGGCTACTTGAGGAGCTCCAACATTAGCTTCTACTTTAAACTCTCTTTTCATTCGATCTACAATAATATCTAAATGCAATTCTCCCATACCTTTGATTATAGTTTGTCCCGACTCCTCATCAGAAGAAACTCTAAATGATGGATCCTCTTTAGCTAATCTTCCTAATGCTTCACCCATTTTCTCTTGATCAGCTTTTGATTTTGGCTCTACAGCTATTTCAATTACTGGATCTGGAAATTCCATTGGCTCTAACAATACTGGAGTTTCTTTATTTGCTAATGTGTGACCAGTAATAGTATTTTTTAATCCTGCTAATGCAACTATGTCTCCAGCATTAGCTTCTTTAATATCTTCTCTAGAATTAGCATGCATTAAAAGCATTCTACCAACCCTTTCTTCTTTATCTGATGATGTATTGTAAACTCCTGTTCCTGACTTAACTGTTCCGGAATAAATTCTTATGAATGTTAAACTTCCTACAAATGGATCTGTTGCCACTTTAAATGCTAAAGCTGAAAATGGTGCACTATCTTCAAATTTCATTTCAATTTCCTCATCTGATCCAGGTTTTGTACCCATGATTGATCCAAGATCCTCTGGACTTGGGAGATAGTTTACAACAGCATCAAGTAAAGGTTGGACACCTTTGTTTTTAAATGCAGAACCAGTTAAAACTGGTACAAATTCGAAGTTTAGACAACCTTTTCTTATACATGTAATGAGATCCTCTTGTTTTATATCGTCCCCATTTAAATAAGACTCCATTAATTTTTCATCTTGTTCCACTGCAGTCTCAACTAATTCTTGTCTATATTTATTGCAGACTTCTATGAGATCTTCAGGAATTTCTTTTTCTTCCCATTCGGCTCCAAGGTCTTCATTTTTCCAGACTATTGCTTTCATTTTAACTAAATCAACGACACCTTTTAAAGATGCCTCAATTCCTATTGGAATTTGCATAACTAAAGGCTTTGCACCAAGTCTATCTTTAATCATTTCAACACATCTAAAAAAATCAGCACCAGTTCTGTCAAGCTTATTAACAAAACAAATTCTTGGAACTTTATATTTATCCGCTTGTCTCCAAACTGTTTCAGATTGAGGCTCAACACCCGCTACTCCATCAAAGACAGCGACCGCTCCATCTAATACTTTCAACGACCGTTCAACTTCAATTGTAAAATCAACATGTCCAGGTGTATCAATAATATTAATTCTGTGGTCATTCCAAAAACAAGTTGTTGCTGCTGAGGTAATTGTAATACCTCTTTCCTGTTCTTGTTCCATCCAATCCATCGTTGCCGCACCATCGTGTACTTCTCCAATTTTATGACTTTTACCTGTGTAATATAAAATTCTTTCAGTAGTTGTAGTTTTACCAGCATCAATATGTGCCATTATTCCAATATTTCTGTATTTATCTAATGTATGAGTTTTTGACATATTTATTTTATTACCATCTAAAATGTGCAAATGCCTTGTTAGACTCTGCCATTTTGTGGGTATCCTCTTTTTTTTTGATTGCTGATCCTTTTTTCTGATACGCATCAAAGATCTCATTAAACAATTTATCAGACATTTTTTTGTCTTTTCTCTTTCGAGATGCATCTATTATCCATCTTAAAGCTAATGCTTGTGATCGTTTAGCTTTGACTTCTACTGGTACCTGGTATGTTGCTCCACCTACTCTTCTTGATCTAACCTCTACTGTTGGTCTTACATTATTTATCGCATCATTAAATACTATTAAAGGTTCATCTTTTGATTTAGATTTAATTTTATCAATTGCATCATAAACAATTTTTTCTGCGATAGTTTTTTTACCATCTAACATTATAGAGTTGATTAACTTTGGTATTATTACTGATTTATATCTAGGATCTACAATAGGAATTTTTTTAGGAGCTTTTCTTTTTCGAGACATATTTATTTACCTTTTTTCGTTCCATATAAAGAACGTCTCTGTTTTCTGTTTGCAACTCCTTGAGTATCTAAATTACCTCGAAGTATATGATATCTCACTCCAGGTAGGTCTTTAACACGTCCACCCCTTATCAATACTACTGAGTGCTCTTGTAAATTATGTCCTTCTCCAGGAATATATGCTGTAACTTCAAAGCCATTTGATAATCTAACTCGTGCAACTTTTCTTAATGCCGAGTTTGGTTTCTTAGGTGTGGTTGTATAAACTTTTACACAAACACCCCTCTTTAAAGGTTGTTTTTGTAAAGCAGGAACTTTATTCCTAGCAATTTGTTTTTCTCGTCCTTTTCTTAACAACTGGTTAATTGTTGGCATAAAATATTATATAAGTTTGATTTTAGATGAAATAACTGTCAGGTTATTTGTGGCAGCGTTTAGTGCTCTAGTCACTACATTCCAACCAAAAACACGCACAAAATACTATAGAAATTCCATTTGTCAAATTAAAAGACGTTGAAAAATGATGATTTTTTATTGATTTATGGGGCTTTCTGCTTGTTCAATCTTCTCGTTCTCAGCAATGAATTTTTCATCGTCTAAACGAGCTTTCCTGTTCCACAAATTTTTAACAGATCCAGTACCAGCAGGAACTAATCTACCAACAATAACATTTTCTTTTAATCCAGATAACTTATCTACCTTACCTTTGATAGCAGCGTCTGTTAAAACTCTTGTTGTTTCTTGAAAAGAAGCGGCTGAAATAAACGACTCTGTTTGAAGTGATGCTTTAGTTATTCCCATTAAAACCCTTTCTCCTACTGCTGGATTTTTACTATCTTTAATAAGTTGTTCGTTAGTATTTTCAAACTTAATTCTATCGACAATTTCACCAGGTAAATATGAGCTATCTCCTTGAACTTTTACTTCAACTTTTTTCAACATTTGTCTGAGTATAACTTCTATGTGCTTATCATTAATAATTACACCCTGAAGCCTATATACATCTTGAACTTGGTTTACAAAATATTCTGTTAATTCCTCAATACCTAGGATTCTTAAAATATCGTGAGGCAATGGCTGGCCATCTAATAAATATTCACCTTTTTTGATTTTTTCACCTTGGTTAAAATTGATATGTTTTCCTTTTGGAATCAAATAACTTGAGGTATCACCGTTTTCAGATTCTATCGTTACTCTTTGTTTTCCTCTGACCTCTTTACCAAATATAACTTTACCATCATTCTCTGCAATGATCGCACTATCTTTTGCTTTTCTTGCCTCAAATAATTCAGCAACTCTTGGTAGACCTCCTGTAATATCTTTAGTTTTTGTTGTCTCTTTTGGTAGTCTTGCTATAACATCTCCTGCTGAAATTTTTTGATTATCTTTAACCGATAAAATTGAGTCTGGTACTAGATAATATCTTGCCTCATTATCATCAGCTTTTTTAATAACATTACCTTTTGTATCCCTTAATGTAATTCTAGGTTTTAAGTCTGTATTTTTTGATTGTGTTTTCCAGTCAACAACAGCCTTTGTGGAAATACCTGTAGCATCATCTGTTGTCTCAGCAATTGAAACTCCATCAATAAGATCTACAAAGTTTGCTATACCGTCTTTTTCTGCTATTACTGGCGTTGTATATGGATCCCATTCACAAATCTTTGTCCCTTTTTTAATTTTATCGCCGTTCTGGAAAAATAATTTTGATCCATAAGGAACTTTATAAACTGCCACTTGTAAACCATTATCATCTTCTATTGATAACTCTGTATTTCTTCCCATAACAATTAGGTTTTTCTTGGAGTCTATTAGCAAGTTAGTATTTACAATTTTTAGTGTTCCGTCGTTATTTGACACGATTTGAGAGTCTTGTTTTACAGAAGCGGTCCCTCCAACGTGGAAAGTTCTCATTGTAAGTTGAGTTCCTGGTTCTCCAATGGATTGAGCTGAAATCATTCCGATTGCCTCTCCAACATGTACCATTTTACCTCTAGATAAATCTCTACCGTAACACATTGCGCAAACACCCTCTCTTGAGCCACAAGTCATAACTGAATAAACATTAATATTTTTAACTCCTGCTGCATCAATTTTTTCACATCCAGCTTCGTCTATCATTTCGTCTTTTTTAATTATAATTTCACCTGTTAATGGATTTTTTACATCTTTTGCAGCAACTCTTCCTAATGATCTCTCGGATAAACTTACCATGATGTTTCCACCTTCCAGAACCTCTGTCAATTTAATTGAGCCACAATCTTTTCTATCACATTTAACTTTAGTTATAGTTAGATCCTGAGCAACATCACACAATCTTCTTGTTAAATATCCAGAACTTGCAGTCTTTAGAGCTGTATCGGCCAATCCTTTTCTGGCTCCGTGAGTAGAATTAAAATACTCTAAAGCTGTTAAACCCTCTTTAAAATTTGAGGTTATAGGAGACTCAATAATTTCTCCCGAAGGTTTTGCAATTAGACCTCTCATTCCAGCTAATTGTTTCATTTGAGCAGCAGAACCTCTAGCACCACTATCAGCCATCATAAATACTGAGTTAATTTTTAAACCATCTTCAGTCATTTCTGTTGCAGATATTCTTTTCATCATTTCAGATGCAACTCTATCTGTACATTTAGACCAAGCATCAATAACTTTATTATATTTTTCACCTCTTGTGATTAAACCCTCAGCATATTGATTTTCATAATCTGAAATTAATTTTTTAGTCTCATCAATTAATTGTTGTTTATTATCTGGTATAACTAGATCGTCTTTACCAAATGAAATACCTGCTTTAAATGCATGCTTAAATCCTAAGTCTTTTAATTTATCACAGAAAATAACTGTGTTTTTTTGACCTGCAAATCTAAAAACATGATCAATAACTTCTGAGACAATTTTTTTTGGTAAAAGCCTATCGACTAATGAAAATTTATTACTTATATTTTTTGGAAGTAAATTTGCTAAAAGAAATCTTCCAGCAGTACTTATATGTTTTTCATATTTTGTATTTCCTTTTTCATCAATGGTTTCAAATCTCGAGACAATTCTTGAATGAACTTTAATTTGACCAATTTCTAAAGCATGTTCTATCTCTGAAGTATTAACAAAATATCCCTCTACTCTATCTGTTTGGTATGGTGGTTGAGAAAGATAATATATACCTAAAATCATATCCTGACTTGGAACAATTATAGGTTTTCCATTTGATGGACTTAAAATGTTATTTGTAGACATCATTAAAACTCTTGCTTCTAATTGTGCCTCTAAACTTAATGGTACATGTACAGCCATTTGGTCACCATCAAAATCTGCATTAAACGCTGCACATGTTAATGGATGTAATTCAATTGCGTTTCCTTCAATTAATTTAGGTTCAAAAGCTTGAACACCTAATCTATGTAATGTTGGTGCTCTATTTAATATAACTGGATGTTCTCTAACAATTAATTCTAAAGCATCCCAAACTTCATTTCTTTCTCTTTCAACAAGTTTTTTTGCTTGCTTTATTGTAGAAGCTAATCCAAGTTTATTTAATCTTGCATATAAAAATGGTTTAAATAATTCTAAAGCCATTTTTTTTGGTAATCCACATTCATGTAACTTTAAATCTGGTCCAACGACGATCACTGATCTTCCAGAATAATCAACTCTTTTACCTAATAAATTTTGTCTAAATCTTCCTTGTTTACCTTTCAACATCTCTGCTAAAGATTTTAGAGGTCTTTTGCCTGTTCCTGTGATTACTCTTCCTCTTCTACCATTATCAAATAATGCATCTACAGACTCTTGAAGCATTCTCTTTTCATTTCTCACAATTATGTCTGGAGCTTTAAGATCCATTAATCTTTTTAAACGGTTATTTCTGTTTATAACTCTTCTATATAAATCATTTAAATCAGAAGTGGCAAATCTACCTCCATCTAATGGTACTAATGGTCTTAATTCTGGTGGGATTACTGGTATCGTAGTTAAAATCATCCATTCCGGTTTATTTCCAGTCTCTATAAAAGACTCAATTAGTTTTAATCTTTTAATTGATCTTTCTTCTGAAACTTTCGATTTTGTCTCTTTAATTGATTTAATTAAGTCTTCTTTTTCTTGTTCTAAATCTATTGATTTTAAAATCTCTAAAATTGCTTCGGCTCCGATACCTGCTGTAAATGACTCTTCTCCAAACTCATCTTGATATTTTATAAGTTCTTCTTCGCCTAAAAGCTGGTTCTTTTTAAGTCCTGTTAAGCCTGGTTCAATAACTATAAAGTTTTCGAAATAGAGAACCCTTTCGACCTCTTTAAGCTTCATATCTATTGCAAGAGATATTCTGCTTGGTAACGATTTTAAGAACCATATGTGAGCGACTGGGGTTGCTAAATTTATATGACCCATTCTTTCACGTCTTACATTTGACTTTGTAACTTCAACACCGCATTTTTCGCATATAATTCCTCTAAATTTCATTCTTTTATACTTACCACAAAGGCACTCGTAATCCTTTATAGGTCCAAATATCCTTGCACAAAACAATCCATCTTTTTCAGGCCTAAAAGTTCTATAATTTATTGTTTCAGGCTTTTTAATTTCTCCATAAGTCCAAGATTTAATTTTCTCTGGACTAGCAAGCGTTATTTTTATGCTATTAAAATTTTGTGCTTCTGAAATTTCTGAAGATTTAAATAGATCTGTTAATTCTTTACTCATATTAATTTAGCTCCACATTTAATGCTAGAGATTTAATTTCTTTAACCAAAACGTTAAATGACTCTGGTATTCCAGACTCAAAATTTTCCTCACCTTTTACAATAGTTTCATATACTTTAACTCTTCCTGCCACATCATCAGACTTAACAGTTAATATCTCTTGGAGTGTATATGATGCACCGTAAGCTTCTAAAGCCCAAACCTCCATCTCTCCAAATCGCTGACCACCCAATTGTGCTTTTCCTCCTAGAGGCTGTTGCGTTACCAAACTATAAGGACCAGTAGATCTTGCATGAATTTTGTCCTCTACCAAATGATGAAGTTTTAACATATAAATTGTGCCAACTGTAACAGGTCTATCAAATTTCTCTCCTGTTCTTCCATCCCATAGAGTTGTTTGTCCTGAGTTTGGTAATTCTGCTAATTCTAACATTTTTGTAACATCTTTCTCTTTAGCTCCATCGAAAACAGGTGTGGCTATGGGAACGCCATGTCTTATATTTGAACATAGATCTTCAAACTCTGATTGATTTAATTTTTCAATATCTTCATCATATATTTCTTTTCCATATACATTTCTTAAAAATAATTTTATTTTTTCTGTTTTTTCAATTTTCTTTTGATTTTCATTCACCAGTTGATTTAACCTTTCGCCTAACTCAGTGCATGACCATCCTAAGTGTGTTTCTAATATTTGACCAACGTTCATTCTACTTGGAACACCCAATGGGTTAAGAACGATATCTACTGGCTTTCCGTTTTCTCTATATGGCATATCCTCGACTGGAACTATTTTACTTACAACTCCTTTATTACCATGTCTCCCTGACATCTTATCACCTGGTCTTAATCGTCTTTTTATTGCAACAAAGACCTTAACCATTTTCATTACACTTGGTAACAAATCGTCCCCTTGCCTAATTTTTAAAACTTTATCCTCAAATCTATCTTGGATATCTTTTTTTGCACTATTGTATTGATCTCTTATTTGAGACAGTGAAGATATCTTTGTATCTTCTTCAACTGATATTTTAAATAAATCAGAAACAGGTAAATTATCGATTATTTCATCTGTTAATATAGTCCCAGCTTCAACATCTTTGATTTTTTTATTTATTTTCGTTCCATTTAATATAGATGATAGCCTTTGTTTTATGCTTCTCTCAAGAATTTCCTCTTCGACTTTTTTATCTTCCTGAACGCTTTCTATTTCAGCTCTTTCTATAGTAATTGATCTTTCATCTTTATCAATTCCATGTCTATTAAAGACCCTAACATCAACTACTATGCCACCGCTTCCACTAGGCATTTTTAATGATGTATCAGTAACATCTATTGCTTTTTCACCAAATATTGATCTTAATAATTTTTCTTCAGGACCTGAAGCGGTATCACCTTTTGGCGTAACTTTACCTACCAAAATATCTCCTGGTTTAACTTCTGCTCCAATGTAAACTATGCCTGACTCATCTAAATTTTTTAATGTTTCTTCATTCACGTTTGGTATATCTCTTGTAATATCTTCCTCACCAAGTTTTGTATCTCTGGCCATGACTTCATATTCTTCAATATGAATAGAGGTAAAAACATCATCTGTCACACATCTTTCAGAGATTAAAATCGAGTCTTCAAAATTATATCCTTGCCAAGGCATAAAGGCGACTGTTACGTTTTTGCCGAGTGCTAATTCTCCAACTTTAGTGGATGGACCATCTGCTATAATATCACCTGATTTTACTTTATCACCAACTCTGACTAAAGGTTTTTGATTTATACAAGTGTTTTGATTAGATCTTTTAAATTTTTGTAAGTTATATATGTCAACACCTGATTTAGAATAATCCTTTTCACTTGAGGCTTTTATTACTATTCTTTTTCCATCAATTTTATCTACAACTCCATCTCTTTTTGCAACAATTGTTACGCCTGAGTCTAAAGCTACATCACTTTCAATACCAGTTCCAACAAGAGGGGCTTCTGGTTTAAGTAATGGAACTGCTTGTCTCATCATATTTGATCCCATTAAAGCTCTATTAGCATCGTCGTTTTCTAAAAATGGAATTAATGATGCAGCTACCGAAACAAGTTGTTTTGGAGAAACATCAATATAATCAATATTTTCTGGCTTTGCTAAAATAAAATTTAAATTTTGTCTGCAAGAAACTAAATTTTCAGTAAATTTACCATTTTTATCAATTAGAGAATTAGCTTGTGCAATAGTAAATTTGGTCTCTTCCATGGCTGACAAATACTCAATATTATTTTGTACGATACCATCTTTTACTTTTTTATATGGACTTTCGATAAAACCATATTTATTTATTTTCGAATAAGTTGAAAGACTGTTTATTAAACCAATGTTTGGTCCCTCTGGTGTTTCAATTGGACAAATTCTTCCATAATGTGTTGGGTGAACGTCCCTAACTTCAAATCCAGCTCTTTCTCTTGTTAATCCTCCAGGTCCTAACGCAGATACTCTTCTCTTGTGAGTAATTTCAGAAAGTGGATTGGTTTGGTCCATAAATTGAGATAATTGAGAAGTTGCAAAAAAATCTTTAAGAGAAATTGTCAAAGGTTTTGCATTTATTAAATCTTGTGGCATTGCTGACTCAACATCAAGAGTAGTCATTTTCTCTTTGATAGCTCTTTCCATTCTATAAACACCAATTCTAGCTTGATTTTCGACTAATTCTCCAACAGATCTAACCCGTCTGTTTCCTAAGTGATCGATATCATCAACTTCATCTTTGCCATCTCTTAGATCCAACATTTTTTGAATAATTGATAATATGTCATCGTTTCTCAAGATTGTAATTTTATCAGAACAAGTCAATTCTAAGCGTGAATTCATCTTTACTCTACCAACATCTGATAAATCATATCTATCAGAACTAAAAAATAAGTTGTTAAATATCTGAGTAGCTATTTCTATTGTTGGGGGCTCTCCTGGTCTTAAAACCTTATAAATTTCAGTAATTGCATCGTTCTTGTTTTCATTTTTATCATTAAAAATACTCAATAATAAATATGGACCTTTATTAATTGAATTTGTTCTAGAGATATCTAAAGTTTTAATATTTGCATCTAAAATTTTACTTATTACAGTCTCATTTAATTCTGTTCCAATTTTAAATGTATCTTCTCCAACAATAACATCTCTGTGTAAAAATTTGCCATATAAAGATTCGCTTGAAACAAAAATTTCTTTTAATCCATCATTAGAAAGTTTTTTTGCTGTTAGAAAATTTATTTTTTCGCCTAGTTTAACAACTACCTTATTATTTTTTGCATCAATAACTTCTTCAGAAAAATTCTTTGCTTTGTAGTTTTCTGGATCAAATTTAGTCTTCCATTTGTTCAAATTTTTATCAAAAGTTAATGTCTCTTTTTGATAAAACTCATCCACAATATCATTTTTTGAAAAACCTAAAGCTTGCAACAAAGTAGATACTAATATTTTCTTTTTCCTATCTATTCTAAAATATAATAGATCTTTAACATCAAACTCAAAGTCTAACCAAGATCCACGATTAGGAATTACACGACAATTAAATAGTAGTTTTCCACTTGCATGAGATTTTCCTTTGTCATGATCAAAGAAAACACCTGGACTTCTATGCATTTGGTTGACTACAACCCTTTGAACTCCATTAGTTACAAAAGTTCCACTGTCTGTCATCATGGGTACTTCACCCATATAAACCTCTTGCTCTTTTGCAGATAATATATCTTTGGTATTATTTTCTTGATCTATTTCATAAACAACTAATCTTAGAGTACACTTTAATGCTGCAGAATAAGTCAAACCTCTAGCTATACATTCTTCAACATCAAATTTTGGTTTCTCTAATTTGTAAGATACATATTCTAATGTTGCTTTATCATTAAGATCCTCAATTGGAAATATACTTTTAAAAACTCTATCAAAACCTTTTACTAAATGTTGTTCAATATCATATTTAAATTCAGTCAATTCTTTATAAGAATTTTTTTGAACTTCTATAAGGTTGGGTATAGATAAGCTCTCTTTTAACTTACCAAAACTTTTTCTTATATTTTTCTTTTGTGTAAAAGATAATTGCATCTCAACTACTGATTAAATATTTAACCAGTAAAAAATCCTATCTAATTTATTTTAGTTCTACTTTTGCGCCAGCTGCTTCGAGTTTTTGTTTAATCTCTTCTGCTTCTTTTTTATTTACACCTGCTTTGACTTCTTTTGGTGCACCTTCGACTAAATCTTTCGCTTCTTTAAGACCTAAAGCAGTAATAGCTCTAACCTCTTTAATAACGTTAATCTTTTTATCTCCTACAGCAGTTAACATAATTGTAAATTCATCTTTTTCTTCTATTGGAGCTGCTCCACCTGCAGCTGCTGGTGGTGGTGCTACAGCTGCTGCTGCAGTAACGCCCCACTTTTCTTCTAGTTGTTTTGAAAGTTCAGCTGCTTCAACAACAGTTAAACTTGATAAGTCATCTATAATTTTATTTAAGTCAGCCATAGTAAATCTTGTCCCTGGTTATTTTTTTGATTTTTCGAGCGCTAAAATAGCGATTTTTGACGCCGGCGCAAGTAAAATACTTGCTATTTTTTGTGCTGGAGACCTCAATATTCCTACTATTTTTGCCCTAGCTTCATCTAATGAAGGGAGGGTAGCTACATTTTTGACGCCAGCAACGTCTAAAATGTTGGAACCCATGATTCCACCTAGAATTTTTAAATTTTCATTTTCTTTTGAAAAGTTAGTTAGAATCTTTGCTGAAGTAATTGCATCTTCGGAAAGTGCTACAGCAGTCGGACCTGAAAATAGATTTGATAATTCTTTGCATCTAGTTTTCTCTAATGCCAATTTTGTAATTCTATTGTTTGTAATTTTAAATTTTATTCCATGTTCTCTCATTTTAGCCCTTAGATCATCGAGTTGGTTCATCGTTAAACCTTGATAATGAGTAACAATTACAGCTTCAGACTTTTCGAACTGATTTGTCATATCAGATATATACTGTTTCTTTTGTTCTTTATTCATCATAACTAAATACTTTTATCTAATTTGATTTTATATGAAACACCCATAGTTGATGTTAAAAAAGCTTGTTTGATTAAATCACCTTTAATTGTATTATTTGATTTTTCTTTTTCTAATGCATCTATTACTGCATTAAAATTCATTATTAACTTATCATCTGTAAAAGATTTATTTCCTATACTCACACCTATATTTCCATCTTTATCATTCCTTATTTCAACTTGGCCAGATTTAGCATCGGTTATGGCTTTCTTTACATCATTCGTCACTGATCCCAATTTTGGATTTGGCATTAACCCTTTCGGACCAAGAACTTTCCCTAGTTTTGAAAGTTTAATCATCATACCTGGTGTACATATCAATTTTTCAAAATTTATATTCCCTGACTTTATTTCTTCTATAAGTTCATCACTACCAACAACTTCAGCTCCTGCATCTTTTGCTTCTTGAGATTTATTTTCTTCACATACTACGCCTACTTTTGTTTTTTTTAAACTTCCACCAGGTAAATTAATAACTGTTCTAATATTAATCTCATTTTTCTTTTGCTTATTATTAATTTGCAAACTTAAGTCTAATGACTCATCAAATTTTGTAGTACAATTTTGCTTAAGAATAGGAATTAATTTATCCACTGCTTCAGATTTCAAATCTCTGGTTTTTTCTGGTAATTTTTTATATCTTTTTGAAGGCATTATTCTACTACCTCGATACCCATAGATCTTGCAGATCCAGCAATAATTTTTGCAGCTTCGTCAACATCATGTGCATTTAAATCTGCCATTTTTTTTTCAGCTATTTCATTTAATTGTTTTTTTGAAATCTTCGCAACAATATTCCTTCCAGGCTCTTTTGAACCACTTTTTAATTTAACAGCTTCTTTAATAAAGTGAGATGCAGGTGGTGATTTGATTATAAAATCAAACTTTTTGTCTTTATATACTGTGATAATTACTGGAACAGGTTTACCCGCGAAAGATTTTGTTTTCTCATTAAAAGCTTTACAAAAATCCATGATATTTATGCCTCTTTGACCTAAAGCTGGGCCCACAGGTGGTGCCGGATTTGCCTGACCACCATTTATTTGTAATTTTATATATCCACTTATTTCTTTTTTTGCCATTAGCTTGCCTTTTCAACCTGACTATATTCTAAGTCAACCGGTGTTGGTCTTCCAAAAATAGATACTGAGACTTTTAATCTTAATTTCTCTTCGTCTATATCTTCAACTAAACCACTGAATGATGCAAAAGGTCCATCTATAACTTGGACTTTTTCGCCAACGTTGTATTCAACACCTGACTTAGGTTGCACTACACCGTCTTTAATTTGGCCAAGTATTTTTTCAATTTCCTTTTCAGACACAGGTATTGGTGTCCCCTTTGTCCCTAAAAAACCACTAACTTTTTTTAAATTTTTAATCATATGATAAATAGTGTTATCCATTTCGCTCTTTAATAATATATACCCAGGAAAGTATTTTTTCTTTCTTTGAACCCTTTTTCCTCTTTTAACCTCAGTAATATCATGAGTAGGAACAATAATTTCCTCGATTTTATCAGAAAGATCGGCTTTTGTTGCCTCTTCTTTAATTTCTTGGGCAACTTTATTTTCAAAACTTGAGTGCGATTGAACGATATACCAATTTTTCATTATAAATTAACCTTTAAGACTAATTCTAAAAAAAATTGAAGAACTTGGTCTAATAATAAAAAGAATAAAGCTGCAACGATGGCCATAGCTACAACCATTAAAGAACCTTGCACAACTTCTTTACCGGTTGGCCAAGTAACTTTAAAAGCTTCTTGCTTTACATCTTGTATAAATTTTAATGGGTTCTTCATAATTTTAATCTGGCAGGAGCGGAGGGAATCGAACCCCCAACCTCCGGTTTTGGAGACCGGCGCTCTACCAATTGAGCTACACTCCTATGGAGTTTACTCTATAATCTTAGTTACTACTCCAGCTCCTACTGTTCTACCACCTTCTCTAATTGCAAAATTTAATTTCTCAGACATTGCAATTGGTGTGATTAATTTTACTGTAAATTTTGCATCATCCCCGGGCATTACCATTTCTGTTCCAGCTGGCAATTCAACCTCTCCAGTAACATCTGTTGTTCTGAAATAAAACTGAGGTCTGTATTTTGTAAAGAATGGAGTATGTCTTCCACCTTCTTCTTTTTTCAAAACATATGCTTGTGCTTCAAATTTAGTATGAGGTGTTACTGATGCTGGTTTGCAAAGAACTTGACCTCTTTCGATATCAGTTCTCTCAATTCCTCTTAAAAGAATACCAACGTTATCTCCTGCTTCACCAGAATCTAAAAGTTTTCTAAACATTTCAACTCCTGTGCAGACCGACTTTTTAGTTTCTCTCATACCAACTATTTCAATTTCATCGCCAGTTTTTATAACTCCTGATTCTACTCTGCCCGTCGCAACTGTTCCTCGTCCTGAAATGGTAAACACATCCTCGACTGGCATCAAAAAATCTTTGTCTTTAGGTCTATCTGGCTGTGGAATAAATTCATCTACAGATTTCATTAATTCCATAATAGAATTTTTTCCAATTTCATCATCTCGACCTTCAACGGCAGCTAGAGCTGAACCTTTAATAATTGGAGTAGTGTCACCTGGGAATTTATATGAAGTTAACAATTCTTTAATCTCTTCTTCTACAAGCTCTATCATTTCTTTATCGTCTACTTGATCAACTTTGTTTAAGTAAACAACAATTGCTGGTACTCCAACCTGTCTTGCTAAAAGTATATGTTCTCTTGTTTGAGGCATAGGACCGTCAGCTGCATTGACAACCAAAATAGCACCATCCATTTGTGCTGCACCTGTAATCATGTTTTTTACATAATCAGCATGACCCGGGCAATCTACGTGTGCATAGTGTCGTTTTTCTGTTTCATACTCTACGTGAGCAGTTGAGATTGTAATACCTCTCTCTTTTTCTTCCGGAGCTTTATCAATTTGATCATAAGCAGTAAATTGCGCACCACCCGACTCTGCTAAAACTTTTGTTATCGCAGCAGTTAATGTTGTTTTACCATGGTCGACATGACCAATGGTACCAATATTACAGTGCGGTTTATTTCTTACGAACTTTTCTTTTGACATTACTTGTTTACCTCTTTTATTTTTTTACTTAATTTAAATTTTGGAGCGGGTAAAGGGAATCGAACCCTTACATCCAGCTTGGAAGGCTAGCGTTCTACCATTGAACTACACCCGCAACACCCAAGTATACTCCTTGTTATAAAAAAAATTATTGAATGGTGGAGGGGGAAGGATTCGAACCTTCGAAGACCGAAGTCAACGGGTTTACAGCCCGCCCCATTTGACCGCTTTGGTACCCCTCCTTAAAAAATTTTTTAGGGGGAAGCACCCCATGTTCAATAAAGCTTTAAACAACATGCGTTTTATATATTTTTATTGTACAAATGCAATACGTGAATTATAGGAAAATAGTAAAAAAAATTGAGCAAATTCAACATTTATGATGAACAAATCATCGTTTTTTATAGTAGGAAAACACGCTGTCATTGAAGCGTTGAAAAATACAGAGAGGAAGGTTCTAAAAATTTTTCTAAATGAAGATAGTAAGAAAAACATTCATAGAATAAGCCCAAGAAAAAATTTACTCAAAGATTTAAAAATTTATTACAAAACAAGAAAAGAATTAGACAAATATTGTTCAAAAGATGGAGTTACACATCAGGGATATGTGGCAGAAGTAGAACATCTTGAAAAAAATAATTTAAAACAGTTTATAAAAACAAAACAAAATATAAATTTTGCTTGTTTAGATGAGGTGTCTGATCCAAGAAATATTGGTTCTTTAATCAGAAGTGCAGCATCATTTAACATAGATGGAATAATAATTAAAGAAAGGCATTTTCCATCTGATAGTAAACTGATGTATAAATCTGCAAGTGGTTGTATGGAACATATGAAGATATTTGAAGTTTCAAATATAAATACAACTTTAAAATATTTAAGAGAAAATAACTTTTGGATTTATGGTTTTGAATCAAATAGTGTAAATAAATTCACTGATGTAAAATGGGAAGGAAATAATGTTTTACTCTTTGGATCTGAAGGATTTGGAATGAGAGAGCATACCAAAAAATATACAGATTTTTCAGTGAAAATAGATATAAACAATAATGTTGAAAGCTTAAATATATCGAACAGTGCGGCAATAGTATTTCATCATATAAATCAATATAAAAATAAAACTTGATAATCTTTAAAATCGTAATAAAAAACTTATCGTGCCCTTGTAGCTCAGCTGGTAGAGCAATTGATTTGTAATCAATAGGTCCGCGGTTCGAGTCCGTGCGGGG
>CABZFJ010000015.1 GCA_902524995.1 uncultured Pelagibacteraceae bacterium | reverse complement strand
CCTCCTGAAGATCCACCAGGGACTAAATTTTCTCCTACCGGATTTTGAACATTTCCAAAAAAACTAGTTTCATTTGAAGAGCCCATGGCAAATTCATCACAATTAAGTTTACCAAGAAGTATTGCTCCTTGATTCCACAAATTTTGAGTAACTGTAGACTCATATGTGGGAACGAAGTTATTTAATATTTTGCTACCTGCTGTTGTTCTAACTCCATTTGTACAAAATAAATCTTTAACAGCAATAGGAATACCAGGTAGTTTAAAATCTAAATTAGGATTAGAGTCAAATTTCTTTGATTGATCTATTGCTTTTTCAAAATTATCCGTAACATAAACATTTAATTTTTCTGATTTTTCAGCACGGTTTATAAATGCTTTTGTAATTTCTTCTGAGGATATTTTTTTTTCTTTTATATTCGATGTTAATTCGAATAAACTTTGACTTGTTATATCTGACATTATTCAATAACCTTTGGTACAACAAAATAATCTTTATTTTCTTCAGGTGAGTTTTTTAAAATTTTTTCTCTGATATTTTCTGATTTAATTTCATCTTTTCTAAATCTTAGGGTGGTCTCAGCAATTGATGTTAAAGGTTGAACATTATCAGTATTTAATTCATTTAATTTTTCTATAAATTCAAATATATTATTTAAGTCGCCCTTTAATTTGTTAGCTTTTTCATCATCAATAGAAATTCTTGCTAATTTCGAAATGTGCTTTACTGTTTTAAGATCTATACTCATATGGTAAAAATATTGCCGCAAACTATCACTTAAGTAAATAATATACAATATGATCACAATTGAGGAATTTAAAAAGAAACAGCTAAATCCATCTAGATTAATTGGTCTTGATTTAGGTTCAAAGAGAATTGGTGTAGCTATATGTGATGAAAATCAAAAAATTGCTACACCGCTTAAAACAATAAACAAATCCAAATTTGAGGATTTTATCAATGAATTAGAGGATATTATTAAAGAAAATAATATACAGGGAATAATTATTGGTAATCCAATAAATATGGACGGAACCTTTGGTAAATCTTCTCAGTCAGTCAATGATGTGTCAAAAGCAATATCAAAAGAGATTGATCTTCCAATAAGTCTTTGGGATGAAAGATTATCAACAGTTGGGGCGTTTAAATTAACTAAAAATTTAGGTATTAACGTAACTAAAAGAGAAAAAAATATAGATAAAAATGCTGCTGCATTTATCTTGCAAGGTGCCATAGATTTTATTAATAATTAATACTTGCATTAATCAACCTTTGTGGCTATAGAGTTGGTTTTAATGGCAACTAAAACCAAAGCTATTAAAATTTCTCAAAAACATCTCCTAGGTATTCAAGATTTATCAATAAATGATGTTAATTTAATCTTAAAAGAAGCTGAAAAATTTATTGAATTAAACAAAAGTAAAAATAAAAAATTAGATTTACTTAAGGGAAAAACACAAATTAACCTTTTTTTTGAACCATCAACAAGAACACAAAGCTCATTTGAACTAGCAGGAAAAAGATTAGGTGCAGATGTTATGTCAATGAATATAACAAACTCAGCAATTAAAAAAGGTGAAACGCTAATAGACACTGCAATGACATTAAATGCAATGCATCCTGATATAATAGTTATTAGACATCAAGATTCAGGAGCTTGTAATCTTTTATCTCAAAAAGTTAATTGTGCTGTTTTAAATGCTGGTGATGGAAGAAGAGAGCACCCTACCCAAGCATTACTTGATGCATTAACTATATTGAATAGGAAAAAAAAAATTCAAGGATTAAAGGTTGCAATTTGTGGAGATATTCTACATTCAAGAGTGGCAAGATCTAATATTTACTTGCTAAACATGTTGGGTGCCGAAGTTAATATTGTAGCTCCTTCAAACCTTTTACCAAAAGATATAGAAAAATTTGGAGTTAATATTTTTTCAAATATGAAGAAAGGTGTAAAAGATTGCGACATAGTAATGATGCTTAGACTTCAAAATGAAAGAATGAGTAGTTCATTCTTGTCATCTAATAGAGAGTATTATGAATACTATGGACTAACACAGGATAAATTAGAATATGCAAAATCAGATTCAATTATTATGCATCCTGGTCCAATGAACCGAGGTATTGAAATTGATACAAAACTAGCTGATGACACCAATATGAGTGTTGTAAAAGAACAAGTTGAATTAGGTGTTGCGATAAGAATGGCATGTTTAAAAATTTTTTGTGAATGATGAAAAAAAAATACTTTATTAACGCAAATATAATTGATCCTTATAACAACATAAGTGAAATAGGAGGATTAATAATAGGTGAAAATGGAAAAATTGAAGGTGTTGGCAAAAAGGTGAATAAAAACAATATTCCTAGTAGAGAAAAAGTTATTGATTTAAAAGAGAATTTTATTTTCCCAGGTATAGTTGACATGAGAGTATTTGTCGGTGAGCCAGGTTATGAATATAAAGAAAATTTTAGAACTTTGAGCAATGCTGCATTATCTGGAGGAGTAACCTCAGTTGTAACAATGCCTAATACTGATCCAATAATCGACAACGTTTCAATAGTAGATTTTTTAAAAAGACGAGGTAGAGATAAATCAAATATAAATATATTTCCCACAGCATCTCTAACAAAGGGTACTGAAGGTACAAATATGACAGAGTTTGGTCTTCTGCAAAGTAAAGGGATAATAGCATTTACAGATGGAATTAAAACAATTCAGAATACAAGAGTTATGTCCAGAATAATGAATTCAGCAAAAGATTTGGGATCTTTAATATTGCAACATGCGGAAGATCAAGAATTAGCTGAAAATGGCATGATAAATGATGGAATAATTTCGACAAAACTTGGTTTGCAAGGTATCCCAGAAATAGCAGAACTAATAATTATAGAGAGAGATTTAACATTATTAGAAGAATATAATTGTCGTTATCACATTTCTCAGATTTCATCAGGAAAAGCAGTTGAAATTATTAAAGATAGAAAAGATAAAGTAAGATTTTCCTGTGGGGTATCAATAAATAATTTATCTTTAAATGAAAATGATATTGGTGACTTTAGAACTTTTTTAAAATTGTCACCACCACTTAGAACTGAAGATGATAGATTAAGTTTAGTGCAAGGATTAAATGATGGTACAATCGATGTAATAGTTTCAGATCACAAACCTGAAGATGAAGAGCAAAAAAGATTAACATTTGCTCAAGCCGCAACAGGAGCAACTGGTATTGAAACGTTATTATCCTTGTCATTAGAATTACATCACAATGGATCTGTAAAACTTGAAAAAATTATTGCTGCATTAACCTCCAACCCAGCAAAAATTTTGAAAATTAATAAAGGTAATTTATCAGTAGGTAATGATGCAGATTTCTGTATTGTGGATATAAATAAACCTTGGATAGTAAAGCAAGAAAATTTGGTTTCTAAATCAAAAAATACGTCAATTGAAAATAAAAAATTACAAGGAAAAGTAACCAATACATACGTAAAAGGACAAGAGCTTTACAATATTTAAATGGAAATTTTTATTTTATCACTTTTATCATATTTATTAGGTTCTATTCCTTTTGGTTTTTTATTAACAAAAATTTTTTTAAAAAAAGACATAAGAGAAACAGGATCGGGTAATATAGGTGCCACCAATGTTTTAAGAACTGGTAATAAATTTTTAGGTTACTCAACTTTATTACTTGACATTTTAAAAGCGGTTTTGCCAATAATTTATGTTAAATTGAATTATCCAGAATTTATTTATATTTGTTCATTATCTGTTTTTTTAGGACATGTTTTTCCAATATGGTTAAAATTTAAAGGTGGTAAGGGTGTTGCAACATATGTTGGTATGTTGATTATTTTAAATTATTTTTTGGGTATTGTTTTTGGTATTGTTTGGGTAATTACATATTTAATGTCTAAATACTCATCATTAGGATCAATTCTTGGATCATTAAGTGTTCCTATTTTTATATTTTTTTATAGCAATGATAACATTATGTTTTACTTCATAATGTTTATTTTAATTTTTTACACTCATAGAGAAAACGTTAAACGCTTGATAAATAAAGAGGAAACTAAGACAAAAATTTAATAATTTGACAGTTTAAATGTTTTAAGTACGTTCTCTAAATATGAATCTAGTAATTGTTGAAAGTCCAGCAAAAGCTAAAACAATTAATAAATATTTAGGATCAGATTATACAGTTCTTGCAAGCTATGGACATATAAGAGATCTGCCTTCGAAAAATGGTTCTGTTGATCCTGAAAATGATTTTAAAATGATTTGGGAAGTAGATAGTTTTTCAAAAAAATATTTAAAAGAAATTTCAGATAGTGCTAAAGATTCAAAAAAAATTATTCTAGCTACTGACCCTGACAGAGAAGGTGAGGCAATAGCTTGGCATGTAAAAGAGTTTCTTGAAGAAAAAAAATTATTAAAAGATAAAGAAGTTGAAAGAGTTGTTTTCAACGAAATAACAAAAAAAGCAGTTACAAATGGAATAGATAATCCAAGAAAAATAGAGCCACATTTAGTTGATGCTTATATGGCTAGAAGAGCTCTAGATTATCTAGTAGGTTTTAATATATCCCCCATTCTATGGACAAAATTACCAGGTTCTAAATCTGCTGGTCGAGTTCAGTCTGTAGCTCTTAGACTTTTAACCGAAAGAGAACAGGTAATAGAAGTTTTTCAACCAAAAGAATTTTGGACTTTAAATATAATTTTTAAAAATAACAAAAATGAAAAAATAAATACAACTATTTCACAATTAGATGGAAATAAGGTTGAGAAATTTTCATTTAAAAACAAACAAGATATTAATGACGCTTTATCAAAAATAAAAAATAAAAAATTTAACATAACAGATATAAGTTCAAAAACTTATAACAGAAATCCATCAGGACCTTTTACTACATCAACATTACAACAAACAGCATCGAGTAAACTTGGTTTTGGAGCATCAAGGACAATGCAAATTGCTCAAAGACTATATCAAGGAATTGATATTGAAGGTGAAACGGTAGGATTAATTACTTATATGAGAACAGATGGAACTAATATTTCAAAAGATGCGATAACATCTTTCAGAGATTTTATAATGCAGAATTATGGTGATAAATATTTACCAGAACAACCTCTAAATTATAGTGGCAAAAAAGCAAAGAATGCTCAAGAAGCTCACGAAGCTATACGTCCAACAGAAATAATTCGAAAACCAGAAAATATTAAAAAATACTTAAGTACTGATCAATATAAACTTTATAATTTAATATGGTCTAGATCTTTATCATCACAAATGCAGTCAGCAAAATTTGATAGAAAAACTATTACCATCAACTCAGATGATGATAAAAATATATTCAAAGCTAGTGGTTCAACATTAAAATTTGATGGTTTCCTTAAACTTTATAAGATCGATGAAAATGATGATGACAATGAAAATATTTTGCCAGATGTTGAAAAAGGTGATGTAATGTTTGAAGATCATATTGATGAACAGCACTATACACAACCACCACCTAGATATTCAGAAGCAAGTCTAGTTAAAAAATTAGAGGAGCTAGGAATTGGAAGACCGTCTACTTATGCAAGTATTATTTCAGTAATATCTAATAGAGGTTATGCTGACATAAATAATAAAAGATTTTTCCCAACTGATAGAGGGAAATTACTTTCTGCGTTTTTAGAAAAATTATTTACCAAATATGTTGATTATGATTTTACTGCAAAATTAGAAAATCAATTAGATGATATAACATCAGGTAAAGAAAATTGGATAAAAGTTTTAGAGAACTTTTGGAAAGACTTTAATTCTAATATTTCAGGTGTGAAAGAAAAAAGAACCAGAGAAGTATTAGACCTATTAAATGAAAGTCTTGGTTCACTAATATTTGAGGTCGATAAGAATGGAAATATTGACAGAAAATGTAAGCTTTGTGAATCCGGGCAATTAAGTTTAAAAAATAGTTTTAGAGGTGGTGCTTTTATTGGGTGTTCAAATTATCCAGACTGCAAATTTACAAGACCACTATCAAAATCTAAAGCAGCACAACAATTGACATTGGCAGAACCCAAATTCATTGGAAAAAATGATAAAGGTAAAGATATTTTTCTTAAAAATGGAAGATTTGGCCCATATTTGCAATTTGAAAAAGAAATCATTGAGGAAGATGAAAAAACTAGAAAGAAAAAAAGAAAATTAAAGAAAGAGGAAAATAATTTAAAAAATGTTTCTATCCCTAAAGGAATTGAGATTGAAAATATTGATTTAGAAAAGGCAAAATACTTATGCTCATTACCATTAAGTTTAGGTAAAAATCCTGAAAATGATAAGGATATTACTGTGAATGTTGGAAGATTTGGTCCTTACCTTAAATGTGAAAATAAATCTGCTAGACTAGAAAATGTGGACGAATTATTCACAATTGGATTAAATAGAGCTGTTACATTAATTGCTGAAGCTAAACCAGGAAGAATTTTATCATCTATGATAAAAGATTTAGGAGAACACCCTGAAGATAAAAAGCCAGTTAGAGTCATGAAAGGTCAGTATGGTCCTTACATTAAATACAAATCTTTAAATGCGACTATACCTGAAGAAAAAGATCCTGTTGAATTAACTATGGAAGAAGCATTAATTTTAATTGAGAAAAGAAAAGAATACGATAGTAATAAAAAGAAAAAGAAAAGCAAATAATGTCAGCAGATGAAAATTTAAAGAATTTAAATATCAAATTACCAAAAGCTAATGATCCTGTTGGATCATATGCTGCAACTAGAATATCTGAAAATTTACTATATATTTCTGGTCAAATATCAATTGATGAGAATGGGAATTTAATTAAGGGGAAACTCGGAAAAGATTATAATACTGAACAAGGTTACGAGGCAGCTAAAAGATGTGCATTAAGCATAATATCTCAAGCAAAAAAAGCATGTGGTGATGATTTGTCCAAAATTAAATCATGTTTGAAACTTACTGGATATGTTAATTCTACTGATGATTTTACTGAGCAGCCAAAAGTCATAAATGGAGCCTCAGATCTAATAAAAAGTGTATTTGATGAAGCTGGCTCACATGCAAGAGCTGCTGTCAGCACAAATAGTCTACCGTTGGGTGTTGCAGTTGAAGTTGATGCAATATTTGATCTTAATTAATTATCTACCAATACTAAAATAATTTATTTTATTTTTTTTCATTTCAGAATTTGAATAAAGATTCCGCATATCAAAAACTTTAAAATTTCTTTTTTTTGTAATTTTTTTAAAGTTGAGTTGTTTAAACTCGTTCCATTCTGTATGAATAATTATTAAATCTGCACTTTTGCAAGCATCTCTTATATTTTCATAAAAGATTATGTTTTTTGATTTAAATTCTTTCTTAAGACCTGTTGGTTCGTAATAGCTTATATATGCACCCTTTTTGACTAAAGAAGGTATCATTTTTAAGGATGGTGACTCTCTCATATCATCTGTGCCTGATTTAAATGTAACACCCAAAAATGTAATACTTTTATTTTTTATTTTATTTTTCATTATTATTTTAATCCTATCTAATAATAATTTATTTCTTTTTTCATTTGAATTTATTACTGACTTAACAACAGATAAGTTTGTTTTATAAATTTGTCCTGTTGAAACTAATGCTTTTGTATCTTTTGGAAAACATGATCCTCCATATGCTGGTCCAGCTCTTAAAAATCTACCACCAATTCTGTCATCCAAACCCATACCAGTTGCAACATCCTGAACATCAATGTTAGATTTCTCACATAGATTTGCTATTTCATTAATAAATGTAATTTTAGTAGCTAAAAAAGCATTTGAAGCATATTTGATTAATTCGGCAGATCTTCTTGAAGTATTGATGTATCTGCTACCTTTTTTGATTAAAGGAAGGTAAAGATTTTTCATTATCTTATTTGCTTTTTTACTATTAGTCCCAATCACTACTCTATCAGGATATTGAAAATCTCTTATGGCCTCTCCTTCTCTTAAAAATTCAGGATTTGATACAACATCAAATTTATTTAGATTTTTTTTTGAATTTAAAATTTTTTCTATTTTATCGCCAGTCGTAACAGGAACCGTAGATTTGGTTACTATAATTTTATATTTATCAAGATTGGATTTGATACTTTTTACAACATTATAAACATATTTAAGATCAGCTTTGTTATTTATTGTTGGAGTACCTACACATATAAAAAGAATATCTGACTTTTTTATTGAACTAGAAATATCTTCGGAAAAAAAAAGTCTTTTTTTTTTTATATTTCTATCAACTAATTCTTGAAGGCCAGGCTCATAAATTGGTATTATTCCATTATTTAATTTATCAATGATTTCTTTATTATTATCCACGCAAGTTACCATATTGCCTAAATCAGAAAAACAAGCTCCACTAACTAAACCAACATAACCAGATCCTATCATGCAAATTTTCATATTTTGGAAATCTCAATTCCTGAATTTATATAACCATTCATAGATCCACAATCTAAATAATTTCCTTTGAACTTATGTCCAATAAATAAATTCTGATCTAATATCATTCGTCTTATTGCATCTGTAATATGTATTTCATTACCTTTTCCTTTTTTTTGATTTTTTAGATAATTAAAAATTTTTTTTGGCAATATATATCTTCCAATAACTGCATTGTTAGAAGGAGCATTATTAACATGAGGTTTTTCAATTACATCAGATATTTTAAAATTTGCTTTATCAAGGTATTTGTTTATTGAATAAATTCCCCAACGATCTACATTATTTTTTTTAACTTTCATGCTCGCCATAACTGACGCTTTATATTTTTTATGAATTTTTATCATATCTTTTGAACAGTTCTTTTTTATAATTAAATCATCAGGTAACAACATTAAAAAATAATTATTTTTTATCAATCTTTTAGTTTTTAGAACAGCATCTCCAGTTCCAAGAGGCTTATTTTGATAAACAAATTTAATTTTTTTTTTAAAAAAAAGAATTTTTTTATATTCTTTAATTATTCTAAGATCTTTCTTTTTTTTTATTATTGATTTGTAAAAATTATCATTATTAAAATATTTTCTTATCATTT
The DNA here is from genome assembly GCA_902524995.1 of uncultured Pelagibacteraceae bacterium. Classification (GTDB taxonomy): domain Bacteria; phylum Pseudomonadota; class Alphaproteobacteria; order Pelagibacterales; family Pelagibacteraceae; genus Pelagibacter. Next base: position 14,231 of record CABZFJ010000015.1, on the reverse strand, counting down.
CTTTCTTTTTAGAAATAATAAAAATAATTTCATTTACTCCAGCTTCTATACATTCATCTAAAATATACTCAATTCCTGGTTTGCCATTTATTGGAAGCAGTTCTTTAGGAAAAACACTTGTTAAAGGTAACAAACGTGTGCCCAAACCAGCAAGAGGAATTATAGCTTGTTTAATCATAAAGATGTTTTACTTATAATCATATTTATTAAAAATGAAAATTTTAAAAAATGTTTTTGAACTAAATAAGGCAGTAAAAAATTACAAAAATATAGGATTTGTACCTACAATGGGTGGTATTCATAAAGGCCATGAGTCTTTAATAAATATTTCACAAAGAAAAAACAAAGAAACAATAGTAAGTATTTTTGTTAATCCAACTCAATTTAACCAAAAAAAAGATTTTAATAATTATCCAAGAAATATTAATAAAGATATTAGAATATTAAGAAAACTTAAAGTATCTTATTTATTTTTGCCTGATGTTAATGAAATATATAAAAAAAAAATGAAAAATTTCAGATTAAAAAAAACTGATAAGATTTTGTGTGCTAAATTTAGAAAAGGTCATTTTGAAGGTGTTTTAAACGTTATGAATAGACTATTATCTATTATTAAATCTAGACAAGTGTTTATGGGTGAAAAGGATTTTCAACAATACATATTAATAAAAAGAATATTAGGTAAAAAATATAAAGTAGATATTATTGGATGTCCTACAATTAGAGAAAATAATCATGTTGCTTTATCAACAAGAAATAAGTTATTAAATAAATCAGCTATAAAAACAGCATCAAAAATAGCAAAAAAATTGAGTAAATTGAAAAAATTATCTCTATCTCAAACTAATGAATTGATTAATTTATCAAAATATAAAAATGTGTTTAAAAAGAAGTTCAAAATTAAAATTGATTATCTTGAATTTAGAGATGAAAAAAAATTAAAATTAAACAATTTTAAATCTAATTTCAGGATATTTATTGCTTATTATATAAATGGAGTAAGATTGATTGATAATTTTTAATTATAAAAAATAAGCACCTACACCCAAGAAAGATACAAATCCAATTACATCTGTTATTGTTGTAACAAATACACTGGAAGAAATTGCTGGATCAATTTTCATTTTATTTAATGTCACTGGTACTAAAATACCAAAAAGACCAGCAACTATCATAGTTAAAACCATTGAAATTGAAATTATTAGGGAAAGTTGAACATCATTAAACCACAGTTGAACTATTAAAGAACTTATAATTGCGAAAATAACTCCATTTAAAACCCCAATATTAAATTCTTTAATAATATTATTCGTAAAATTATTTTTTGTTAAATCCTGCGTTGCCAACGATCGAACTGTAACAGCTAATGTTTGCATGCCAGCATTACCACCCATTGATGCCACTATTGGCATTAAAAAAGCTAGTACTACCATTTGTTCTATGGTAGCACCAAATAAACTAATACAATAAGTTGCAAGAAAAGCAGTAAACAAGTTTAATAACAACCAATTAAATCTTCTCTTCGTTTTTGTTATTACACCATCAGTTATTTCTTCATCGCCTACTCCAGCTAATCTAAGCACATCCTCTTCAGCTTCTTCTTTTAATACAGTCAGAACATCATCATAAGCTATCATCCCAACTAGTTTTTCTGACTTATCTACTACTGCTGCTGAACTCAAGTTATAATTTTCAAATAAATTACCGACTTCCTCTCTATCCATATCCACCGGTATTAATGTTTGAGATTCAGCCATTATAGACATCATTTTTGTGTCTCTTGGAGTTCTTAATACTCTTGATGAAGGTACAGTACCAATAGGTTTGAATTCTTGGTCAACTATAAATATTTCGAGAAATTCCTCAGGAAGTTCTTTATTTTCTCTTAGATAATCTATTGTTTGACCCACAGACCAGTTACTTGGTATAGCAGTAAATTCACGTTGCATTAATCTAGCTGCCGAGTCTTCTGGATAGCTTAGACTTTCAAGTAATGCAAATCGGTCTTTTGGCGGTAATGAGCTAAGAATTGAATTTTTGTCCTTTTCATCTACATTTTCTAAAATCTTTATTGCATCATCTGACTCTAAATTTTTTAATATGTTTACTATTGAATCAGACGACAAATAAGTAATCATCTCAGATTGAATTGATTCATTTAATTCAACAAAAACCTCAGGATCAACTTTGAAACTATTTAATTTTATTAAATTTTCTCTATCATTTTGACTTAGATGTTCAATTATGTCAGCAGCATCTGCTGGATGCATAGCATTGAATGAATTTGTAATAAATACAGCATCATTTGAGGCAATTTTATCTGTGACAACCTTGATGAATTCTTTGTTAAATTCAAAGTTAACTTTTTTATCTTTTATTTTTTTTACTATAGTCATAATATTTACCTATAATTTAGTTGGCACTATTAATACAAAATAAAAATAATACAAATTTATAATGACAATAGAGATCAAAAAGTCAGTAAAACCAATAAAATACAAATCTGCAATAGATATACTTGAAGATAGATTAGAGCAAATCAAAGTAAATAAAAATAAAGAACTTATTTGGATACTTGAACATGAAGAGATTTATACTGGTGGAACAAGTTTTAATGATAATGAGATTTTAGATAAATCTATTAACTTTATAAAAACGAATAGAGGTGGAAAAATAACATATCATGGTCCTGGTCAATTAGTTTTTTATTTTGTGATCGACTTAGACAAAAGAGGTAAAAATATTAAAAAAATAATAACTGCAATAGAAAAGACTATTATAGATACTTTAAAAATTTACAATATAAAGTGTTTTGCTGATAGAAAAAATATAGGAATTTGGTTCGAGCATAAATCTGGTAAAATAGATAAAATTGCAGCAATAGGTATAAAAGTTAAGAAATGGATTGCTTATCATGGCTTTGCACTAAATATATCAAATGATATTAATGTATATAAAAAGATAGTTCCATGTGGAATCAGAGATAGAGGAGTTTCAAATTTAAATAAGATTAAAAAACAAAATTATAAAAATATTGAAAACGATTTAATAAAAAATTTTTTATCTAATATTAAAAATTAAGTCTTTTTGTTTTTAACATATTTCTAAAATAATCTGGAGGAGTGGCTCTAAAGGTATATTTTTTCTCATTTATTTTAAATTTTATCTCATAAGAATGTAACATTAAATTTTTATTATTTATTTTTGAATTATTTGTTGAATTATATTTTTTATCACCAATAATTGAATTTCCTAGATTGAATAATTGTTTTCTTAATTGGTGCTTTCTGCCTGTTATTGGATTTAGTTGAATGAAGGTTGCATTATTATTTTTATCTAAAATTTCATATTTTGTCTCAGCTTTTTCAACAATTTTTTTTTTATTTTCAAATCTGATTAAATGATCTTTTAACATGCCGTTTTCATTTGAAATTAATTCACCATTACATATTGCTAAATAGGTTTTATAAACCTTTCTTAATCTAAAAAGTGAAGTGAGCAATTGGGCTGTTTCCCTATTCTTTGCAATTATAAAAACGCCAGAAGTATCCTTATCTAATCTGTGAACAGAATAAGGCTTCTCATCTCTAAATAAATTACTTTTAGCAAATATATCAATTATATTTTTTTTAGATTTTGTACCACCCTGCACTGAAATTCCTGATTGTTTATTTATAACAACAAAATTGTTATTATTTTCAATAATTAAATCTTCATTTTCTTTTATAATTTCATTACTAGGATTATATTTTTTTTTATGTTGCTCAATTTTTTCCTCAAAATTTAAATTATAAATATTAAGTTTGTCACCAGTTTTAACTTTTTGAGAGCTTTTTACTTTTTTTTGATTTAATTTTAATTTTCCATTTCTTAGATTTTTCTCAATTAATCCTTGTGGAATTTTTCCTAAATGATTTCGAATGAATCTGTCAATACGCATGTCATTAAAAGATTTATCTACGTTAATTGTATTTTTCATTTTTATTTTAATTTATTGCAACTATTGTTCTCCTTACCTAGCTTAAGCTCTTTGCACTTTTTGCCTATAGCTATAGAATCATAATATACAACTGTATCAGCTCTTTTTGGAGGATTACCTTTATGCATTATATTAAACCTATTAATATTACTTTTGTATATTCCAAACTTCATGTACGATTGTTTGCTTATATTGTTGTTAGTCAATCCTGTATAATTAATTACGATTTCATTATTAGCCCAAATCTTAATAAAACTCTTATTTGGCCATTCAATAAATTCAATGTTAATAACAAAATCATTCCATTTACCTTTTACATTATTTGCATCTAAGATTTTATAAGTGTCAAATCCTCCAAAACTATGATTTACAAAATCCGTCCATTGTAAATCTCCATTTGGAGCAATTCTAAACATAAAATTTACTGGACCTGCTTTAGAATGTATTTGCCATATAGTGTTACTTATAGGAATAGTAAATTCACTATTTTCAGGTACATAAATACTAAATTTAAACCATGTATTTTTAGACTTTAATCCTAGCATGCTTACTTCGGATCTTTCTCTAAAGGTATTGCACTCATCTGATTTCCTTTGTTGTCCACAATCTCCATCTCCATTTTTAAATTTCCAAGCATATTTGCCAGATCTAACATTTTCATTTTGAATTGATACGCCATTTTTAGGAAAGTTATATAACGGTGATAAGTGCATTCTACATTTGGTCTTTTTTCCATGACTCCATTGGCAATCAATATTTGATAAATCTATTAAATCTTTTTCATTATTTAAATTAAACCATGGCATGTCGTCGTCACCTAAAGTATAAAATTGAAACCCATCAATTTTTGGTGGATTCGCTTTTAAAATATTAGTTGTAAAAGAAATTATTATAATTATTTGAAAAATTATATTTTTCATCTCATTAATATAAAATATTAGATAATTGTTTTACAATATCAATTAAATAAAATATGAGTTAAAGATTAAGCTGTAGCTTGCTTTTTATCTTCTACTTTTGGTGTATCTTTAGTTGGGTTTTTTTTCTTTTTATCAACTTTTTTTGCTTCAACATTTCTGTCTACAAATTCAATTACTGCCATTGGCGCATTATCACCATATCTAAATCCAGCCTTTATAATTCGCGTATATCCACCTTTTCTATTTTCATATCTTTTAGAAAGAGTTTTTTTAACTTTATTTGTAGATTTAATGTCTTGCAATTTTGAAATTAAAGTTTTTGTATTAGATAAAGTATCTTTCTTACCCAATGTTATAATTTTATCAGCTTGAGGTTTTAAAACTTTTGCTTTGGGCAATGTTGTAGTTATTTGCTCATACTTTATTAATGAGTTAAGCATATTTTTAATCAGAGCTTTTCTGTGTTCTGAAGTTCTGTTGAGCTTTTTATAACCCATTTTATGCCTCATTAGATAGCTTCCTCTAGTTTTTTAGATAATTCAGCAATATTATCTGGCGGCCAGTTTGGAATTTCCATTCCAAGATATAATGACATTCCAGTTAATACTTCCTTAATCTCATTTAAAGATTTTCTGCCAAAATTAGGTGTTCTTAACATTTCACCTTCAGATTTTTGAACAAGGTCACCGATATAAATAATATTATCATTTTTAAGACAATTCATTGATCTTACTGAAAGTTCTAATTCGTCAACTTTTCTTAATAAATTCTTATTAAACTCTGGCTCTGAAGGTTGTTCTTTTACAATCACTTCTTGTGGCTCATCAAAGTTAACAAACATTCCTAATTGATCTTGGAATATTCTAGCTGAGTATGCAACCGCATCTTCAGCTGAGATTGACCCATTTGTCTCAACTTCCATTGTTAGTTTATCATAGTCTAATGCTTTTCCCTCTCTAGCAGTGCTAACTGAATAAGAGACTTTTTTAACTGGACTAAATAGTGAATCTATTGGAATTAAACCAAGTGGTGGTTCTTCAGGTTTGTTCATATCAGCAGATACATATCCTTTTCCAGTTCCTACCGACATTTCCATGTGAAATTTAGTATTTTCATCCAAATTACAAATAACCAAATCTGGATTTAGTATTTCAATATCAGCAACAGTTGTTATATCAGATGCCTTTATTTCTCCAGGTCCTTTAGCATCAAGTATTAATTTTTTTGGCTCATCAGATGTACTTTTTAAAGCTAAAGATTTTACATTTAATACAATGTCAGTGACATCTTCTCTAACACCTTTAATAGATGTAAATTCATGTAATACACCATCTATCTGAATAGAAGTTACAGCGGTTCCTCTAATAGAGGATAAAAGTATTCTTCTTAATGAATTACCGAGAGTTAATCCATATCCTTTTTCTAGTGGCTCTGCAGTGATTTTTGCAAATGCTTTATCATCACTTAATTGAACATCTAACTTTGCTGGTTTAATCAATGATTTCCAATTTTTTGAATTTACTTCTGTTTGCTCCATTAAACTCTCCTTTTTTTAGGTGGTCTCGTACCATTATGTGGCATTGGCGTTGTATCTTTAATTGATATGATTTTAAATCCTCTAGCTTGTAAAGCTCTCAAAGCAGTTTCTCTACCAGACCCTGGTCCCTTAACCTCTACAGACAAAATTTTCATTCCAACTTCTAAAGCCTTAGCTGCAGCGGCATCGGCTGCTACTTGTGCTGCATAAGGTGTAGATTTACGAGAACCTTTAAATCCCTTTTGTCCTGCAGATGCCCATGAAACTACATTGCCATTCGTATCAGCGATTGAAACAATTGTATTGTTAAAGGTAGATTGAACATATGCAATTCCATTCAAAATATTCTTTTTTCCTTTTTTCTTTTTAGAATAAGAACTTTTTTTTGATTTAACCTCTGTTTTCTGCTCTTTGTTATCGGAAACTTCTTTTTTCATTATTTTTTAAGTGGAGTTAATTTTTTTCCTGCAATCGCTATAGCTTTTCCTTTTCTTGTTCTAGAATTGCATCTTGTTCTTTGTCCTCTTACTGGAAGTTTTTTTCTATGCCTAGATCCTCTATAAGTTGCAAGATCAATTAATCTTTTTATGCTTAATGATGTTTCTCTTCTCAGATCACCTTCAACAGTAAATTTTTGATCTATAAATTCTCTGATTTTTAGAATCTGGTCGTCTGTTAATTCATTAACTCTTTTTGACTTTGGTATTTCTAACTCAGTACATATCTGTTGAGAAAATTTATTACCAATACCATAAATATAAGTAAGTCCAATATGAACTAATTTATTTTGTGGTATGTTTACACCTGCAATACGAGCCATAATTTTTGTGATAAATTGTGCCTTTTATATAAGAAGATTAGTCAAAGTCAACGTCTTAAACATTCAAAAAAGCCTCTATTTTATTAGTAATTTTATCAATTTCCATTGTTCCATCAATCTCATGAAAATTTGAATTTTTAGAATAGTAATCTAAAACCGGCTTAGTAGTTTCAATATATGTATCGTATCTTTTTAATATAGTATCTATATCATCATCAGACCTTTTTTCTAAAATTTTTCTTTTTTTTATCCTTTTTACAATAGTTTCTTTATTTACATTTAGGAAAAAAATGTGATCAATCCTCTGATTTGAGTCATTTAATAACAAATGTAGATTTTTAGCTTGGGTAAGAGATCTTGGATAACCGTCAAATATTAATTTTTCTTTTTTATTTGGATCAAAAACATGATTTTTTAAAAGACTATTTACAATTTCGTCACTAACAAATTTTCCTTCATTCATATTATTTATTATTTTTTTTCCTATATCTGAGTCTTTTTTTATTTCTTCTCTTAAAATATCTCCAGTAGAAATTTGATAACCATTTAATTTTTTCACTAAATATTTGGCTTGTGTACCTTTTCCTGCTCCTGGTGGACCAAACAGTATTATATTCACCTATTTACCAAATTTTGTTTTTTTAATAAGTTGCTCGTATTGAGAGCTCATCATCCTAGTTTGAATTTGTGTAACAGTATCAATTGCAACTACAACAACAATTAATACTGATGCACCGCCCAGGTAAAATGGAATTGGATAATTTGCAATTAAGAATTCTGGCATTAAACAAACTAATGCAAGATATAATGCACCTATTGTTGTTAGTCTTGTTAATATTGTGTCAATATAAAGTGCAGTACTTTCTCCAGGTCTTATTCCTGGAATAAATCCACCATATTTCCTTAAATTTTCAGCAGTTTCAGTAGGATTGAAGGTTATTGAAGTATAAAAAAAAGTAAAAAATATTATTCCAGATGCATATAACAACATATACAAAGGTTGTCCTTGTGAAAAATATGATGAAATATCTAAAAATGTTTCATTTTGAGAAACATTAAAATTTGAGAAGGTGACTGGTAATAGTAATAAGGCTGAGGCAAAAATTGCAGGTATTACACCAGCAGAATTAATTTTTAATGGTAGATGTGAAGAGTCTCCACCATACATTTTATTTCCCATTTGTCTCTTTGGATAATTTATAAGGATTTTTCTTAATGCTCTTTCCATAAATACAATAAATATTATTGTTGCAACAAGTAATAAAAATATAAAAATTATCATCACTGTTGAAATTGCTCCAGTCCTACCTAACTCGAATGTTGTTACTAAAGCTCTAGGGATTTCTGCAACAATACCTGAAAATATAATTAATGATATACCATTACCAATTCCTCTCTGTGTAATTTGCTCACCAAGCCACATCAAAAATATAGTTCCAGCAACAATAGTTGTTACTGTGGAAATTTTAAAAAATATTCCTGGATTAATTACCAAATCTGCTGAGGATTCTAACCCTACAGCTAATCCATATCCTTGTATGGTTGCTAATAATACAGTTCCATACCTAGTTATCTGAGTAATTTTTTGTCTTCCAATTTCACCTTGAGCCTTTAAATTTTTAAAATATTCCGATACTCCAGTAAGCAATTGGACAATAATTGAAGATGATATGTACGGCATTATTCCTAGCGCAAAAATTGCCATTCTACTTACAGCACCACCAGCAAAAACATTAAACATTCCCAACAAACCTTTTTGATTTCCTTCCATCATTGTTTGTAGTTGTTCAGGGTCAATTCCGGGTAAAGGTACAAAAGTGCCAAGTCTATAAACAGCAAGAATAAATAATGTGAAAAGTATTCTGTTTCTTAAATCGTTAGATTGCGTTGAGGTGCTCATTATTTGGATTGATTTTTAATAGTAATCTGTCCACCAGCTTTTTCAATTTTTTCTTTCGCAGTTTTAGAAGAATAATCTGCTTCAATGTCAATTTTAGATTTAAAATCACCATTTGATAAAACTTTAAATTTATGAATTGATTTTTTAAATAATTTAGATTTTTTGAATGTATCAATATTTATCTTCAATTCAGCACTTATTTTTTTAGTATCTATAAGTTTTTGTAAATCACCTAAATTTATTACTGCAATACTATCTTTGTTTAATGAGTTGAAACCTCTTTTGGGTAATCTTCTGTATAATGGCATTTGACCACCCTCAAAACTTTTTATAGCTACACCAGATCTGGATTTTTGACCCTTAACACCTCTGCCAGAAGTTTTTCCTTTACCAGATCCAATACCTCTTCCAACGCGAATTTTTTTTGTTTTAATATTATTCAATGTATTCAAATATGTCATTATCCTCTTTTCTCAATTATCTCTGATATTTTTTTATTTCTTAAATTAGAGATATTTTTTGGAGAATTTTGTTTAGATAATGCTTTTATGCACGCTCTAATTACATTGTGTGGGTTTGCTGTACCTAAGGATTTAGCTACAATATCTTTTATACCAAGCACTTCACAAACCGCTCTAACTGGACCACCCGCTATTATACCAGTACCTTTGGGAGCAGATCTCAATTTGATTTTTCCAGCACCATCTTTGCCATATATGTCATGATGAATTGTTCTTCCATCTCGTAAAGGTATTTGTATCAATTTTCGTCTAGCTAGTTCATTTGCTTTTTTAATTGCATCAGGTACTTGTTTTGCTTTTGCATGAGCAATACCAATTTTTCCATTTTGATTACCAACTACAACTAAGGCAGAGAAACCAAATCTTCTTCCACCTTTGACAACTTTCGTAATTCTATTTATGTGAACTAATTTTTCAACAAATTCTGTATTTTTTTCCATACTTTAAAATTCCATCCCATTTTTTCTAAGTGTTTCAGCAAAAATTTTAACTCTTCCATGATATTTATAAATACCTCTATCAAAATAAATTTTTTTGATATTTTTTTCATTTGCTTTCTTTGCCAGTGTCTCTGCAACAATTGTTGATAATTCTGATTTATTTTTTTTTTGATCTTTAATTTCTTTGTCTATAGATGAAGCAGAGACTAACGTAATATTTTTTATATCATCTATTATTTGTGCACTTATATTTTTTGCAGATCTTGAAACACTTAATCTATATCTATCTTTAGAAACATTTTTAAGTTTTTTTCTTACTCTAAATTTTTTTCTTTCGATTGTGCTTAATCTCATTATTTTTTCTTACCCTCTTTTCTTAAAATATATTGACCTTTTTCCTTTATGCCTTTTCCCTTATAAGGCTCAGGGGGTCTAATGCTTTTAATTTGTGAAGCAACCATACCAACTTGTTGTTTATTTGAGCCACTTATTGTTAGTGTTGTTTGTTTTTCGACAGCTATTTTAATACCTTCTGGTATATCGTAATTAATGTCATGACTAAATCCTAGTTGCATATTTAGAACATTTCCTTTTAAAACTGCTCTGAATCCAACCCCTGTAAGTTCAAGTATTTTTTCATAACCACTACTTGCTCCAATAATAGCATTATTAAGTAAGCTTCTATTCATACCCCATAATCTTTTAGAAGTATCATCAATTTTTTTTGGTTTTATCGATACATCTTTACCTTCATTAATATTAAGTTCAAACATTTCTAAATCTAATTGTATTGATTGTTTGCCTAATGGCCCTTCAACATTCACTATATTACCAGATAATAAAACTTTTACTTTATCTGGAATTGGTATATTTATTTTTCCTATTTTAGACATTAAAATACCTTACAAATAATTTCACCACCAAGTTTTTTTTTCCTTGCATCTACATCTGTCATTACACCTTGTGGTGTCGATACAATTGCTATACCAAGACCATTATTAATTTTTGGAAGACTACTTGCACTCGAGAAAATTCTTCTTCCTGGTTTGGAAATTCTTTCAATAGTATTTATAACTGGATTTCCCGAGCTATATTTTAAATTGATTTCAATTGAAGGTTTTTTATCATCATTAATTTTGTAGTCTATAATATAACCTTCAGATTTTAAAACGTCTGCAATTTTAGCTTTAAATTTTGATGAAGGTAATGAAACTTTACTATGGTTTCTTACTTGAGCATTTTTAATTCTTGCTAACATGTCACCTATTGGATCACTTAAACTCATATATTCCTTTCTACCAACTCGATTTTACCATTCCAGGAATTTTGCCTTCTAAACCAAGTTGTCGAAGGGCTATTCTTGAAATTTTTAATTTTCGGTAAACACCATGAGGTCTACCAGTAATTTGACATCTATTCATAACTCTAACTTTTGCGGAATTACGAGGTAATTTTGATAATTTTTGTTGCGCTTTAAATCTTTCTTCTAAAGTTAATTTTTTATCCATTATTATTTTTTTCAACTTCAATCTTTTCTTATAGAATTTGTCAGATAATTTTATTCTTCTATTATTTTTATTGATTGCACTCATTTTAGCCATTAATTGCTCCTTGTTTCTCTAAATGGAAAATTTAAATGTTTTAATAACTCAAAACTATGTTCTACTTTTTGAGATTTAATAACTATGGTTATGTCCAAACCTCTAATTTTATCAACTTTGTCAAAATTTACTTCTGGAAATATAATATGTTCTTTAACACCAAAAGTATAATTTCCATATTTGTCGAAACCGTTAGAATTTAAACCTCTAAAATCTTTTATTCTAGGCAAGGCTATATTTGTTAACCTATCAATGAATTCATACATTTTATTTTTTCTTAAAGTCACCTTCAAACCAGAGTTTGTATTTTTTCTAGTTTTAAAATTTGCTATAGATTTTTTAAATTTAGTTACAACAGGCATTTGACCTGTAATTTTTGCTAGATCATCTTGGCATGATTTCAAAATTTTTTGATCATTTCCGTCAAGACCTAAACCCATATTTAAAACTATTTTTTGTATTTTTGGACCCATATATAAATTTTTATAACCAAATTTTTCTTTTAATGTTGGCTCAATATCTTTAGTTATTTGCAGTTTTAATCTAGGTGTCATTATTTCTTGACCTCATTTTTATTTTTTGTATTAAAAATTGCTAAATTGGATAGGTGGATGAAGTTTTCCTTTGATACTATTCCACCTTTCTTTTCTTTTGTAGTTTTCACATGTTTTTTTACCATGTTGATACCTTTAACTTTTGCTCTATTATTTTTTCTGTCAATTTCAATTACATCACCATCTTTATTTTTATCTTTACCGCACAATATTTTTACTTTCACGCCTTTTTTAATCATTATAAAACCTCTGGTGCTAGTGAAATTATTTTCATTTGTCCTCTATTTCTTAATTCTCTTGTAACTGGTCCAAATATTCTGGTTCCTATTGGCTCGCCTTTATCATCAGTTAGAACAGCTGCATTATTATCGAACCTTACTTTTGAACCATCATTTCTATGAATGCCTTTTTTTACTCTAACAACGACTGCTTTGTGAACTGCACCTTTTTTGACTTTTCCTTTTGGTATTGCTTCCTTTACTGCCACTACAATAGTATCACCTATGCTTGCATACCTTCTTTTTGATCCACCTAATACTTTTATACATTCAATCTTTTTAGCGCCAGTATTGTCAGCTACAAATAATTCTGTCTGAACCTGTATCATTTAGAATCTCCTAAAACTTCAAATTTTTTCGATTTTGAATAAGGCTTACACTCTTGAATGGATACCTTATCGCCATTTTTATATTTATTCTCTTCGTCATGAACGCTATATTTTTTTTTAGCCTTGATTACCTTTTTTAGCACTGGATGTTGATATTTTCTTTCAACCATGACTGTTATAGTTTTATTTGGCTTATCACTCACAACTATTCCATTTAATACTTTTTTAGGCATCTTTTCTCACTACTAATGTTTTTAATCTTGCAATATTTCTTTTTGTTTCACTTATTTTTGCTGGACTTTTTATTTGACCATTAATTTTTTGAAACCTAAAATTAAATAGATCTTTTTTTAACTTATCTATATCTTTAAGAGCTTGTTCTTTGGTCATTTTTTTTATTTCACTTTTTTTCATTTAAATTCTCTTAATAAATTTACATTTTATTGGTAGTTTTGCTGAAGCTTTATATAAAGCTTCGCGAGCAATTTCCTCAGTCACTCCATCCACTTCAAATAATATTCTTCCTGGTTTAACTCTGCATGCCCAATATTCTGGTGATCCTTTGCCTTTACCCATTCTTACTTCAGTAGGTTTTTTTGATACAGGTATATTCGGGAACATTCTTGTCCAGACTCTACCCTGCCTTTTCATGTGTCTTGTTAATGCAACTCTAGCCGCCTCGATTTGTCTTGATATAATCCTCTCAGGTTGAATAGCTTTTAAGCCAAATGAACCATAATTCATATCATTGCAACGTGAAGCAGTGCCATGAATTCTTCCCTTGTGAGCTTTTCTGAATTTTGTTCTAGTAGGTTGTAACATTTTTAGTTTTTATTCCTTTCTTGACTAAATTCTTTCGTAAAAATTTCACCTTTATATATCCAAACTTTTATTCCAATTATTCCATAAGTAGTTAAAGCTTCTGCTTCAGAATAATCAATATCTGCCCTTAAAGTATGAGAAGGGATGCTACCATCTCTTAACCATTCGGTTCTAGCAATTTCATTTCCACCCAATCTCCCACTACAAGAAACTTTAATTCCCTTTGCTCCCAATCTTAATGCTGATTGCATTGCTCTTTTCATTGCTCTTCTGTAGGAAACACGTTTAACTAACTGCTGAGCGATATTCTCAGCAACTAAAAATGAATTTGTCTCAGGTTTTTTTACTTCTTTAATATTTAAAACTATTTCATGAGCACTTAATTTTGATAATTTGCCTTTTATTTTTTCTATATCGCTTCCTTTTTTTCCAATCACAAATCCTGGTCTAGAAGTATAGATTGTTACAAAACATTTTTTTGCAGATCTTTCTATCATAACTTTTGAAACACCAGAATTAATTACATTTTT
>CABZFJ010000014.1 GCA_902524995.1 uncultured Pelagibacteraceae bacterium | reverse complement strand
TTAATTTTTCAAAAGGTTTGCCAGAATTATTCAAATCTTATTTTGTTGTATTTAAAGATTATAATTTTGGCAGATATATGCTTACCAGTACAATAGTTTCTTTAGGAACCGTAATTATAACTTTAATATTTGCGATACCAGCTGCATATGCTGTTGCTAGACTGAATTTTTTTGGAAAAAATTTTTTATCAACATCAATACTGATAATCTATTTGTTCCCAGCTATTGTTCTCGTGATCCCTTTATATACAATTTTTAGTCAATTAGGTTTAAGGAACTCTATTGAAGGTTTGTTAATAGTTTATACAGCCACAACTTTGCCTGTAGCTATTTATATGTTGCAAGGTTACTTTAAAAGTATACCAAAAGAGCTTGAAGAAGCTGGAATAATCGATGGTCAAAATTGGCTTGGGATAATTTTTAAAATTATACTTCCATTAAGTTTACCTGCTATATCATCTGTAGCTTTATATGTATTTATGATAGCATGGAATGAATTTTTATTTTCATTAATGTTTTTAGACCGACCTAACACATTCACTTTATCAAGAGCTATACAGTTTCTCAATGTTGGCGCTGAAACTCCAAGACAATATTTAATGGCAGGATCGGTGGTCGTAACTTTGCCTATTTTAATAATTTTTGTGTATTTTGAAAAATACTTAGTTAGCGGTCTTACTGCAGGAAGTGTTAAGGGATAATGAAACAAAGAATAGAAGAAGCAAAGAAAATTCTATTAGATAATAGAAAAAATGGTTATACACTACCTACCAACAATAAACTTTATCCAGCTCAATGGAATTGGGACTCAGCTTTCATAGCTCTTGGTTATTCTTATTTTAATTTAGATTATGCCTTAGAGGAAATGGAAACATTGCTTGCAGGCCAATGGGATGATGGCATGATTCCTCATATATTGTTTCATGATGATGACACAACATATTTTCCAAATCATACAACATGGAAATGTGGAAAAAACATTCCTTCTTCTGGAATTACACAACCTCCAGTAATTGCAAGTATCTTAAAGATAATATTAGGAAATCAAGAAATAAATGAAGGACATAATAATAGAGTAGTTCAAATTATTAAAAAAATTAAAAAATACCACGATTGGTTTATCAAATTTAGAGATCCAAATAAAACTGGATTGATCTCTATATTACATCCCTGGGAAAGCGGTTATGATAATTCACCAATATGGGATGTGCCAATGAGTAATATTAATGTTGATAAAGAATTACATTACCAGAGAAGGGACCTTGAGGTGTCAAACTCAGATGAAAGACCTTTAAAAAAAGATTACGACAGATACATAACAATTAGGGATCAATTTAGAGAAGTTAATTATGATCCAAACAAATTGTATAATATTTCTGTATTTAACGTTGTAGATGTTGGATTTAATGCAATTTTTTTAAAAGCAAGCAAAGATCTTTTAAAAATATCGAAAAGTTTTGATTTAGACTTCCAAGATCTAAATGAATTTATTTCTCTAAATGAAAAAAGATTGCTTGGTTTGTTTAGTGAGGAAAATAATAATTTTTTGTCTCAAGATTTGAAAACAAATAACAATTTAAATATACCCTCTATTACTAATTATTTTACATTATTTGCAGATCTAAATGATGATAAAATAAATAAAAAACTAATTGCAAATTTAAAAAATCACAATTCTGACGAAAAATATTTTTTTTCGTCAATAGATCCTAAGCATGAAACGTTTAATGAAAAAAGATATTGGAGAGGACCAGTATGGATTAATTGCAATTGGTTAGTTTATCAAGGACTTAAAAATAAAGATAAAGAATATTCAAATCTATTAAAAAAAAGAACTATAGAGCTAATTGAGGAGAAAGGCTTTCATGAATATTATAGTTGTAAAAATGGTAATGTGATGGGAGCGAATAATTTTTCTTGGAGCGCATCTTTATACTTAGACCTTGTTTTAGAAAATTAAATTAATCCTTAATTTTTATTTAAAAACGTTTTAGAAGAATCATCCATTGCTTTTGACCAAGCTGTATGATGAACCGGGGCTATGGATCCAGTTACTGGAGATGAAAAAGATTTGTTTCTATATGTTGATATATCCTCAACCTTATGATGTTCCCATTCTTTAAAATGTTTTCTGATTAGTTCAAAATCTATTTTTGGATAATCCGACATCTCATGCAATTCTTTTGTGTACTCAGTTTGAAAATCAATCATCTGATTAGGATTTTCTAGTTTTTCCTCTAAAGCAACCCATTTGTTTATGTCTTTTTCAATATTCTCACCACTCGGCATATTTACTTTCCCCATTATAACATCTCTTGCGTACCAAGCTTGACAATCAAACATGTTAAATGTGTGAAATTGGTCTTGCATTCCTAGATACAAAAGATTGTGATTATCCTGCCAAACAACACCTTTGTATAATTTTGGAGGATAGAGTCTATTTCTAGTTTTAAGTTTTAAATTTTCTTCTAAGAAAGGAAAATGATGCAGGTAACCAGTGCATAATATTATTACATCTGTTTCCTGTTCCGTACCATCTTTAAAAATTGCTTTTTTTCCTTCTAATCTATCTAAATAGAATACTTCTTTCATTCCTTCTGGCCATTTAAAACCCATAGGATTATGTCTATAGCCAATTGTAACACTTTTTGCTCCATATTTATTGCATTGAAGCGCAATATCCTCAGCGGAATAACTACTTCCTAAAACTATAATATTTTTTCCTCTAAATTCTTCTGCATCTCTAAAATCATGTGAGTGCATTATTCTACCAGGAAATGAACTCATGCCTTTGTATTCAGGTATAAAAGGAACTGAAAAATGACCAGTAGACACTACGACATAATCAAAATGATCTGTTAAAATTTTATCATTTTCTTTATCTTGGTAGCTAACCTCAAACTTATCTGATTTAAATATTGTATTAACTACTCTTGTATTAAATTTAATTTTATTTCTTAAATTTCCTTTACTTACTCTACTGGTGATATAATCATAAAGTACTTCTCTAGGTGGGAAAGATGGAATTGGCTTACCAAAATGTTCATCAAAAGAATAATCTGCGAATTCAAGACACTCTTTAGGTCCGTTTGACCAAAGATATCTATACATACTATTATGAACTGGATCTCCATATTGGTCAGATCCTGTTCTCCAGCTATAATTCCAAAGACCACCCCAATCGCTTTGTTTTTCAAAGCAAACTATTTCAGGGATCTTTTCTCCTTTTTTTTCAGCATGTTCAAAAGCCCTCATTATTGATAACCCGCAAGGCCCAGCACCAATTATAGCGACTTTAGTCATGATAAATTTTCCTCTATAATTAAAATTATAAATATATTGTACTAAGAAAAATAGAAAAATTAAATATTATTTTAATATGAAAATTAATTGGAATTATCCCACTACAATTTGGGTTGGAGGGAATAGAATTCAAGATTTAACCAAAGGCTGTAAAAATTTGAAAATTGATAAACCATTATTTGTCACAGATAAGGATTTAATTAATCTAAAAATGGTTCAAGATATTATTTTAGATTTAAAAAAAACCTTTAATTATCTACAAGTTTTTTCAAATTTTTCAGGA
The DNA here is from genome assembly GCA_902524995.1 of uncultured Pelagibacteraceae bacterium. Taxonomy (GTDB): domain Bacteria; phylum Pseudomonadota; class Alphaproteobacteria; order Pelagibacterales; family Pelagibacteraceae; genus Pelagibacter. The sequence goes on along the minus strand of CABZFJ010000014.1, from coordinate 19,951 downwards.
AATCCTGTTGGAGAGAATGTGGAAGAGGGTGTCCAACAGTTTAAGAAATTAGGTTGTGATGGAGTTATTGCATTTGGTGGTGGCAGCGGACTTGATGTAGGTAAAGCTATTGCATTTATGTCAGGACAGTCTAGACCAATTTGGGATTTTGAAGATATAGGCGATTATTGGAAAAGAGCAGATGAAACTAACATTGCACCTATTATTGCTATACCAACTACAGCAGGAACAGGATCAGAAACTGGAAGAGCATCAGCTATAATCAACAAACAAACAGGTATAAAAAAAATTATTTTCCATCCAAAATTTTTACCTTCAATTGTAATTTTGGATCCCAACTTAACTTTAGATCTTTCTCCAAGATTGACCGCAGCAACAGGTATGGATGCTTTGGCACATAATTTAGAAGCTTTTTGTGCACCAGGTTTCCACCCGATGGCAGATGGAATTGCGATTGAAGGAATGAAGTTAATTAAAAACTCATTAATTAAAGCAGTTAAGAACGGTAATGATTTAAATGCGAGAGCAGAATTATTAGCTTCAGCTAGTATGGGTTCTACTGCTTTTCAAAAAGGGCTTGGGGCTATTCATTCTTTAAGCCACCCTGTTAACGCCCAATTTAATGTCCACCACGGTTTATCTAATGCAATCTTTATGCCTTATGTATTAAGTTTTAACAAAGAGATGATTGAAAAAAAGATAATTTCTATATGTGATTATCTCGAAATAGATAAAACTTTTAATAGTTTTTTAAACTGGATTTTAGAACTAAGAAAAGAATTAAATATACCACATAAATTATCAGAAATTGTTGATGTAAATAAAATAAATTTAGAACAGTTATCAGTAATGGCATTAGAGGATCCATCAACTTCTACCAACCCAAGGACAATGAGCAAGGATGACATGAAAGCACTTTATGAACACAGCATTTCAGGTAAATTATTTTAATGAAAAGAATTCTTATTGTTGAAGGTAATCTTAGAGAAGAAAATCAAAGCTTTACTGATGGTGGAATTAAAACTCATACAGAAAGTTTAAAAGATAGTATTGGCTATTTTACAGATCAATTAGAAATTGATGTTGTTAATCCTTCTTCGGATGAAAATATTAATGAAGTTGCTAAAGATTTAACTAAATATCATGGAATGATATGGGGTGGTAGCAGTTTAAATATTTACAATGACACTCCAGAAATAAGAAGACAAATAAACTTTATGAGGGAATGTCAAAAGAATATAAAAAATATATTCGCAATATGTTGGGGAATGCAAGTTGCTGTAACAGTTGCTGGTGGTGAAGTAAAGAAATGTCCCAATGGCGCTCACAGGGGGATAGCTCATGATATAGAAATAAATGAAAACGGCCTTAAGCATCCTCTTTATAAAAATAAAAATAAAAAATTTAATACTCCTGCATTTAATTTTGATGAAGTTGTAAAATTACCTGAGGGTTCTACATTACTTTCATCAAATCCAATAAATAAAGTCATGGGTATAAATTTTAATGTTGGTTCAACAAATATATGGGGAATTCAATATCACCCGGAGATAACATATGCCAAAATGGTAAGCTTAATACATTTTAGGCGAGATCGACTTCTAGAAAAAAAAGCATTTATTGATCAAACGGAAATAGACTCTCATGTAAAAATTATAGAAGATGAAAATAAAATTTCTAATAAAGATGCAAGGATGAGAGAATTAGAAAATTGGTTAAATATTTTAAATTAGAACAAGCCTTCTATTTCACCTTTTTCATTAAGCTTAATAGAGTCTGCAGCAGGAACTCTTGGAAGTCCAGGCATCGTCATGATAGCTCCACATATAACAACAATAAATTCTGCACCTGAAGATAATCTTACTTCTCTAATTGGTAATGAATGGCCTGTTGGAGCACCTTTTGCATTTGGATCAGTAGAAAAACTATATTGTGTTTTGGCTACACATATCGGCAAATTTCCATAACCAGCTTCTTCAAAAGATTTTAATTGATCTTTTATTTTACTGTCAGCAATGACTTCGTTTGCTCGATAAATTTCTTTTGCAACAGTTTCAACTTTTTTTAATAAAGGTGTTTTTTCATCATATAAAAATTTAAAATTTGCTTGTTTTTGATCAATTAAATCTACAACATGTGAAGCAAGTTCTTTTGTCCCTTCGCCACCATTTGACCAATGAGTACATAAAGAAGCCTTAACTCCTATATTTTCACAAGCATTTATTAACTCTTTTACCTCATTATCAGTATCTGCAACAAAATGATTAATAGCAACCGATACTGGTAAACCAAATTTTTTTACGTTTTCAATGTGTCTTTCTAAGTTTACTAAACCTTTTTTTAACGCGTCTACATTTTCATTTTTTAAATCATCTTTAGCTACACCACCGTGCATTTTTAATGCTCTAATTGTTGCAACAATAACTACACACTCAGGTTTTAAATTTGATTTTCTACATTTAATATCTAAAAATTTTTCTGCTCCTAAGTCTGCTCCAAATCCAGCTTCAGTTACAACATAATCAGCTAGTTTTAAACCTGCTTTAGTTGCTATTACAGAGTTACAACCGTGCGCAATGTTTGCAAAAGGACCACCATGAATAATTGCTGGATTATTTTCTAACGTTTGAGTTACATTAGGCCTGATTGCTTCTTTTAACAAAACAGTCATTGGTCCGTGAGCATTTAAATCTTTTGCAAAAATAGGTTTTCTCTCTCTAGTATAAGCAACTGTAATATTACCTATTCTCTTTTCTAAATCTTCAAGATCATTTGCTAAACAAAAGATAGCCATTATCTCAGATGCTACTGTAATATCAAAACCATCTTCTCTTGGAAAACCATTAGCAACTCCACCTAAATTAATATTGATAGATCTTAAAGATCTATCATTCATATCCATAACTCTTCTCCAGACTACTCGTCTTACATCTATGTTCAATTTATTTCCCCAATAAATATGATTATCAATTAATGCTGACAATAAGTTGTGAGCAGATGTAATTGCATGGAAGTCTCCTGTGAAATGTAAATTGATTTGTTCCATTGGAACAACTTGAGCATATCCACCACCTGCCGCTCCGCCTTTCATTCCAAATGAAGGACCTAAACTAGGTTCACGTAAACACACTATAGAATTTTTACCAATTTTATTTAATCCATCATTTAAACCAACTGACGTAGTAGTTTTTCCCTCACCTGCAGGAGTTGGTGTGATAGCAGTAACTAAAATTAATTTTCCATTTTGTTTATCTTTTAAACTATCTAAATATTCTAAATTTATTTTAGCAATATGACGTCCCATAGGGCTAAAAGCACTTGGTTCATCTGGAACATTAATTTTACCTAAAATCTCATTTATGGGTTTCATTTTTGCTTCTCTTGCAATTTGGATATCTGATTTTGACATAAATCTAATTACTTATTAATGAGCAGAATTACTATCCTTTTTTGTCACGTATTTAAACATCTAAAAAATATATATAAAAAAAATTAGCAAAAACTTATATTTAATTTTATAAAACTTACTAATGCAGAAATATTCATTATTTAGTCTAATCAAAAACGCATTTTCCAATCATCAAAATTGGGAAGTTGCTTGGAAAGATCCTACTCCCAAAAGTGAATATGATGTAGTCATCATTGGAGGCGGAGGACACGGTCTTGCTACTGCATATTATTTAGCAAAAGAACATAACATTAGAAATGTAGCTATCATTGAGAAAGGCTGGATTGGTGGTGGAAATGTTGGTCGGAATACAACGATCATAAGATCAAATTTTATGTACGATGCTAATGCAAGATTTAATGAATTTGGAATGGATTTATGGAGAAACTTAAGTCAAGAATTAAACTTTAATGTGATGTTTTCTCCAAGGGGAATAATAAACTTAGCCCACTCAGATGCTCAAATGAACGCGTATGCTCGGAGAGGAAATTCTATGAGATTAAATGGAATAGATGCAAAGTTATTGGATAGAGACGATATTAAAAAATTAATTCCAATGGCTGACTTTACCGATGAAGTACGCTTCCCAATTTTTGGAGGCTTAATGCAACCAAGCGCAGGTACCGCAAGACATGATGCTGTCGCTTGGGGTTATGCACGTCAAGCAGATGATATGGGAGTAGATATAATTCAACATTGTGAGGTCACTGGTTTTGATGTTGTTAATGGAAAAATAAAAGGAATTAGAACTTCAAGAGGAGATATTAAAGCAAAAAAAGTTGGATTATGTGTTGCAGGTAGTACAAATATATTAGCTGAAAAATTAAATATGACACTGCCTATAGAAACTCATGTACTTCAAGCTTGTGTATCAGAACCTGTGAAACCATTATTAGACGGAGTAGTAACTTTTGGTGCAGGCCACTTTTATATAAGTCAATCGGACAAAGGTGAAATGGTAATGGGTGGTGATCTTGATGGATACAATAGTTATGCTCAAAGAGGTAACTTACCAACTATACAACATGTCTTAACAGGTGGCTTAGCTTTATTTCCGTTTTTAAGCAGATTAAAAATATTAAGGACATGGGGAGGGATCATGGATATGTCTATGGATGGTTCTCCAATAATTGATAAAACACATATTGAAGGATTGTATTTAAACTGCGGTTGGTGTTATGGAGGTTTTAAATCAACTCCTGTTTCAGGTTGGACATTTGCGCATACTATTGCACAAGATCAAGTTCATGAATTAAATTCAGAATTAAGATTAAATAGATTTTCCACTGGTCATCTTTTAGATGAAAAAGGTTTAGGAACCAAAACCTGGATTGGTTGAAAAATGCTATACATTAAATGTCCTTATTGCGGTTTAAGAGCACAAAAAGAATTTTCATACGGAGGTGATGCAACTGTAAAAAGACCGAATATAAATGAAGAAGTAACTAGTGAAGATTGGGATAATTTTGTTTATATGAGAAAAAGTCCAAGAGGGAAACATGTAGAGTTATGGCAACATATAGCAGGATGTAGACAATGGATTAAGGTGCAAAGAGATACTGCTACACATGAAATTTTCCAAACAGCAAAAGTAACTGAAGAAATAAGATGAGCCAACCATTTAGATTAAATAAAGAGGGATTAATTAATCGAAACAAAAAAATATCTTTTACTTTTAATGGTAAAAAATTATTTGGATATGAAGGTGATACAATTGCATCTGCTTTAATTGCAAATGGAATACACTTAGTTGGTAGAAGTTTTAAATATCATAGACCGCGAGGTTTCTTTGGCGCAGGGGTAGAGGAGCCAAATGCAAAGCTTCAAGTAGAATTCAATGGTCATTCAGAGCCAAATGTTAATGCAACAGAAATGGAACTTGTTGAAGGTTTATCAGCATCGAGCCAAAATTGTTGGCCATCAGTAAATTTTGATATTGGAGCAATAAATAATTTTTTAAAAATGTTTTTTCCTGCTGGGTTTTATTACAAAACATTTATGTGGCCTAAAAGTTTCTGGTATAAAATTTACGAACCATTCATCAGAAAAGCCGCAGGACTAGGCATTGCTTCATTAGAAAAAGATAAAGAAAGATATGAACATAAATTTGAGTATTGTGATTTATTAGTTACTGGATCTGGACCATCTGGATTAGCAAGCGCTTATGCTGCTGCAAAAAATGGAGCAAAAGTAATTTTAGCTGAAGACAAACCAAGATTTGGAGGCACACTTTTAACAGATGATGTAAGCATCGATAACTTATCAGGAAAAGATTGGGCGGAAAAAATAGTTAGTGAATTAAAATCTATGCCTAATGTAACGGTAAAAAATAGATCTCAAGTTTTTGGTTACTATGACCATAACATGCTGGTTATGTTTGAGAGAGTTAGTGATCATTTAGAAAAAAAATCAAAATTCACTCCAAGACAAAGACTTTGGTATATTAGAGCCAAAGAAACAATCCTATCAACTGGTTCAATTGAAAGACCGATTGTATTTGGCAACAATGATACTCCGGGAATTTTTTTATCAGCAGCTGCAAAAGAATATATGAAAGTCTACGGTGTATTGGTTGGAAAGAAACCATTAATATTTACTAATAACGATAGTGCATATGAAACAGCTTTAGACTTCAAAAAAAATAATGTTGAACCAATTATATTAGATACAAGAGAAGAACATTCATCAGAGTTAATCGATGAAGCTAAATCAAAGGGAATTGATATAAGATTTTCTCATGGTGTTATTGTAGCAAATGGATACAAAAAAGTTAAATCTGCAAAAATTGGTAAACTTACTAAAGATAAAAATTCTTTTGAGAAAATAGAAACTATAGAATGTGATTGCATTTGTGTATCTGGATTTTGGACACCTTCGGTACATTTAGCATCACAATCAGGAAATAAACTTAAGTATGAAGAAAAAATTGATGCATTCATTCCTGATAAGAAAAAACAACAGGAGACATCAGTTGGTGCTTCCAATGGATCATTTACTTTAGAAGAAAGTTTGAAACATGGTTTTGAAAATGGGTCGAATCTTTCCGCAAAAATTACAGAGACTAAAACAGAAATCTCAATTCCAAATGTAAATGAAAAGAAATATGGAGCTCATGATAAATTTTGGTGTATGCCGCTGCCTAAAAATGAAAATCCAAAAAGATTTGTTGATTTTCAAAATGATGTATCTGTTTCAGATATAGAAATTGCACTTAGAGAAGGTTACAGATCAATAGAGCACGTCAAAAGATATACAACTCTTGGAATGGCAACAGATCAAGGTAGGACAAGTAATTTAAATGGTCTTCAGTTGGTATCTAATATAGAAAATAAAATAGTTCCTGAAGTGGGACACACAACATTTAGACCACCTTTCACACCAATTACAATTGGTACAATTGTAGGCCGTGAAGTAGGTATGGAATATATGCCAACTAGAAAAACACCAATACATAAATGGCATAAGAAAAATAACGCTGTGTTTGTTGATGCAGGTGCCTGGAAGAGACCTCGATATTATAAACAAGGAAATGAAACTTTATTTGAAGCTTCAAAGAGAGAGGCAAAAAATGTTAGAGAGAACGTTGGTATCTGTGATGTAACAACATTAGGAAAGATTGATATCAAAGGTCCAGATGCAGCAGAATTTTTAAATAGAGTTTATACAAATGCTTGGATGAAATTACCTGTTGGAAAAGCAAGATATGGATTAATGCTCAGAGAAGATGGAATTGTATTGGATGATGGAACAACAACAAGAATTTCAGAAAATCATTATCATATGACAACTACAACTGCACAGGCTGCAAATGTTTTATCTCACTTAGAATATTATCTTCAAATTGTTTGGCCTGAATTAAATGTAAATGTTGTTTCTACAACTGAGCAATGGGCAGGAGCTGCAATTGCTGGACCTAAATCTAGAGATATGTTATCAAAATTATATCCAGACCTAGACGTATCAAATGATGCTTTGCCTTTTATGGGCTATAAAGAAGCAGACTTTTTTGGTGTTCAATCAAGAATATTTAGAATTTCATTTTCTGGCGAGCTTGCATTTGAGATTAATGTTAAATCAGATCACGGCATGTTCATGTGGGAGAAAATGATGGAAATAGGTAAAGAATTTGGAAATCAGCCTTATGGAACTGAAGCTTTATCCACATTAAGAATAGAAATGGGACACGTTGCAGGACCAGAGTTAGATGGCAGAACAATCCCATTAGACGTTTCACTAAATGGATTAGTTTCAAAGAAAAAAGATTTTATTGGCAAAAATTCTTTAGGAAGAGAAGCATTTAATATTGAGAGCAGACAAAAAATTGTTGGACTTATTCCAATTGATAGAAAGTCTAGTATTCCTGAAGGATCTCATATAGTCCAAGATCAGAATGCAAAATTACCTATTCCTAAACTTGGTCACGTTTCTTCTTCTTGTTGGAGCGTAGAAAATAATAATCCATTTTCACTGGCAATTATGAAAGATGGAAAAAACATGATAGGTAAAAAGTTTTTTGCGGTATCGCCATTAAAAAATAAATCAATTGAAGTAGAAGTTATATCTTCTCATTATGTTGACCCTGAAGGAAAAAGAGTTAGATCATGAAAAATGTTTCTGCGCTAGAAAATATTCATAAACATGGATTGTTTGGCAATCACGATAGCAAAGATGAGCTAATAAATATTAGAGAAATCAAAGATGTTTTGATTTATCAAATTGTTAAATACAAAAAATCTTCAATCAGTATTAACAAAATAAAAATAGACAATTTAAATTTACCTGAGACACTCTTGGTATCTTCAAATGATAATACAAGAATTTTATGGATGGGACCTGATAATTGGTTAGTCGTTTCAAAAAATAAAGAAATAGAAAAATCTATTTTAGAGAACTTAAGTCATGATGATTTTGCATTAACAGATCTATCTCATTCAAGGACAATATTGGAATTGGAAGGTTCTTTAGTGGATGAAGTGTTAAAAAAAGGTTGTCCTTTAAATTTAGATGGTCTTGATGAAGGAAAATGTTCTAATTCAGCTTTTCACGCAATCACAATAACTATTGATTTTATTAGCTCAAATCCAAGAAAAGTAAGAATATTTGCTTTAAGAAGTTTTGGTGAATCTCTTTATCATTCAATAACTGATGCTTGTTTAGAATTTGGCTATAAAGCTGAATAAAAATTATTCTGAAGTTTTAAATTTAGTTTTTTGAATTATAACCACAAACACAATTGGAATTATTAAAGTTACAAGCGTTACTGTTATTAACAAAATACCTAGATCTGAATAATCTGCAGTGGTAAGAATAGCGTTTGTCACTTTATCTTTTACCTCTCTAGTAATAACATAAATTTCATTTAAATATTTAGTCCCCAAAGCACTTGCTGATAAAGCAAGATTTGTAAAGGATGCAAATACCGCAAAGAAAGTTGCTTTCAAGTGCGAAGGTGCATTTTTAGCAATCCACGCAAGCAAAGGTATCATTGAGACTTGTCCCAAAGGCGACTCAAGTGCAGTGTTAAATATTGCAATAAACTTAGCATCGACAACTCCATTAGTAATTGATGATGTCCAATTATGAAATCCATAATACATACCAACACTAGGTAAAAATAAAATTGCACCTGCAATTGATAAAATCACTATTATACTAGCAATTGAGTTGTTTGCCATAAATGGTCTTAATAAAATAATACCAACAAGGGTTAAAACAGAAGCTATAAGAGATAGTACTGAAAAAAATTGTTCATTAAATTCAAGTACATCAATTTCAAACCAAGATAAACCTGGACCAGGTCCTGGCATTGCTCTAAAAATAAAAATTATTATTGCTGTCCCAACAACAGTAAGTCTTAAATCCTGAGGAAGTTCTTTAACTAGTTTATTCATTAAAAATAGAATAATTGCCATTGAACCCACAAAAACAATTTCTTGAGCAAAAGGCACTTTGAATGAACCAATTCCTAAAGTGAAAATAACAAAAACCAAGCTTCCACCTAATATCCACCAGTTTACTTCAGTTTTTTCTGAAGGAGCATAATCTTGATTACCATCAAGACCTTGTTCAATAAGTTTTCTTTTCTTTTGATTTTTTAAATATGACGCTAGAAATATTCCTAGTACAGATACAATCGGTATAATTAAAGCATATATATAAATTGAACCGTATAAACTTATTTTATTTGCTTGTTCAAGTTCATCTACTCCTTTAAAGAGAATTACATTAGCTAAAGCAACTAAAACGGTTCCACCAATTATTGCAAATCTTCCAAGAGTTTGCATTGTTGTATGCATAAGTTTGATTTCATCTCTTGAAAATTTATTTCCACCATCATCAACTAATGGAACAGCTTCTACAGTCATAGCATCAGCTACAACATCTTGCACAACATAACCAATCGGAGCAAGCAAAACACTGATCACAAACCATGTTTCAACTGAAAGAATTGATGACATCCACTCAGTATGAATTATTAAACCGTACATTATAATTAAACTTAATGAGATTAAGGAAGCTCCTACAAAAACCATGTAATTTTTTTTATTCCAGATTAGATCAACAAGATGACCTAAAGGCATCTTCAATGCCCATGGAATTCCAGCCCAAAAACCCAGTCCAGCAAGAAAAGCGGCAGATAAGTTTAGATAGTCTTTAACAAAAAAAGTTCCAACAATACCTGTTAGTCCAGAAATACCAGCGGCAAGATAAATCATCAATGGCGGAAGATAGGTCCACTTAAACTGTCTTCCTAAATCTATTAAAGTACTATCTATAAATCTCAAAATTTTATTACTCATAAATTATTCTGTTAAATTTAGTAATATTAATGCATTTTGTTTAGTTTCTTTACACCAAAGTTCATAACTTTCACAAACTCTCCACAAATGATCAAATGCTCTTTGAGATAATTCCAAAGGAAAGTGACTTTTTGCATAATATAATTTTGGAATTTTCATTAATTGTTTAATCATAGTATCTTTTTGTATTTGTAAAAGTCTTATAGTTTCTTGATTAATTTTTTTTTTTGTTGATTTATCTACATAGTCATTATTCTCAAGTTCTTTAAACCATTTATCGTGAAAATCTCCTGAGCTAATTTCATTATAATCATCAGATGCAATAAATATTTCAAATGCTTGAATATTGGTTAAATTTGAGTTTTTAATTTTGATTTCATATATTTTTCGATAAATGATTTCAGCAACATATAATACAAATGGTCTTGATTTATCAGTTTCCAAACTAAACTCCTCAAAAGTCTACCGAATAATAGCACGAATTAGGATCGTCTTTATAGTGCGCAAAAGGCCCACACTCTTTAAAACCAAAACTTTTAAAAAGTTTCCTAGCGGGCGCAAAAAAATCACCTGAACCAGTTTCGACACTTAATTTAGTAATTCCTATTTGTTTAGATTTTTCAATAAGATGTGAAATTATTTTTCCACCATATTTTTTATTTCTAAACTTATCTGAAACTCTTATAGATTTAAATTCTCCATGTGTTTCATCAAATAATTTTAGAGCTCCACAACCAATTAATTCATTGTTTTCCCATAAACTCCAGAATTTTATACTTGTATCCTTTAATCCAGGTATATCTAATACATGCGAACTCCCCTCAGGAGAAACTGATCTTAATTCAATAAAATGCTTAGTTAGCAACTCATTTACTTGCGGATCATCAAAATTATTTTCTATTGATTTCATAGTTTTGAAAAACATATAATCTAAATTTAGATTAAACCAAGAAAATTAAATATGTGTGGAAGATACGTAATAACTAGCCCCGTTACAAAAACAAAAAAACTTGTTAAGTCTGCTATACAAGTTGAAGATAATGAAAATTATAACGCACATCCATTTCAAAAATTACCTGTGATTAAAAAATATAATAATGGAAATACTCTTGAAAATTTAAAGTGGGGAGTAGTGCCTAGTTGGGCTAAGCAAAAAGATTTTAAACCTTTAATAAATGCGAGACTAGAAACTATTGATGAAAAAGTATCTTTTAAAAAATTAATTCGACTACATAGATGTGTAGCTGTAGCAGATGGTTTTTATGAATGGAAAAGAGAAAAAGAAAATAAGACACCTTATTATTTTTTAAGAGAGGATAAAAAGCTTATGTATTTAGCAGCTATTTATGACAATGATCAATTTTGTTTAATAACCGAGGATGCAGATGAAAATATTAAAGAAATACATCATAGACAGCCTGTTATAATTAATGAAAATGATGTTAATAGATATTTAAATCTTGAATTAACAGGATCGAGTTTTCTAAAAGAATCCAAAAAAACGAAGCTAAATTTTCATGAAGTCTCAAAGGAAGTTAACAAACCTACGAACAATAATATTTCTTTGATACAAACTATTTTTTAAACCTAGTTTTCAATTGTTGTTAAGTGTCCCATTTTTCTTTTTGCTTTAACTTCTTTTTTTAAATAATCAAAAAAAAATTCATTTTCTTTAAATTTTTTATTTTTATATTTTAATATATCTTCACCAATTAAATTAAGCATTTTTGCATTGTAAATTTTTTTTGTTTTTAATTTTTCAAGTCCACATACAGCTCTGATATGGTTTTCAAATTGGCTAATGTTGTGTGAATTTATAGTTAGGTGTCCAGAATTATGTACTCTTGGTGCAACTTCATTAGCATATAAATTATTATTTTTGTCTATAAAGAATTCAACACACATAGTACCAATGTAATCAAGCTCTTCAGCTACTGTTTTTGCCCAGTCCATTGCTTTATTTTTAATTTCATCACTAATATCAGCAGGAATTTTGGAGTGTTTTAAAATCTGGTCTTCATGATAATTTTCAATTGGATCATAAATTTCATATTTTTGGTGACCAAATCTTGTAACTACTACTGAAATTTCTTTTTTTAAATTTACTATCTTTTCTAAGATATAGCCTTTTGAGAAACTAAAATCTTTATTTAAATCATTTGCATTATTTATTTTATATTGTCCTTTCCCATCATAACCAAGTGTACAAGTTTTTAATAAACCAGGTATTAATCTATCGTTTATTCTTATATCATCTAAATCATTTATACTTACAAACTGAGTAGTAGTTATATTATTTTTATTTAAAAATTCTTTTTCTGTCAGTCTATTTTGAATTAATTTATTTATTTCAGGACTAGGTAATACAGATTTGGTTTCATTAATTTTTTTTAATATATCATATGGGATATTTTCAAACTCATAAGTAACAAGATCAACTTTTTCTAAAAAGTTATTGATAATATTTATGTCTTGGTAATCTCCATAAATAAATTCATCAGCAAAATTGATTGCAGGTGCATCTTTATCGTCGGATAAAATAACCGTTTTAATATTTAGTTTTTTTGCTGCAGATGCTAATAGACTTCCCAATTGTCCGCCGCCTATTATTCCTAGATCAGGTTTAGACATTAATTACTATGGTTTTTTTTTTACTTTTGATGTTTGTTTTTTTCGCCAATTTAAAAGTATTTTTTTTACATTGTTATCATACGTAGCAATAATTGAAGCAGCATATAAACCAGCATTGATTGCACCATCTTCTCCAATAGCAACAGTTCCAACAGGAATTCCTTTTGGCATTTGAGCAATTGATAGTAGGCTATCTAATCCTTTTAACTTTTTACTTTCAATGGGAACACCTATGACTGGAATTCTAGTTATTGCAGCAATCATGCCAGGCAAATGTGCTGATCCTCCAGCCCCAGCAATAATAATAGAAACATTGTTATTTTCTGCTTTTTTTGCATAAGTATAAAGTCTATCGGGCGTTCTGTGTGCAGAGACGATATTTGTCTCATAATTAACTTTTAAAATCTTAAGAACTTTTTCACAATTCTTCATTGTTTTGTAATCAGACTGACTGCCCATTACAATTGATACTTTATGCAATTTTTTTTTGTATTTCATTAAACTAATATCAATTTACAGATATTTCATTTAAATTGCAATTTTTAGCTAAGGACAGTTTAAGTTAGTGACAATCATAATAATAATAATAGTGTATACCAAATATGAATTATCGAATTGATAATCTTCAGTATTGTAAATGGTCTAGAGAAATCTTTGAAATAAATAATAAAGCTGGATTAAATGCAGTGCACGTAACGTTAGTTTATCACGAAGACTATGATGAATTACAACAAAGAATACAAGATTGGAATAAACATTTCAAAGAAAATAAAGATCTAATATTTTTAGGTAATAACTACAATGATATTACAAAAGCAAAGGAAGAAAACAAAACTGCAATCTTTTTTGGATTTCAAAATTGTTCACCAATCGAAGACGACATTGGTCTTATAGAAAAAGTACACTCACAAGGTTGTCGATTTATGCAACTAACTTACAATAATCAATCATTGTTAGCTACTGGATGTTATGAAAAAAATGATAGCGGAGTTACTAATTTTGGAAGAGAGGCTATTAAAGAAATGAATAGAGTAGGTATTGTTGTTGATATGTCACATTCTGCAGAAAAAAGTACACTTGATGCAATTGAAATTAGTCAAAAACCTATTGCGATTACTCATGCAAATCCAACTTTTTGGTTTGAGGCTAAAAGAAATAAATCAACAGAATTATTAAAAGTTTTATCTGCAAGTGGAGGAATGTTAGGTTTATCATTGTATGCTCACCATTTAAAAGACGGAAAGAATTGTAAAATAGAAAGTTTTTGTGAAATGGTTGCAAGAACAGTTGAAATTATGGGTATTGATAATGTTGGCATAGGATCAGATTTATGTTTGAACCAACCAGACACTGTTGTTGAGTGGATGAGAAATGGAACATGGTCAAAATCGAAAAATTTTGGAGAAGGCAGTAAAGATAAACCTAGTTTTCCAAAACAACCTAATTGGTTTTTGGATGCAAGAGGATTTAATAATATAAATACAGAATTAAAAAATAAAGGTTTTCAACAAGAAGAAATAAACAAGATACTTGGCAATAATTGGTTTAATTTTTATAAAGGAATTAATTAATGCAAGTTCCGCTTAGAGAACCAAAAATAGTAATGAAACTTTCTAGGCTTGGATCGTTTCATCAATCTAAATTATCTTTTCTAAGATCATTTTTAAATGAGTTCAAAGATTGGAAATATAACAGAGATTTGTTTGACTTGAATGATAGGGGCTATGGAGTTGCTGTTTATTCATTTTCAAAAGAAAAAAAAACATATTCTTTAGTTTGTTTTGCTAATGAACTGAAGGATGAGGAAAGATCAGATAGAGTGATTGCAACAAAATGGGATGCTGCATTTGCTTTATACGATGGTATTCCCTCAAAACATGATATTGATAGACTTTCACATAATGTACCTAAGCAAGAAATTGGTAGACTTTCCTATAAGGAATTAACTCTTTCAAGAGCAAATAGATCAGTTAGAGCATTTAATTATGTGGTTGATTGTTTATCAAAAGGTACCCAGCCAAACCCTAATGAGCTTTCAAAAGTTGGATATTTGTACAGAACAACAGCAGTGTATGGCTCAGGAAAATTTGGATTAGCAGATAGGTTTAGAATTAAAAATAGAAATGAAATAAATGGTCCTTTTAGATTGGAAATGATGTTGGTTTATCTTGTAAGACAATTCACTTTCGATCAAGTAAATCACATAGCAAAATATAAAAATCCTAAAGATGCCGTAGAACTGGACTTGGAAATTTGCAGAAATTTAGGAATTGGTAATTCAACTGGATTGGGAATGGCTCCATTTATTGTAAATCACCCTTCATTGTTAAATAATTGGATTTTAGCTAAAGAAACTGCATTAAAAAAAATAAGAGAAATAGAACAAGTATCAGAAGAAGAGTTTAAAATTTTTTACAGTTGTTTAACAAAATCATTTAAAAATGTAACTTCATGGAATACTGATAGCGAATATCAAAGGAAAAAAATAGAGAGTTTAATTAATGATTTGCAACTTTTAATTAATCATTTGAAAGATAATATTGATAAATCAAATTTTTATATATTTGATAAATTATACAATTGGGCAGAGGAAAATTTATCTGAAGAGGGAGTTGAGTATTTGGTTTCTATAATGATGGAGCCATATAATGAGATAATTGATCCTTTAATTTCTCTAATGAGTTCAGACGAGGATAGTAGCTTCAATATACCCGTAGACAGGACAATAAATGAACTAAGAGAAATAATTGAGAACAATTATTCAGATATTTTAAAAATTGATTTTTCAAAAAATGAAAATAATAAAAAATTTTGGTTCGTGTCAAAAAATAAAGAAGAACCAAGAATTGGAGATAGGTTTGAAGATAATGGTTCTGAGCTCGAGCAGCCCACAGCTATTGCTAGAGATATAAAAAAACTTTATGAAACTATTTTTGCATTAAAAAACAGCTTAAAGATTGGTAATTTTCTAGTACAAAATAATGATTTAAGACATATTGTAAGAAGAGTGTTTATAACAGAGAAATATCCATATTCTGAAATTCAAGATAACACCATTGGGTCAAAATTAATTCCTATTGATATGTTAAGACTTAAACTATCTTTTTTTGGGGCAGTAAAGTTTGATCCAAGATCTGATAAATGGTTAAGGATTTGTATGTTTCAAGGAGCTCCATTACCAAATGAACTTAATTCATTTAATCAATATTGGATATATAACTAAAATAATTAATGAGAAGTTATAGTGAAATTGATACAATTGTTAAACGTTCAACTAAAGCAAAAGGTTTCTCCTGGGGAGTTGCAGAAGAAATAGGCAAGAATATTAAACAATTAGAGTTATTTGGTTTACCAGGAATAAAGCATATAAACCAATATTTTAAGATTTTTAATAATGAAAAGTTTGAAAATTGCCAATCTTTTAGCAAAAGCAACAGACCTCAAAACTTTTACTGTCCAATTAAACTTGGATTAAGTTTTTTTGACCAATCCATCTCTATCCAAGAACTAAATGATATAGAAATAGAAAAAATGGCTTATCCATTGATATTTTTACCGTTTGTCAGCAGATCTTCTGAAATAACAGGAAAGAGAATTTTTTTAAAAATAGATCAAAAAGAATTTTTATTAAATTTCAATCAATCAATTTATTCAAATTATTTAAGTAGTGAAGTTGTAGAAAAAGCTGATGTAATTAAAATTCAATTCTTAGAAAATAAGAATAACTTTTCTGAAGAGGATTGGAAAGAATTAACAAAATTAGCTGAAAAAACATTTGTGGAAGAAACAGATGAGTTAAAACAAAAAACCGCAGGAGCAGGATTGACAGATAATGACTGACAATTTTGACTATAAATTAGACAAAACTGATAACAATGAATTAAATGATATTTGTGAAGAATGTAAAAAAAAAGATGAGACAGTAACTCAAAATTTAATACTTACAGGATATAAGCTTTGCAACTCCTGCAGAACATCAAAAACTTTATTTCCGCTTTAAATATTTGTACTTATAGGTAATGAATTAATTTTTGTCATTACAAATGAAATTGTTAAAAAAGAGATTATTAGAAAAGATAAAAATACAATACCAAATGCCTTTAAATTAGATTTTAAATTTAAAATATGTTTTGTAGCTATAATTAATGAAGCAAAAATCCAAAATTGAGTAAGAAAAATAATTAAAAGAACCAATTCTGGTGTAACAGCAAAAAATCTTATTAGTCCTGGAGCGTGTGCGTACCCGACAGCTATAAGAACTCTTTTAAATGGAATTTTTCTATCTTTATCAGGAAAAATTTTAACACCAATTACAAATATAAAAATTGCCCACACTATCCAAGTTAATAAAGCTGTTAAACCAGATATACCAACTGAGGTTTTTACAATAGTATTAGCCGCAACTGCTCCAGCAACCCCATCTAAAATCATAATTAGAATTGCAAAATAAATTCCAGCTTCTCCATAATATCTTGGAGTTCTATATAGAGTTTTATCAAGCTTTAAGGACTTAAAAACAATATCTAAAAACTGAGCAAACATTAATTATCTTTATTTTTTTTTTGCGCTTTATACGAAACGATCAATGTGAATATTATTAGTGCAATAGCGATTATAATGCAAATAACTATAAAAAAAGTTTTCGTCATATTTAGGGGGAATTAAATTCTCCCTAAAGAAATTTTTATCACTTACTAACTACTTCTCTAGTATTTGCGTTATAAGATTCTGTAAAAGGAATATCAACTACAACTGCATCAACTGGTTCTCCAGGTTTATCAGAATATTTTTCTGGTAGGTGAACTTTAAATTTCGATCCAACTTTACCTCTTGGAAAACCATTTGTATTTAGTGTGCCATCAAATGGAATGTAACCCATAGCAATATTTTTCTCTTTTTCTGGGTGATACCAAGGAGAAGTTATAAATCCTACAGGCTCACTGCCGTTCTCTGAAATTAACCAAAAATCTGGAGCATATTCTTCAATAGGTTTTCCTCCTAGTTCAAGTCCGACTAATTGAAGTTTATAAGGTTTATGACCTGCCTTTAAATCAGCTTTCATTTTTTCAAGTGCTTTTTTACCAACATAATCACCTTTTTTATTCCATTCACCTTTGCCAGACAAAGAAACTTGATACCCAAGATTACATTGAAAAGGATTATGCTCATGATCCATATCTTGCCCCCATGAAAGAATTCCAGCTTGAATTCTTCTATGGTGTGCAGGAGCAATTACCATTAAGTTATGTTTTTTACCTGCTTCAAGAACAGCATTCCACATATCTTCAGCATATAAAGTTGCTTCCCTTAAATATATTTCAAATCCAGATTCGCCTGAAAAACCTGTCTGAGAAATTATACAACTTCTTCCACCAACTTTTGCAGATGCCAATCCATAAAAAGGCATGTTATCAATATCAACATCATCTCCACAAAGATCTTTCATTAAGGCTTTTGCTTTAGGACCTTGAATTTGTACTGGACAAGCATCTATTTCATTAATTTGAACATTAAATCTTTCATCTGCATTTACTCCCTGAAGATACAATCCAATATCACTATCTGATAAACTAAACCAGAATTCGTCTTTAGATATTCTTAAAAGAATTGGATCATTTAAAACTCCTCCGTATGCATTACATAAAATTACATATCTACCTCTCATTGGAGAAATTTTTGTAGCATCTCTTGTAATTACGTAATCAACAAATTTTTCTGCATCTGGTCCTTTAACTTGTATTTGTCTTTCAACCGCAACATTCCACATTGTTACATGGTTTTTAATTGCTTCGTATTCAACCATTGCACCACCATCTTCAGGTTTAACATAACCTCTTGGATGATAAATTCTGTTATAAACTGTTGCCCTCCAACATCCAGCTTTCATAGATAAATGCCAGTACGGAGATTTCCTTACTCTTGTTGATATTAGCATCTCAACTTTAGTAGGTCCGCTTTGTCTTAAGTTGTATGGTACTTTTCTATCAGACTGATCTACTGATGTTGTATGTCTTAGTTTACTATAGTCAAATTCATTAGACATAGTTATTCTCCTTCAACCACTTGTTAGTTTCCTTCAAGCCGCCGAATGTATAAATGTGGAAATAATCAGTATGCGATTTAACTTTCCCAATTAAATCATTAGGGTCTTTAGGTTTCAATAAATCTAACGCCTTACTAAAATTAGATTTAAGAAAGTTAATGGAATTTTTTGCCCCTACAATATTAGCAAATTTAATTAAGCTAGATATTTTCATTGGCCCAGTTATTCCAACATGAACTGGTATTGTTTGTTTTGATATAAAATCTATAATAGGCTGAGTATCCATTAGCCACTGTGTAACTATATAATCAGCATAAGGCTTTTTATCTATCATAGCTTTTTCTAAATTAGAGTCGGATATATCAGGACTCCCCTCGGGATGTCCAGCAATTCCAATCTTGATA
Organism: uncultured Pelagibacteraceae bacterium; assembly: GCA_902524995.1. Taxonomy (GTDB): domain Bacteria; phylum Pseudomonadota; class Alphaproteobacteria; order Pelagibacterales; family Pelagibacteraceae; genus Pelagibacter. The sequence continues at coordinate 625 of CABZFJ010000014.1, read as the reverse complement.
CCATCAAAAAATCCTGTCTCTAACATTTGATATGAGCTATCAAATTTTCCAATAGGGTCACGACTTCCACCTATCACCAAGACCTGCTTAACACCCAAATCTTTACATCTTGAAACATAATCTTTCAGCTGATTTTCATCATTTATTGACCTTGCTGGGAAGTGAGGAACTGGATTGAATCCCTCTTTAACTAACTCACCAGACTGTAGAGCGGTCTCTTTATAATCACCCCCAGGTAGCATTGTGATATAAACATCTTTTACCTTTGGCAAAGTGCTTAAATCAGTTTTAGGACCTATTTCTAAAGAAAAATTCATAAGTAAATTCTTAATTATTTTATATTCCGTGTCTATAAAAATATTAAACCGCTGAACACATTGTAACCCATTGTCATGATCTAAAAATTTAATTAGATTTAGTCATGGAAAATAAATTATCTCAAATTACAGAATTATTCTCCAAAACAAGACAACAAACTCTATCCCTGTGCGAGAACTTAGAGGCTGAGGATATGGTCATACAGCCCAGCAAAAATGTTAGTCCTCTTAAGTGGCATCTTGGTCACACCACATGGTTCTTTGAAAAATTCATCTTGTCAGAGTTGGATGAAAGTTACAAACCTTTT
>CABZFJ010000013.1 GCA_902524995.1 uncultured Pelagibacteraceae bacterium | reverse complement strand
TGAAATTAAAAATGTTAATTCAATAAAATTTATGCAAATGGCAATAATATCCGAAGCAAATAGACAAATAGATTTGTTAGAGGATGGGAAAGAAATAGATCAAGAGACAAGGCTTTTTGACACTAAAAGAAATGAGACAAGATCTATGAGATCAAAAGAAGACGCGCATGATTACAGATATTTTCCAGACCCAGATCTATTACCGCTTGAAATAAGGCAAGAATTAATTGAAAAAATAAAATCAGATATACCTGAATTACCAGATGAAAAGAAAAAAAGATTTATAGATAAATTTAATCTTTCACCATATGAAGCAACAATTTTGGTATCTGACATTGAAACCTCAAATTTCTTTGAAGAAGTTATAAAAAATTCAGATGTTAAATTAGCAACAAACTGGATTACAGGCGAATTATTTGCAGTTTTAAATGAAAAAAATTTAGAAATATCTCAAAGCCCAGTTAGTGCTAAAAATTTATCAAAACTTATTAACCTTATAAAAGATGGAACTATATCAGGAAAAATAGCTAAAACGGTTTTTGAACAAATGATAGATGGAGATCAAGATCCATTAATAATAGTAAAAGAAAAAGGTTTAAAACAAGAAAGCGATCCAAAAGCGATAGAGGAATTGATAAATAAAGTTATTGAAAATAATTCAGATAAGGTTGCCGAATATAAATCTGGTAAAGATAAATTATTTGGTTTTTTTGTTGGTCAAGCCATGAAAGAAAGTAAAGGGAAAGGTAATCCTCAATTAATAAACAAAATATTAAAAAGAAAAGTTGAATGGATAAAAATTTCATAATTGATCAAAATATGATCAATTATATTTTTTCACATACAAATAATCTTCACAAAGTACAAAAAAAATTATTAAAATATAACGAAAAACTTGGTCATATTAAAAAATTACAAATTTCAATTCTACAAGCTAACTTCATACAATTTATCATAAAAATTAATAATTATAAATCATATTTAGAAATTGGTACTTTTACAGGTTACAGCATTTTATCTGCTGCACTTGCTTTACCTAAGAATTGTAAATTAATTGGCATAGATAAAAATTTAAAAACTAACAATCAGGCAATTATGTTTTTTAAAGAAGCAAAGCAAGATAAAAAAATAAATCTTATTTGTAACAATGGAAAAATTGCTCTTGAAAATTTAATTAAGAAAAAAGGAAAAATATGATGTGATATTAATTGATGCAGATAAAGAAAATTATATAAATTATTTTAAACAGTCTCTTAAATTAAAAAGCAAAAAGGGTATAATTTTAATTGATAATACTCTTTGGAAAGGAGATGTTGCAAATCCAAAGATAAAAGACAAATTAACTATAAAATTAAGAGAATTTAATAAATACATAAAAAAATCATCTATTAATAAGTATATTTTACCAATTGGTGATGGTTTTACAGTTTGTTGGTAATTATGTTTGAAATCTTATCTTTTTACAAAATATCAAAACTTAATAAATTAAAAATTATTAAAAAAATTATTTTAAAAGAAACTAATAAACTTGATATAAAAGGTCTTATAATATTATCTCCTGAAGGAATTAATGGCACAATATCAGGTAGTCAAAAAAAAATTAAACTTACAATTACAAAAATAAAAAATATCTTATCAATTGATAGGTTTGATATTCAAAATAAAATTAAATCAAAAATATTACCATACTCAAAAAATAAAGTTAAAATAAAAGATGAAGTGGTTCCAATTAATGAAAAAATTAATTTTAAAAATTTTTTTAATAAAAAATATTTATCACCTAAAGAATGGGACGAATTTATATCTAAAAAAAATATTAAACTAATCGATGCTAGAAAACCTTTTGAATATAAGATTGGTACATTCAAAAAATGCTCTTAATCCAGAAACTAAAAATTTTAGAGATTTTAAAAATTATTTATCAAAATTTAATAAAGATCAATCGATTGGGATGTTTTGCACTGGTGGTATCAGGTGTGAAAAAGCGTCTAATTATCTTAATAATAAAGGTTTTAAAAATATTTATATGCTTAAGGGTGGTATCTTAAATTATCTTAACAAAACTGATCCAAAAAAAAGTAAGTGGAATGGTGAATGTTTTGTTTTTGATAAAAGAGTTACTATTAAGAAAAACCTAGAAATTGGAAATTATACTGTTTGTGGTGGTTGTAGAATGCCATTGCATATAAAACTAACCAAATCAAAAAAAGTATAAAGTAGGACTATCATGTCCAAGTTGTTTTGATAAATTGACAAATGATCAAATTAAACGTTTCACAATGAGACACAATCAAATGGTAAATTCAAAAAAATAATATCATGAATATATTAAGTGATGACATCAAAGAATTAATAAAAAAATTAGCAATACCTGCTTCGGTAGGTACACTATTTCAAACGTTATATAATATTGCTGATACATATTTTGCAGGAAAAATATCACCTGAAGCTTTGTCAGCTTTAACAAAATCTTTTCCAATTTATTTTATTATTATTGCCTCATCTATTGGTATCACAGTTGCAGGCACGTCACTTATAGGAAATAGTATTGGAGAAAAAAATAGTAAAAATGCTTCAATTTATTTCTGCCAATTAATTTTCTTTTCTTTTTTGATAATTCTGTTGATTACTTTTATTGGTTTAAATTATGCTCCAGAAGTTTTTTCAATTATGGGTTCAACTAACGAGGTAATAAATCTTGGATTACAATATACTGATATCATTTTCCTTGGTTCGTTTATTTTTATTTTAGTTGTTGCATTAAATTCATTACTTCATGCAGAAGGCGATACGAAAACTTATAGAAACGCTTTAATATTATCTTTTTTTTTAAACATATTGTTAAATCCAATTTTAATATTTGGTTTTTATTTCATACCGGCTTTGGGTATGAAGGGTATTGCAATAGCAACTTTAATTGCTCAAACAGTCGCTTTTTTAATTATATTTATAAAAGTTTTAAAAAGTAATTTATTTAAAAACATACTTATTTCTTATTTTATTCCTAAATTTTTTTTTTTAAAAAATATTTTTTTTCAATCTATGCCAATAATAATTTCGATTTGCGGTTATTCAATTGCTTCTGCTATTGTATTCAAATATGCAGGTTTATCAGGAGAATATGCAGCAGCTGGCTATGGGGGCTGGTACCAAAATAGAACAAGTGGTTTTATTACCAATCTTGGGAATAAATACAGCAATTATCACAATTATTGCTCAAAATTTTGGTGCACGAAATATTTTAAGAATTAAAGAAACGTACTTCCAAGCTGTAAAATATGCTTTCATTATAATGATTATTTCTTCTTTTATTATCTATTTTGGCGCTGAAATAATAACAAAATTATTTTCAAAAGATTTAGAGGTTGTTGAATTTGGAAAATTATATTTAGAGATTTCAGCCTTTGTGCTGCCAGCTTATCCAATATTTTTTTTATCAAATGGTTTTTTTATGGCTTTAAAAAAAAGCTGAAAACGCATTAATTGCTAATATTTGTAGAAATGGAATTTTTCCATTTGTCGTATTTTATACTGCTATTTACTTTAATTCTGACTTTTCTGAATTTTTTTGGTTATGGGTAATATTCAATTGGATTTTCTCTATGATGTATCTTTGTTATACTTATTTTTATTTGAGTTATAAATTAGATAAAATTAGAGCTATCAACTAACCATTCATAAAGGTGTTCTGAAAACGATCTTCTTACAAATAAATTAACATTGTTCTTTGACTTGTGGTGAAGAATTACATCTATATGATTTACTAATGTTTGCGTTGATGAGCCGACATTATTTTTAAATTTTTCGAAATTAAAAGGTGATCCAGATGATAATAATTCAAATATATTTTCTCCTTTTATATTTATGCAAATTAATTGTGAGGAGATATCAGTTATTGATCCAAAATTTAAAGACGAAATATCTTTATAAAGTAGATCAAAAATATTTGTATTTTTATTTTCATCAAAATATATCATCCATTCATCTGGACTTAGCCACAAAACATCATAGTTTTCATTTGATGAACTGGTATTTGTCTCTGAAGGTAAAATAATAGATAAAATTTTACCCACTTTGGTAAAAAATTCTTTATTTTTTCCTCTGATATTAATTTTAATTTTTTCTTCAGATAAATTAATATCGATGTTGTTTTTATTATTATTTGAAATATTTGGATGTAAGATATCAAGCATTTAGTCTTTTATTCTCCTTATCTAAAAAAATTGTGTCAGAAACTGTCACATTAATATTTTTGTTTTCCATCGGAATAATTAACTTTTGACCTTTCATTGTTTTTCCACTCCTAACTACAGCCAAGGCAATTGATTTATTAAGGTTTGGACTAAAATAGCTTGAAGTTACATGTCCTAGCATATCTATAGGTTTTGATTTAATATCTGATACAATTTGAGCACCTTCTTCCAAAATCTCTTTTGGATCATCTGTTAGTAATCCAACCAATTGCTTTCTATCTTCTCTAATAGTATCACTTCTATATAGAGATCTTTTACCAATGAAGTCATATTTCTTTTTACTTACAATCCAATCCATCTGTAAGTCAGACGGGGTCATTGTGCCATCTGTATCTTGTCCTATAATTATAAAACCTTTTTCAGCTCTAAGTAAGTGCATTGTTTCGGTTCCATAAGGTGTTAAATTGAATTCTTTCCCAGCTTCTATGCACATTTTCCATAATGCATGTCCATATTTTGACTCTATGTTAATTTCATAGCTTTGTTCACCCGTAAAACTTATTCTCATTATTCTGCAATTTATATTTTCTAGTTTAGCCTCTTTAAATGACATATGAGGAAAGTTTTCATCACTTAAATCTAAATTTGGAAAAAGTTTGTTAAGAATTTTTTTTGAATTTGTGCCACAAATACTTGCTGTAGAATAATGATCTGTTACTGATGTTAAATAAACATCTAATTCTGGCCACTCCGTTTGTAAGTAATCTTCAAGTTTACTCAATACATTTGCGGCTCCTCCAGTAGTGGTTGTCATTAAATAATGATTTTCGGATATTCTTGTTGTAACACCGTCATCATAAACCATACCATCCTCGTTTAGCATAAGTCCGTATCTACATTTTCCGATTGCAAGTTTTGACCAGGCATTTGTGTAAACTCGATTTAAAAATTCTGATGCATCTGATCCTTGAATATCAATTTTTCCGAGAGTTGACGCATCTAAGATACCTGCACTGTCACGTGCGGCTTTACTTTCTCTTTGAACAGCATCATGCATATTTTCCCCGTTTTTTCGATAGTACCAGGGTCTTTTCCACTGACCAACATTTTCAAATTCTGCATTATTTTCTACATGCCATTCATGAATAGATGTTTTTCTTACTACTTCAAAAAATTTTCCAACATTTCTTCCAACTAGTGTTCCGAAAGTTAATGGTGTGAATGGAGGCCTAAATGTAGTTGTTCCCAATGTACCCATTTTTACACCAGCTGTATCAGCTATAATTCCAAGTGCGTGCATATTAGATAATTTTCCCTGATCTGTTGCCATACCAGTCGTTGTATATCTTTTTACATGTTCAATTGATCTAAAGCCTTCTTTTAAGGCTAATTTTATATCTTTTGAAGTTGAGTCATTTTGAAAATCTATAAAGCATTTTGTTTTACCTAAAGGTATTTTGTTTGGTAATAACCATATATTTCTTTTGTCGTTTTCTTTAGAGCAAATAATATTTGTATTCTTGTAATCTTGATTATCTATATCTAAGAACTTATTAATTTTATTAACTGTTTTATCTATAATATTTTCTAAATCAAAATCTCCATTGCATGAACCAACAGAAATTTGATCTTCATTATTTTCTTTCGGTAAGAATACTTGATCATCATCTCTAAAATTTAATTTACCTCCAGATTGAGTATGCATATGCACCATAGGTGTCCATCCACCACTCATACCTAAACAGTCACAACTTAATTTAATCTTATCACCTACGGTTGTATTTCCATCTTCCGATAGTTTCATTATTTCTAATGAATTTATTTTTCTGTATCCAAAAGTATTTGTTACGACATGATTAAAGTAGATCTTTATTCCTAGACTTTCTGCTTGTTTGATTAGTTTAGAACTAGCAGATTTTCTTAAATCAATAATTAAATTCTTTATACCTTTATTATGAAGTGAAATTGAAGTTTCGTATGCACTATCATTATTCGTAAATAATATTATATTTTCTCCACAGGTAACACCATAATAATCCAAATATTTGTTTATAGAATTAGATAATAATATTCCCGGTCTATCATTATTATTGAATACAAGTGGTCTTTCAATTGATCCAGTTGCAATTACAACTTTTTTTGCTCTTATTTTCCATAATCTTTGTCTAATCTTATTTCTTCTTTTTTCTTCTGGTAAATGATCTGTTAAATTTTCTTTAGCTAAAAGAAAATTGTATCCATGATAAGCTGCAATACTTGTTCTTGTCTTAATTGTTAAATTACTTAATTTCTTAATTTCCTGAATTTCATTTTTTAACCATTCACTTGATAATTCACCATCAATCTTTATTGTTTCATTGTTTTGATAAATTGTAGAACCACCTAGTATTTTTTTGTCATCTACTAATAAAGTTTTTAAATTATTTTTTGCTGCCATTTTTGCAGCAATAATACCTGAAACTCCACCACCAATTACCAATACGTCGAAGTGAACATATTTGTGATCATAGATATCAGGATCTGGTTCTGTAGGAGATTTTCCTAATCCTGCAGATAATCGTATTAATGGTTCATATACTTTTTTCCAAAAACTCTTTGGCCACATAAATGTTTTATAATAAAAACCTGCAGGTATTAATGGTGATATTAAATTATTTATACCCCCAATATCAAATTTAACGTTAGGCCAGCAATTTTGAGAGCTTGCTTCCAAGCCTTCATACAATTCTGACTCAGTTGCTCTTACATTTGGTTCAGTTAAGTCTTTTTTGCTGCCAATTTGACAAATAGCATTAGGTTCTTCAGCTCCACAAGAAACTATACCTCTTGGTCTGTGATATTTAAAACTTCTACCGACTAAATGAATACCATTTGCTAAAAGTGCTGATGCTAAGGTATCACCTTCATATCCGAAATAAGTCCTGCCATCATATTTAAATGAAACTCTTTTAGTTTCATCAATATATTCAGTTTTATGTATTCTATAATTGGGCATTACTTATAATTTACAGGAGGTTTTTCACCCATTTTATAAACAGATAATATTTTATCATTAGATGTATCTCTAACAACGTTGAACCATTTCCTACATCCATGAATATGATTCCATCTTTCAAACTGAACACCTTTTATATTTTTTCTCATAAATAGATATTCCGCCCATTCATCATCGCTAAGTTCAGTTGGTTGTTTTGGTCTGACTATATGAGCTTCGCCACCTGAGTAAAATTCACTTTGATCTCTCTCTCCACAAAATGGACAATTAATTAAAAACATTATTAATGTGCAACTGCTGCAGCACCATGTTCATCAACAAGATCACCGCTTACAAATCTATTTAAATTAAATGCTGCATTTAATTTATGTGGCTCATCATTTGCGATTGTGTGAGCAAATAAATCACCCGATCCTGGAGTAGCTTTAAAACCGCCAGTACCCCAACCACAATTAAAATATAAACCTTTTATATTTGTTTTACTTATAATAGGGCTTGCATCTGGACATATATCAACTATTCCTCCCCATTGTCTTAACATCTTCATTCTACTAAAAATAGGGTAGAGTTCTAAAATAGCTTTTAAAGTTTCCTCAACAATATTATGACTACCTCTTTGAGTATATGAAACATATGAATCTGTTCCCGCACCTATAACTAATTCACCTTTATCTGATTGACTTACGTATGCATGTACTGCATTTGACATTACAACAGTATCAATAATTGGTTTTACTGGCTCTGAAACTAGTGCTTGCAATGGTTTACTTTCAAGAGGAAGTTTTAATCCAGCCATACTCGCAATTACACTTGAGTGTCCTGCTGCAACAACTCCAATTTTATTAGTTTTTATAAATCCTTTAGTTGTTTCTAATCCTTCAACTTTATCTCCATTTCTTTTTATTCCTTTAACTTCACAATTTTGAATTATATCAACACCCATATCACTAGCACCTCTTGCATAACCCCAGGCAACAGCATCATGTCTTGCAGTGCCCGCTCTTCTTTGTAATGTTCCACCTAAAACTGGATACCTAATATCAGGTGAAGTATTTATTATTGGGCAAAATTTTTTAACTTCCTCAGTATTTAACCAAACAGCATCAATTCCGTTTAGTCTATTAGCATGTGTTCTTCTTTTTAAATCTCTTACATCTTGAAGATTGTGAGCTAAATTCATTACACCTCTTTGACTGAACATCACATTGTAGTTTAGCTCTTGAGATAAATTTTCCCACAGTTTAAGCGCATGATCATATAAACCAGCACTAGCATCCCATAAATAATTTGATCTAATGATTGTAGTGTTACGCCCTGTATTTCCACCACCAATCCAACCTTTTTCTAAAACTGCAATATTTTTTAAATTATGTTTTTTTGCTAAATAATAAGCAGTTGCTAAACCGTGTCCGCCGCCGCCTACAATAATAGCTTCATATTCTTTTTTTGGCTCAGGATTTCCCCAAGCTTGTTGCCAATTCTCATGCTGTGATAAAGCATTTTTTATTAGAGAGAATACTGAATATTTGTTTTTCATATGTTTGAGAAATTACTTGAATATGATTGAATATTCAATGATTTCAAGTTACACATATTTACACGGAAGGATGGGTGAGCTGGTTTAAACCAGCGGTTTGCTAAACCGCCGTACGCTTGAAAAGGTGTACCGAGGGTTCGAATCCCTCTCCTTCCGCCACATTACTAGAAACTTTTATATTTAAGTAGTGCACTATTGATTTCATCAAACACACTTTGCCAGTTTCCTGGTTTTTTTTGTTGGAATATTTTTATTGTATTATAGAAGACAGACTTTTTATTTTCTATATACCACCTCCAATCAGGATTATAGGATAATACAATCCAAGTATTAACATTCATTGTGGCAGCCAAATGAGCAATAGAAGAGTCGCTTGTTATTACTAAATCCAAATTTCTTAGAATAGATATGCTATCTTTGTAAGCATCTTCGTCGTTATCTATTTCCAAAGAATAGTCTAAAATATATTTTTCATAATTGTTTTGTTTTATTTGTTCAACACCTAAATTTTTCTGTAAACTTATAATAGAATAATTTTTATTTTTAATTATTTGCTCAAATTCATGTAAGGGTATTGATCTCTTGTCATCACCATAATAATTTTTATTACCTTGCCAAAAAATGCCAATTTTTAATTTATTTATATTTTTAAGTCTCTGTGACCATATTGAGTCAGTATCTTTGTCAGTTTTGATATAATTGATATTATTCATAAAGGATTTTTTACTTTCATAATAAATTTTAGGCAAAGATAAAAGATTTTGAAAGTAATCATGTTCAGTAATTTCTTCAAGATTATTTATTAATTTCAAATTACTATTTTTAAATAGAAAGTTTAATTTTTTATTAATTAAAAAAATAATTTCGTTATTTTTTTTTAAAAAATCTAAATATCTGCTAAACTGAATTGTATCTCCAAAACCTTGCTCTGAAAGTATTAAAATTTTTTTATTTACGATTTCATATGTGTCCAATTCATCGCTATTATAATTTTTTTTTACATAATTTATAGCTTCTGTATTATTTAAATATTTTCGATATTCGTAGTACCTAAAACCTTCATCATATTTTTCCATAGATAAATAAGTTTTTCCAATTGCAAATAAATTATTATAATCAGTAGGATTTATTTTTTCTACCTTATTAAAATTTAATAGTGCTTTATCAAAATTTCTCAATTCCAAATATGTTCTTCCCAAATTTCCATAAGCAGAAATAAAATTTGGATCAATTTTGATACAATTTTCATAACACTCAATTGCTTTATTAAAATTTAGGTTATCAAAGTAAGTTAAACCTAAATTATTATATGCATAAATATTATTGGGGTTGATTTTAATTAACTTTTCATACATTTCTATTGACTTTGTTCTATTATTTGTCTTATTGTAAATAATTCCTAAATTTAAGAGAGCATTTGAGTCATTTGAATTAATTTCCAATAACTTTAAGAAATATTTCTCTGCTTCATCATATTTTCTCTGAGCAAGATTTATTAAACCAATATGATATATTGCTAACTGATTTTTATTGTTTATATCGAGTGACTTTTTTATATGTTTTAATGAAATATCTAAATTCTTATTAGAAAAATATACTAGTCCTAAATTAAGATTAGCATATTCATGATCTGGATCTAATTTTAATGATTTTTTTATAAATTCAATGGCTTTTTCATTTTCCTTTTTTTTTATATTACAAATCCCTAGATGTAAAAATGTATCTACTTGAAAGTCTTTAAATTTACTGAGTTCGATTAATATTTCCTCTGCTTCTTTAATTTTATTTTGGTTAATAAGGTTAATACTTTTTTTAAGTAAATTTATGTTTGTTGTTCTTTCTTCATTCATTAATATAGAGGTTTATTTTTAAAAAAGTTTTCTAATTTTATCGGTTTTTGAGATAAAATGTATCTATACACATTGTAATTTTCTAATACTCTTTGCACGTAATTCCTGGTCTCTTTAAATTTAATTAATTCTATCCAATCAACATAATCAACTTGTTTTTTTTGCGGATTTTTATTTATTTTATTCCAGTACTTTACTCTTTTTGGTCCCGCATTATATGCCGCAACTGAAAAAGGGTAGGATCCATCATAATCAAGAATTAAACCTGCTATGTAAAAAGATCCTAAATTTATGTTATATTCAGGACTTGTTGTTAAACGGGATTTTGAGTAAGAAACTTTAGCCTGCTTTGCAACTGTCTTTGCAGTGTAAGGCATCAACTGCATTAAGCCTTGTGCTCCAACTCTACTTCTTGCAGATATGTCAAACTCACTTTCTTGTCTTATGATAGATAATATTAAAGCTTGTTCTGGTATTTTTCTTGATCCAATTTTATTCGGCGTGCTTATTACTGGATAATTATATTTGTTATGAAACCTTTTTTGATAAGATGCTATTTTAGAAACCTGGATAGCAAAATCAAATCTAGAGATGTCAGTTGCTAGTTTTGCAGCCAATATTTCACTCCCTGCTGAAACATTGTCATTTGCTAGAAACCTTAAAATATGTTTCGTATATTTATCTTTTTTTACTTCATCTAATAAGTGTACTATTGCGACTAATTTATTTCTGTAAAAATTTTCTGCATAATTTTTATCAACTTGAGTACTTTCTTTAAGTTCAAAAGTTTTATTTGGATATATTTTCATGTGAGATAATTGACCATAATAGGTTGTTAGATATTTTGAACCTTCTTGAAACCATTTATCTGATTCTTCTTTATTATTTAGTGCTAAATTTGTTTTTCCAAGCCAATAAGCTCCTCTTGATAAACTAATTGGATATCCAACATTATTATAAAATTTAGTAAAATGACTTTTTGCTAAAATTGGGTCTTTTAAGAAACTTAAAGCAATCCATCCACTCATCCATTCTGCCTCAGCTAATTCGCCACCCTCTGATAGTCCATGTTTACTTGTAATTTTATAAGCTTGCTCATATCTTTTCTTATAGATAAGTGATCTCGCAATTATTGATCTTTCAACCCACCATTTATCTGGGCGAACCATATAGTCTTTATTATTTTTGATACTTAATAAAATTTCTAGAGAACTATCAACTCTACCTCTTTTTCTTCTCCATTTGAGTCTATCATAATTTAAACCTGAATCTTTTTTTAAACTTGTAGGCACATTCGAGATAGCGCTATCAACTCCATAAGATCTACTCATTAACAATTGCCTTGCTGTATATAAAAGTTGATAATCTTTTGGTAAATATCTTAACATTCTTTTAAGGTCCCAATATTTATTTTCCCATGCTAAATAATCAGCTCTTTTAATATAATCATTACTGTTCAAATATTTCTTAAATTTCTTCCTAAAAAAAAATAAGATCGTTCTTACTCAAATCAGCTGTAATAAATCCTTCTTTTATTAAATTTAAAGCTTTCTCTTTATTTTTTGATAACAAAGCATTACCTAACATCATTTTTCCAAATCCACTTAAAGGAGGGTATTTATCGAACCACAGTATAATTTCTTTTTTAGTATGATTTTTGGAATTTATTTTATGCTCTCCTAAATAACGAACTCTATCTATTCTTGGATAATTTTTTACTCTTTCTATAAACTGTTTATATTCAGTAAAAGTAGCCCTATTACCGGTTGTAAGTAGATGTCTCCATTGAATAAAATCATAAATAGACTTTGCTCTTGCTTTACTCGCAGCTTTTTTCGCATCTTTCCAATTACTTTTCTCCATAAATGAAATAGCTTGTTTTGCATACTTCAAATCTTTATCGCTATAAAATTTTTGTTTTTTAATCTTTCTTAACTTTTCTTTAACTATTAGAGGTTTATTTTTTGGAATTATTACACCATCAATTTTTTTAAATATTTCTGTGGTAGTAATTTTAATTTCTTTTTGAATTTCATCTTCTTTTTCAGACGGTTTTGGTAGTGGAATGATTTCAGCTATTTTTTTTCTTGTATTTTTTTCATTTAAATCTGGTTTTTTTATAGGAAGTATTGTTTCATTTGAAAAAGCAGATTGAAACGATAAGCAAAAAAGGATAATTGTTGTTAATAATTTTAAATACATTTTATTAAATCAAACAACTTATGTTATAAATAATTATGTTTAAAGGATCAAATGTAGCTTTAATCACTCCGTTTAAAGATAACAAGCTTGACGAAGAAAGTTACATAAAAATAATAAATCATCATCTGGAAAATGGAACAAATGGGTTAGTTCCAGTTGGGACAACAGGTGAATCTCCAACATTATCTCATGATGAACATGAGAGAACAATTGAATTATGCATAAAAGAAGCTACTGGTAAACTTCCTATAATAGCTGGCACGGGATCTAATTCTACAGAAGAAGCTGTATCATTAACTAAACACGCTGAAAAAGCTGGTGCTGATGGTGCTTTAGTTGTTACACCATATTATAATAAGCCTACCCAAGAAGGATTATATCAACATTACAAATCAATTAACGATAACTGTGGAATTCCAATTATAATTTATAATATACCAAGCCGTTCAGTAATTGATATGAGCGTTGAAACAATGACTAGATTATATGAACTAAAAAATATAGTTGGAGTTAAAGATGCAACTGGTGATCTAAATCGTGTTGATCAACAAAAAGAAAAAATGGGTAATGATTTCATTCAACTTACTGGAAACGATGATAATGCTTTTGAATTTAATAAGCGAGGAGGAGTTGGAACAATTAGTGTTACAGCAAATGTTGCTCCTAAATTATGTTCTGAATTTCAAAAACTATCAAAATCTTCAAATGAGGATGATTTAAAAAAAGCTCAAGAACTCGATGATATGTTGCAACCGTTGCATAAAAATTTATTTATAGAGAGCAATCCTTCACCAGTTAAGTATGCTGCTAAATTACTTGGTCTATGCGATGATATTGTAAGATTACCTTTAGTAAAAATAACTGAAAATACAAAAAAGGAAGTTGAGAAAGCATTGAAAGTAGCAAAACTAATTGATGAGTGATAAATCAACAGCTGGCATCAAGATCATAACAATAAATCGAAAAGCTTCTTTTAATTTTTTTTTTAAGGAAATCCTTGAAGCCGGAATTGTACTAAAAGGTTCAGAAATAAAATCTGTAAGAGATGGAAAAATAAATATTGCAGAGTCATACGCAGTAGAAAAAGAAGGAGAAATTTTTTTAATTAATTCACATATACCCATATATAAACAAGCCAGTTATTCAAATCACAATCCTTACTCAGAAAGAAAATTGCTATTTAACAAAAGGGAAATTAATAAACTAATTGGTAAAATGAATGAGGATGGTCTAACTTTAGTTCCAACTAAAATGTATTTTAAAAAAGGTAAAGCTAAAGTCGAAATAGCAGTTGCGAAGGGTAAAAAACAATACGATAAGCGACAAACCAAAAAAACTAAAGATTGGAACCGTGAAAAAGCAAGATATTTCAGACGCTCGAGTTAATTATGTATATCTATCAATAGGTTCTAATTTAGGAAATAGAATACATTTTTTAGAAAAATCTAAATATTTATTGGAAGTTCATGATATTAAAATTATCAAAACATCTAGCTATTATGAGACTCTTTCATGGCCAGATCCTAGTTTTCCAAAATTTATTAATGCTGTTTTATTAATAAAAACAAAATTAAACCAGTTCGAACTGTTTAAAATAATTAAATCTATAGAAAAAAAATTAGGTAGAAAAGTAGCACCTCAAAATCATCCAAGAAATTGTGATATTGATATTATAGATTTTAGTGGAAAGATTATTAAATCAAAAAAAGATACTATAAATCTAGAGATCCCTCATCCAAGAATGCATAATAGAAACTTTGTCCTGATGCCATTGTTTGAAATAAGTAAGAATTGGTCTCACCCAAAATTAAAAAAAAGTATAGTAAAACTCTTATCTTCTTTAAAAAAAAATAATTTAAGAAGTATTAAAGTTATTTAAATAAGTGATATAATAAATTATGCTAAATTCTGACGAATTAATAAATAAGGTTAAATCATACAATAAGTTTCTTAACCCAGAAACTCTAAGCAAAGCTTACAATTTTGCAGTAAAAGTTCACAAAGATCAAAAAAGACAATCTGGAGATCCATACGTTATTCACCCTTTAGCAGTTGCAAATATTCTGACTGAATTAAAATTGGATAGTGCAACTATAGCAACCGGTTTATTGCATGACACAATAGAGGATACATATGCAACTTATAAAACCATAGAGGAACAATTTGGTAAAGAAGTTGCTGATTTAGTAGATGGTGTTACAAAAATCTCAGTTTTTGAAAATCAAGCTGCATCAAATTCTAGAGCAGAAAATTTTCGAAAACTTATATTAGCAACTTCTAAAGATATAAGAGTTCTTCTAGTAAAACTTGCTGATCGTTTACACAATATGAGAACACTTAAAGCTATCGATAAAAAGGACAAAAGAGAAAGAATTGCAAAAGAAACAATGGAAATTTATGCACCATTGGCAGACAGAATGGGAATGAATCGTATAAGAGATGAGCTAGAGGACTTATCATTCGAGATATTAAATTCTGATGCAAGGGTAATGATTAAAAATAGATTAGATAAAATTAAAGATAATAATCTTATTAATTATAATTCGGTTTTAAGTGACTTTGAAAATATATTAATACAAAATAATATAAAATATAAAATCTTTTCGAGAGAGAAAACACCTTTTTCAATTTGGAAAAAAATACAAAAAAAAAGAACCTCATTGGAGCAAATCACAGACATAATAGGATTTAGAATTATATTAGACAGTGTTGAAAGCTGTTATAAAACTCTAGGTGTTCTGCATAAAAAATGGAATTGTATACCAGGAAGATTTAAAGACTATATATCTTCACCAAAAATTAATAACTATAAGTCATTGCATACAGCAATTATTGGTCCAAATAAAAGACCTATCGATATACAACTACGTACCCAACAAATGCATGAATTTGCTCAGCGAGGAATTGCTTCACATTGGAAATATAAATCTTCAGAAAAATTTAATTCTTTAACATGGAAAGAGTATGATTGGTTGGCTGACTTAGTTGAAATTATGGATAAAAATGAAAATCCTGAGGATTCTTTTGAGTATACAAAACTACAAATGTTTCAAGATAATGTGTTTTGTTTTACTCCTAAAGGTTCTGTAATTAAATTGCCAAAAAATGCTAGTCCAATTGATTTTGCATACGCAGTTCATACTAAAATAGGAGACTCTGCTACTGGATGTGAAATTAATGGAAAGGAAAGTGCTTTACAATCAATTTTAATGAATGGAGATGTTGTTAAAATATTAACATCAAAAAAAGATTCTCCTTCTTTACATTGGATAACAAGTGCGAAGACTGGTAAAGCCAGAGCAGCAATAAGAAGATATTGGCAGTATAAAGAGGATCCGAAACCCACAATGAAAAAATATAATACTACACTGTGGGTATCATTGCCTGATCAACCGGGTATTTTAGGTGATGTTACCACTATGATTGGGACCAATAATGTTAATATTTCAAGTGTTGAAATGGTAGAAAAGACAAAAAGAACGATAAACTTTAGGTTTAATTTAATCATTCAAGATTTGAAAAACTTTACAAAACTTATTAGTGAGCTAAAACAGAAAGAATATAATTTCAAAATAATTAGACATAAAAATAAAAAATATGCTTTCTTTAAAAGACTCTTTAGTGGTTTTAAAAAAAACTGAAGCACTTTTAGAAGGACATTTTGTTTTATCTTCAGGTTTACATTCTCCCAAATATGTTCAGTGTGCTAAATTATTAAGTTATCCAAAAAAATCGGAAAAATTTTGTAAATCCTTAAGTACTAAAATAAAAAAAAAGTTTAAAAAAATTGATATAATTTTGTCACCAGCTATGGGTGGTATTGTAATAGGTTATATTGTTGGAAATTTATTGAATAAGGAAACAATCTTTTGTGAAAGAGTTAATGGGAAGTTTACTTTAAGAAGAGGTTTTTCTATAAAAAAAAATTCTAAAGTTCTAATTGTAGAAGATGTAATTACTACAGGTAAGTCAAGTTTAGAATGTGCTAGACTTGTAAAAAAACTTAAATCAAAAGTTGTTGGTTATGCATGTTTAATTAATAGATCTAGTAAACTAAGCTTAAAAATTAAAGATAAAAATATTATTTCTCAAATCAAATTAGAAATACCAACTTTTAAAAAAAATAATTTACCAATTAATTTAAAAAAAATTCCAATTACCAAACCTGGAAGTAGATATTTGAAATGAAATCTAGACTAGGTGTTAACGTAGATCATATTGCAACATTAAGAAATGCCAGAGGAGAGGGACATCCTGATCCTATTTCATATGCTAGACAAGTTATGAATTTTGGTGCAAATTCTATTACCATTCATTTGAGAGAAGACCGTAGACATATTCAAGATGAGGACGTAGCTATATTTTCAAAAATTAAAAGAGTACCAATAAATTTAGAAATGGCTGCTAACAATGAAATGCTTAAAATTGCATTAAAATATAAACCTAATTTTGTTTGCATAGTTCCTGAAAAAAGAAATGAAATAACTACAGAAGGAGGTTTAAATATCACAAAAAATAAAAAAATAATTAAAAAAGTAATTAGTAAATTAAATTCAAAAAAAATTAGAACAAGTCTTTTCATCAATCCAAATATCAACGATGTTTTTGCATCAAATAAATTAAATGCAAAATGTGTGGAACTTCATACAGGAAAATTTGCACTAAAGGTTAAAAACAACAAAAATTATTTAGTCGAGTTGAATAAAATAAAAAATTGTGCCACGTTAGCAAAAAAACTAGGAATGGAAGTTCATGCAGGTCATGGCTTAGATTATAAATCAACTAAAATTTTAAGAAATATTAAATCTATAGAGGAATTTAATATTGGACATTTTATAATAGGAGAGTCCATCATGTTTGGTATGAAAAAAGTAATCACTAATTTTAGAAAAATATTAAATCAATGATAATCGGTAATGGTGTTGATATTATTGATAATAAAAGAATAGAAAAATCCTTAAAAATCAAAGGTTTTAAAAAAAGACTTTTTACATTAAATGAAATTAATCAATCAAAAAAATACAGAAACAAAACGAATTATTTTGCAAAAAGATTTGCTGCTAAAGAAGCTTTCGTTAAATCAATAGGCACAGGCTTTAGAAATAATATTAATTTTAATGATATTGAAATATACAGTAATAAGAAAGGATCTCCTAAAATTAAAATTTCACAGAAAATAAAAGACATATTAAAAAAAAAATTTAAAATAAAGAATTACGATATACATCTTTCACTTTCAGATGAAAAAAACCACTCAATTGCATTTGTTATTTTGAATAGAAAAAAATGAAAAATTTCATAATTGATAATACAAAAACACTATTTTATGCATTAATAATTGCAGTATTCATAAGATCAATATTAATCCAGCCATTTTATATACCATCATCATCAATGGAAACTAATTTACTTGTGGGTGATAGACTATTTGTCACGAAATTTTCTTACGGATATAGTAAACATTCATTTCCTTTTAGTCCTCCTATTTTTAAAGGACGTATATTAAATAAAAACCCTAAAAGAGGAGATGTTATAGTTTTTAAAACACCTGCTGATAATCGTACTGATTATATTAAAAGATTGATTGGTTTACCAGGTGATACAATACAGTTTATTGATGGTGATTTATATATAAACTTTAATCAAGTATTAAAAACAATTAAAAGTAAAAATGATAAGTTATATTGTGGATCTACCCAAATTGATGTCAATATATTTGAGGAAAAGCTTCCAAATGGAAAAAGTTATTTAGCTGCATATAGAACTGATGTAACATTTTCTAATTCAGATAAATACATTGTTCCTGAAAATCATTATTTTTTCTTAGGTGACAATAGAGATTGTTCTAAAGACAGCAGATTTCTATCTGAAGTTGGTTATGTCAATCAAAATAATTTAGTTGGAAAAGCTCAAATTTTATTTTTCTCATCTAATCCAAAGAAAGGAAGTATTTTTAATATTTTCAAATGGAATGAAATAGTTCGATTTGAAAGATTTTTTAATAAAATAATTTAAATAAATGAAGTTAAACAAACTACAAAAGAAAATAGGCATTAGTTTTAAAGATGATAAACTATTGATACAAGCCTTAACACATAAAAGTTTCGATACGAAAAATAATTATGAAAAACTAGAATTTTTAGGTGATAGAGTTTTAGGGTTTGTTATATCAAAGAAACTTTTAGAGTTATATCCAAATGAAAAAGTTGGTATAATTGATAAAAAACTTGCAAATTTAGTTAATAAAAATAAGTGTTTTGAAATTGGTAAGGAATTAGAGTTGGATAACTATATTTTAACAGGAAACACTGAAAAGAAAAAAAAATTCAATATAGAAAAAAAAATTATATCTGACTGTTGTGAGTCTTTGATAGGAGCAATTTATATAGATAAAGGTTTTGAGTCTTCATCTAAATTTATATTAAATTGTTGGAAAAATTATTTAAATTTATCAGATGTTACTGTAATCGACTCTAAGACGAGATTACAAGAATATTCATTAAAGAGATTTAAAACATTGCCAATATATAAACTTATTTCTAATACTGGACCAAGACATAAACCGAATTTTAAAATTAGTGTGAAAATTAAGGATAGCAAAATAATTATCGCTGATGGTAGTTCAAAAAAAAATGCTGAACAAGCTGCTGCTATGAAACTTTTAGAAACTATTAAAATATAATGAATTGGCAAGATAGAGGTTACTTACTTTCAAAAAATAAATATAACGAAAATTCTGTAATTTCTGAATTTTACACTGAAAATCATGGAAAAATTTCAGGAATTATTTTTGGTGGTACTTCAAAAAAAATAAAAAACTACCTATTTGAAGGTAATAAATTACATATAAATTATAATTCGAAATCACAATCCAAAATTGGTTCTTTAAAAATTGAAATAGATGAAATTAAAACACCATACTTTTTAGAAGACAAGCGAAAACTGCTTTGTATCATTTATACAATGAATTTAATAAAAATTCTAACTGTAGAGAATGAAAAAAATAGTGAAATTTATTTCCTAATTGACAAATATTTTGAGATATTAAAAAATGAACATTGGCTTTCAAAATTTGTAAGTTGGGAACTAAATTTTTATAAATTGATTGGATATGACATAGATTTTAATGATTATGTAGATGAAGTTTTCAAAGGTAATAAAATTAATTATAAATTAAAAAATTCTGATAAAATTATACCCAATTTTTTAGTCAATAAAGATGAAACAGATATCAGTTTTGAAGATACTTTTGATGCCTTAAAAATTGTAGGAGACTTTTTAGATAAAACAATAGTTAAGCCAAATAATCTTAATTTTCCTAAAACAAGATTTAATTTTCAAAATTCTTTAAAATTAATCTAGTTTTATTTGATCAGCAAAATACGTTATAATTGCATTCGCACCAGCTCTTTTAAAAGAAACGAGGCTCTCATATATTGATTTTTTATCTAATATTTTCTTTGAAATTGCATTTTGCATTAGACTGTATTCTCCTGATACTTGATACGCAATAACTGGAATTTTAAAATTATTTTTAACTTCCCTAATTATATCAAGATATGGCATTCCTGGTTTTACTATAATCATATCTGCCCCTTCTTTTATATCTAATGCTACTTCTCTTAAAGATTCATAATTGTTTTTAAAATCCATTTGATAAGTTTTTTTGTCTCCTTTTAAGAGACTTCTTGATCCAACAGCATTTCTAAATGGGCCATAAAAACTTGATGCAAATTTAACTGCATAAGATAGAATTTGAACATCTTTAAGATTATTTTTATCTAAAGCTTTACGAATTTTTAAAACTCTACCATCCATCATATCTGATGGGGCAATCACATCGCAACCCATTTTTGCTTGCAATATTGATTGTTTAATTAAGATTTCTAATGTTTCATCATTTAAAATTACATTTTTTTTTATTATCCCATCATGACCATGTGATGTATATGGATCTAATGCAACATCACACATTATTCCAATTTCGTTCTTATAATTTTTTTTGATGAATTTTATTGCTTGGCAAACTAAATTATTTTCATTTAATGCTTCATTTCCATATTCATCTTTTTTTTTTGGATTTGTATAAGGGAATAAAGCCACCATTGGTATTCCTAATTTTAGTGCTTTATCAACTACACTTTTTAATTTATCAATAGAGTACCTAAAAACATTTGGCATCGAATTAATGGGAACTTTTTTTGCTTTTCCTTCAGTAAGAAAGATAGGTAAAATAAAATCATTGTAAGATATATCATTATCTTGAACTAATCTCCTTGACCAACTGAATTTTCTTGATCTTCTCAATCTTAAATTAGGATAACTACCTGTGATAATCATTATCAATTAATTTTTTTGATGTGACAATAGTAATATTTAATATAATAGTCTATAAGATAGTAGAGCACCGATGTCACAATTATTCAATAATTTCCAAAAACAAAATGTAAAATTTGATATCATAAAATTAAAACAAGCTTGCAATGAAGTATTAAAAATAAAAGGTTTTGATACAAGTCTTGGAATACCTCATTTCGCCGGTATACCTCTAAATCAAATTCCAGGTGATTCAGATTCTGTTAAAGGAAATAATGTAAGAGGCATTTATTGGACTAAACCAGATAGTACAGGTGTTGAGGTACAGAGGGAAAGTAAAATAGATGAACATAAATATACAGAGTTTGTTGACGACTTTAAAAATACTTATTTTAAAGAAGTTTATGATCAATTAACAAAAAAGTATAAATTAGGTAGGATGAGACTTCTTCTTAAAGAGCCAAGATCAACATTGAGTTGGCATAGAGATCCTGAACCAAGGCTTCATATACCCATATATACAAATCCTGGTGCAATAATGGTCGTTGAAAATGTTGCAAAACATATGCCAGCAGATGGCTCTGTTTGGATTACTAATAATACTAAATATCACAATGCATTTAATGGAGGTGAAGAAAATAGAGTTCACCTTGTTGCTTGTGTATTAAATTATAAATTTAATTAAATTGAAAAAAATTTTTATTGCATCTGATCATGGCGGTTTTAATTTAAAGAGGAATATTTTAAAATATTTTAACAAAAATTATCCAGTAAAAGATTTAGGACCTAAACAAAATAAGAAGTCCGTTGATTATCCTGATTTTGCTCATAAACTTTGTAAACAAGTGGCGAAAAACAAGAATCATGTAGGAATACTTGTCTGTGGTTCAGGAGTGGGAATGTCTATTGCTGCAAACAAAAATAAGGGAATACGCGCAGCTTTATGCTATTCAGTAAAAAATGCCAAATTATCGCGATTGCATAATGATGCAAATGTTATAACATTGGGTCAAAGGCTTATTAAAAAAACAGTTGCTTTAAAATGTGTTGAAAGCTTTCTAAAAACTGAGTTTGAGGGTGGAAGACATATAAAAAGAATTAAAAAATTATAGGTAATTAAATGTCTAGTGAAAAAAAATATTTAAACACACAATATGAAAATTTTTTTGAGAAAAAATTGTCTGAAGCAGATCCTGAAATATTTGATGCAGTAAATAAAGAATTAATCAGACAACAAAATCATATAGAATTAATCGCATCAGAAAACATAGTTTCACAAGCCATTTTAGAGGCACAAGGCTCTGTACTAACAAATAAATATGCTGAAGGTTACCCGGGTAAAAGATATTATAACGGTTGCGAACACGTTGATGTTGCTGAGTCACTTGCTAACGATAGGCTAAAAAAACTCTTCAATTGTAAATTTGCTAATTCACAACCTCATTCTGGTGCGCAAGCCAACGGAGCAGTTTTTTTAGCGTTATTAAAGCCTGGTGATACATTTATGGGAATGAGTTTAAATTCTGGTGGTCACATAACTCATGGTCTTAAAATTGCAATGTCGGGTAAATGGTTTAATGCAATAAGTTACGATGTAGATAAAACCTCTGAGTTAATCGACTATGACGAAGTTGAAAGATTAGCAATTGAAAATACACCTAAACTTATAATTGCTGGAGGTAGCGCATACTCTAGGGTAATTGATTTTAAAAAGTTCAGAGAAATTGCTGATAAAGTTGGAGCTTTCTTTATGGTAGATATGGCTCACTTTTCAGGTCTTGTTGCTGGTAAGGGTTATCCAAATCCTGTTGATCATGCTCATGTCGTTACATCTACAACTCATAAAGTTTTTAGAAGTGCCAGAGGTGGAATTATTTTAACAAATCACGAAGATATGTATAAAAAAATTAATACAGCAGTATTTCCTGGCTATCAGGGCGGCCCTCTGATGCATATAATAGCAGCAAAAGCAGTTGGATTTAAAGAAGCATTAGAACCTTCATTCAAAGAATATATATCTAATGTTTTAAATAATGCAAAAATTCTTGCAGAAACATTAAAAACAAATGGTTTTAAGATTTATTCTGGAGGAACAGATACTCATTTAATGTTGGTAGATTTAAGACCTTTTGGTGTTAAAGGTAATGCTGCAGCTGAAAGTTTATCAAGAGCCAACATAACATGTAATAAAAATGGAATTCCTTTCGATACAGAAAGTCCAATGGTAACATCTGGTATAAGATTAGGTTCTCAGGCTGCAACTACTAGAGGTTTTGGTTTAAATGAATTTAAAATTGTTGGTGAACTAATTACTAAAGTAATTAAAGGTTTGTCATCAAATCCTGAAGATAATACAAAAATAGAAGACGAAGTAAGAGAAGAAGTTGTTGATTTATGTTCAAATTTCCCAATTTATAAAAATTTGGGATAATGAATTATGATTTGTCCTATATGTAAAAAGGGTGAAACTTCAGTTGTAGACTCCAGACCTACTGAAGACGGAACAGCTATTAGAAGAAGAAGATTGTGTATTTGCGGACAAAGATTTACTACTTTTGAAAGAGTACAATTCAGAGAATTAACTGTAGTAAAAAAAAATGGTAGAAAATCTACTTTTGATAGAGAAAAATTATCAAAATCAATATATGTAGCACTCAAAAAAAGACCAATAGATACAGAGACAGCAGAAAAATTTATATCTAAAATATCAAGGTCTTTAGAGGAACTAGGTCAGAGTGAAATTTCTTCGAACACAATCGGTACAATGGTAATGGAAGGATTAAAAGAATTGGACCCAGTAGCTTATGTAAGATTTGCATCAGTATATAGAAATTTTAGAGAAGAAAAAGACTTCGTTCAATTTGTTGATAAAATTGATGTCTTTAAAAAAAGATAAATCACCAGATAAAAATAAAGCACTCATGAGATTGGCACTAGAACTTGCCAATCAAAATAAAGGGCTAACAGGATTAAATCCATCGGTCGGATGTGTAGTAACGCATAAAAATAAAATCATTTCTTACGGAAAGACAAATATTAATGGTAGACCTC
>CABZFJ010000012.1 GCA_902524995.1 uncultured Pelagibacteraceae bacterium | reverse complement strand
CATTATATTTGTCCATTGATATTGATGTATTAGATCCAGCATTTGCTCCAGGCACAGGAACACCTGAAATCGCAGGAATGACCACAAGAGAAATGGTTAACGTCCTCAGGGGTTTATCAGGTATAAATTTGATTTCTGCAGATGTAGTCGAAGTTGCGCCTGCTTATGACCATGCAGAAGTAACCTCTCTAGCTGCAGCAACAATTGTTTATGAATTAACAAATTTATTTGCAAAATCATGAGGAAAGGATAATTTGCGCGCATGATTGAGAAGAGAAATTTTTATATTAATGGATCATGGGTTCCTCCAAAAAATCCAAAAGATATTAAAGTCATAAATCCGGCAACTGAAAAAAATTGTGCAGTAATTTCTTTAGGCAGTAAGGAGGATATCAACGATGCAGTTTTAGCAGCTAAAGAAGCTTTTAAAACTTGGGGATTTACCTCTAAGGAAGAAAGATTGTCATTATTAGAAGTATTTTATTCATTATATAAAAAAAGATGGAATGATATTACAGATGCAATTATTCAAGAGATGGGAGCACCAAAAGACTTTGCATCAAAACTACAAACAGGAACTGGCGCAAGTCATACAAAATCATTTATTCGTTATCTAAAAGAATTTGAATTCGAAAAACCTTTGGGAGATCATGCAAAAAATCAAAGAATAATATATGAGCCTAAAGGTGTGTGTGCATTAATAACACCGTGGAACTGGCCAATAAACCAAGTTACTTTAAAAGTCATTCCTGCATTGGCCTCTGGTTGTACTATGATTTTAAAACCTTCAGAACTAGCACCTTTATCGGCAATGATTATAGCTGAGTTAATAGATGAAGCAAAATTTCCAAAAGGTGTTTTTAATTTAGTAAATGGAGATGGGGAAATAACTGGAGATGCATTAACAAGTCATCCAGATGTAAATATGATTTCATTCACCGGCTCTACAAGAGCAGGGGCTTTAATTTCTCAAAATGCTGCAAAGGACTTTAAAAGAGTAAGTTTAGAGCTAGGAGGGAAAGGTGCAAATATTATATTTGAAGATGCTGATGCAGAAGCAATTGAAAGAGGTGCATTTAGATGTTTTAGAAATTCAGGACAATCATGTAATGCTCCTACAAGAATGCTTGTTGAAAAATCAATATATAATGAAGCGATAGAAAGACTTAGAAAATACGCAAATGAATTTAAAGTAGATGATCCAAATAAAAATGGAGAACATATTGGTCCTGTAATTTCTGAGAATCAATTCAATAAAATTCAAGGATTAATTCAAAAAGGAATAGATGAAGGAGCAAAATTAGTTGCAGGTGGAATTGGAAAACCAAATGGATTAAATGATGGTTATTATGTAAAACCGACAGTTTTTGCAGATGTAAAAAATGAAATGGAAATTGCAAGAACAGAAATATTTGGTCCTGTTTTATCTGTTATTCCATTTGAAACAGAAGAAGAGGCAATTAAAATTGCAAATGATACTGATTATGGATTAACAAACTATATTCAAACTCAAGATAAGGAAAAAGTACAAAGAGTTGCCAGAAAACTTAGATCTGGAATGGTTGATGTAAATGGCGCTGGTATTGCAGTTGATGCACCTTTTGGAGGTTTCAAACATTCTGGAATTGGAAGGGAAGCAGGTAAAGAAGGATTACTTGAATTTCTAGAAGTTAAATCTGTAGGTGGTTGGAATTAATTTATAGATTTATCCTTTACACCTTTTAAAAAGTCTAAACATTTTTTTAACTCACTAAGTTCTATATATTCATCAATTTTATGAGCCTGTTCAATCGAACCTGGTCCACAAACTACAGTACTAATTCCTACTTCTTGAAAAAGTCCAGCCTCTGTTCCAAATGAAACAGCTTCTCTTGAATTGTCACCAGTTATACTAGATACAAATTCACAAGCCTTAGAATTGTTCAATCTATTAAATCCAACTACTTCGCCTATAATTTCTTTTTTAATATAAGCATCTGAAAAAACTTTTTTCATTTCTGGCAATAATTCTTTATCAACATAATCGTCTATTATTTTATTTACAAAATCTCCATCTTCTTTGACCACTGGTCTAGTTTCCCATTCAACTTTACATTTATCAGCAATAACATTATGAGCTATACCACCTGAAACCCCACCAACCGATAATGTAGAATATGGTGGATTAAATATACAATCTTTAGGAGCTCTACCTTTTAGTTTTGATCTAATTTCTAGTAATTTGTTTACATACCTCGATGCATATTCAACTGCATTAACACCTTGGCCTGGTTTAGAACTATGACCAGCTAAACCTCCAAAGTGAACTGTATATTCATTCATACCTTTATGGGCATCAATGATTTTCATATTGGTTGGTTCACCAATAATGCAAATTCCATCTTTAATATCTCTTTTCTTTAATTCTTTTATTAATAATGGTGCGCCGATGCATGCGGTTTCTTCATCAAATGTAAATGAAAAGTGAATGTCTCTATCTAAATTATTTTCTTTAAATAGAGGAGCATATGCCAAAGCACATGCAATAAAACCTTTCATATCACAAGAACCTCTCCCAAATAATTTCTCATTTTTTATAGTTGCAACAAATGGATCAGTAGACCAGCCTTTTGAAACTGGGACTACATCCGTATGACCTGAAAGAATAATAGGTTTTTTACCATTTCCATTTTTAGATTTTAAAGAAGCAAAAAGATTAACTCTTTTTTTATCACCATCAAAAATTCTAAATGAAGTTGCTCCTAAATTTTTTAAAATATCATCACAATAATTAATGAGACTATTATTATCGTTTCCAGAAATAGTTTTGAAAGCAATTAAATCAGTCAATATTCTTATTGAATTTTTATAAATTTTATCAAGATTATTTTCTGTACTCATTTAGAAATCATTATATATTAAATTTATGAAAGAACAAATTACGTATGAAGACTTTGATAGAGTCGATATTAGATTAGGAACAATTATTTCCGTAAGGAAAAATGAAAAAGCAAGGAAACCTTCATTAGTTGTAGAAGTAGATTTTGGAGAAAAGATAGGGATAAAACAATCCTCAGCTCAAATAACTCATTATTATAATGAAGAGAATCTTAAAGGAAAACAAGTAATTGGTGTCTGTAATTTTGCTGAAAAAAATATTGCAGGAGTTGTTTCACAAGTATTAATACTCGGAGCTATAGATACAGAGGGTAAAGTAACCTTAGTTCATCCATCTCAAGAAGCAGAGAATGGATTACCAATTGCTTAAATGCATCCAGAACTATTATCATTAAGCTTATTTTTTTTTGTTACCAGTTGCTCACCTGGTCCAAATAATATTGTTGCATCTCATTCAGGTTTTAATCATGGAGTAAAAAAAACGATACCTCTAATGTTAGGTGTTATATTTGGTTTTACTTCAATGCTATCTTTAATCAATTTTGGGCTAATTAATGTTTTTAAATTATATCCAATAATTCAAAAGATTTTAGTTTTTACAGGATCTGCATTTCTTGTTTATTTGGCTTACAGAATTTCATTTTCTAAATCATCAAATCAAAAAGAAAAACTTGAACCTGTAAAATTTATAGAGACATTTCTTTTTCAATTCTTAAATCCTAAAGGGGTAATCGTTGCAATTATTGCAGTATCAACTTATATCGAATCTGGAGATAACTTTTTTATTTATTCTTTCTGGCTCCTAATTTCTGCCTTTTTTTTTGCTATATTTAGTATCTTATTTTGGACTTTAATTGGTAAATTTATGAGAAAATTCGCGACAAATGAGAAATTTATTAAATGGTTCAATTATGTTATGTCAGCGCTTTTATTAGGCTGTATAGCTACATTTTATTATTAAATATGAAACCAGGAGACAAAAATTCTTTCAATTCGTTAACTAAAATTTCAGTTAACGGCAAAAGTTATAATTTTTATTCACTAAAAGAGGCTGAGAAAAATGGTTTAGCAGGTATATCAAAACTTCCAAAATCATTAAAAGTCTTACTTGAAAATTTGCTAAGATTTGAAGACGATACAACGGTTAATAAAAAACAAATTGAAGCTATTAAAGATTGGTTAAAATCTAAAAGCTCAAATACAGAAATTGCATATAGGCCTGCGAGAGTTTTACTTCAAGATTACACTGGCATTCCTGCAGTTGCAGATTTAGCTGCGATGAGAGAGGCTGTAAAAGAAAAAAATAAAGACCCAAGCACTATTAATCCATTATCATCAGTTGATTTGGTAATTGATCACTCAGTACAAGTAGATAAATTTGCAAATAAAAATTCATTAAAAGAAAATGTTGATATTGAATTTAATCGGAATGCTGAAAGATATTCCTTTCTTAAATGGGGGCAACAAGCATTCAATAATTTTAGAATAGTTCCACCGGGAACTGGAATATGTCATCAAGTCAATCTGGAATACCTTTCAAAAGTTGTTTGGAATGAAAAATATAAAAGTGAAGAATATATATTCCCAGATACTTTAGTTGGAACAGATAGTCATACAACTATGGTAAACGGTCTATCGGTTTTGGGCTGGGGCGTAGGTGGAATTGAAGCTGAAGCTGGAATGTTAGGTCAACCTATTTCGATGTTAATACCTCAAGTTATTGGGTTTGAAATGAAATCAAAAATGCCAGAAGGTACAACAGCAACTGATCTTGTTTTAACTGTAGTTAAAATGTTGAGAGACAAAGGAGTTGTTGGAAAGTTTGTTGAATTTTATGGTGAAGGACTAAAAAATCTGACTTTAGCAGATAGAGCTACTATAGCAAATATGGCACCTGAGTATGGTGCAACTTGTGGTTTTTTCCCAATTGATGATGAAACTTTAAAATATTTAAAATTCTCAGGAAGAGATGATCAAAATGTTGAAATTGTAAAACAGTATGCTCTAGAACAAGGACTTTGGGCAAGTTTAGATGTAGAATTTACAGACACTCTATCTTTAGATATGTCAACTATAGTGCCGACTATTTCAGGACCAAAACGCCCCCAAGACAAAGTTTTGCTAACTAATGCATCATCAAATTTTAAAAAAGTGTTTTCAGAAGTTACAAAAAAAGAAGATCCAAGTATTTATAATGTTGAAAAAGAAGAATTTAAAATAACTGATGGTGATGTTTTAATTGCTGCAATCACTTCTTGCACTAATACTTCTAATCCAAGTGTATTAATTGGAGCTGGTTTACTTGCAAAAAATGCAATTGAAAAAGGTTTAATGACTAAGCCCTGGGTGAAAACATCTTTAGCACCTGGATCTCAAGTAGTTACAGATTATCTAGAAAAAGCTGGGCTAAATATTTATTTAGATAAGTTAGGATTTAATTTAGTTGGTTATGGATGCACAACTTGTATTGGTAATTCAGGTCCATTAGCTGATAACATATCAGATTCTATAAAAAATAATAATATTTATGCTGTTTCAGTTTTATCTGGAAACAGAAACTTTGAAGGAAGGATTTCACCTCTAATAAAAGCAAACTATTTAGCGTCTCCGCCATTAGTTGTTGCTTATGCAATAGCAGGAACTATGAGATTTGATTTGTATAAGGATCCGTTAGGTAAAGATAAAGATGGTGAAGATGTTTTTTTAAAAGATATATGGCCATCTAACAAAGAAATAGAAGAAACATTGAGAAATTCATTAAATGCAGAAATGTTTATAAAAAGATATTCAAATGTATCCCAAGGACCAGAACAATGGCAAAAAATTAAAACAGACGAAACCAATATTTATAATTGGGAAGATAATTCAACATATGTAAAAAAACCTCCATTTTTTGATAATCTTCCTGATAAACCTGAAGGATTTAAAGAAATTAAGGATGCAAGACCACTATTAATATTAGGTGATAGCATTACCACTGATCATATTTCACCTGCTGGTTCTATACAAAAAGATAGTCCGACTGGAGAATATTTTATGAAACATCAAATACTTCCTAAAGACTATAATTCCTATGGATCAAGAAGAGGCAATCATGAGGTTATGATGAGAGGGACTTTTGCTAATATAAGAATTAGAAATGAAATGGCACCTGGTACTGAAGGTGGTTTTACAAAGTTGTACCCTGAGGAAAAAGTAATGCCAGTATATGATGCGGTTGTTGAATATAAAAAAAGAGGTACCGATTTAGTTGTAATTGGTGGTAAAGAGTATGGAACTGGTTCTTCTAGAGATTGGGCGGCCAAAGGAACTAAACTTTTAGGTGTAAAAGCTGTTTTTGCAGAAAGTTTTGAGAGAATTCATAGATCAAATCTTATAGGAATGGGTATACTACCATTACAGTTTAAAGATGGAATAAATAGAACTAATCTAAAATTAGATGGCTCAGAACTATTTTCAATTGTTGACTTAGAAAAAGGTATAGATCCTAGAGATGAAGTTGATGTTGAAATCAAATATGTCTCTGGAGACATCAAGAGAATCAAAATGTTAAGTAGAATAGATACTAAGAACGAATTAGAGTATTACAAAAATGGTGGAATCTTACAATATGTGCTTAGGAACATGATTTAATGGATGAAGATATTGAAATAATAAATACTCAAACACGTAATGAAAAAATTAAAAACTTTTTCATAAATAATAAAAATTCTTTAATTTCGATATTAATAATAATTATTTTGGCTTTAATTGGCTTCTTTTCTTTTGAAGAATATCAATCTAGCAAAAGAGAAAAATTAGCTGATAGGTACGACTTAGCTGTAATAAGATATGAAGCTGATAATAAATATAATGTGATCCCAGATCTTAAAGAGGTGATTAATGCTAAAGACAAAACATATTCTCCTCTAGCTTTTTATTTTTTGCTAGATAACGATTTGATAAACTCAAAAGATGAAATTAACAATTATTTTGATATTTTAATTAATGATATTGGTTTGGATAAAAAGTTTAAAGAGCTAACAATCTTTAAAAAAGGCCTATATAATTCAGATTTTTCAGATGAAAATGACTTGTTAGCTATTTTTAATCCTTTAATTAAAGCAGATAGTATATGGAAACCACATAGTCTTTATATTATGGCAGAATATTATTTATCAAAAAATCAAATGCAAAAATCAAAAGAATTTTTTGAACAAATAGTTAGTCTTGAAAATAATAACTCTAAAATAAAAACCAAAGCTCAAAAAAGGCTAAGATCTAGTTTCAGTGAGTAGGATAGTATTATATTTCGTCTTTTTACTTTTATTATCAAGTTGTGTTAAAAGTGATAAATCTGTAGAAAATACTAATTCTAAAATTTTATTTAAAGAAATTAAACCAATTCAACAACAATTAAATCCTAATACACAAATAAGTCTATCTAAATTTGTTAAAGATAATAGTTTTATAAATAATAATACAAATAATAATGGACATATAAACTTTGAGCCAACATTTGAAAAAAAAAAAACATTTAAATTTTCAAAGATTAAACAGTTTAATTCAATCGATACAGATATTTTATTTATCGAAAACAATGATCTAATTTATTTTGATAATAAAGGAACGATATTAAGAATTAACGAAAAATTTGAAACTTTGTGGAAAGTAAATCATTACTCAAAGAAAGAGAGAAAACTTAATCCAATATTATATTTTAACTATATAGATAATAAAATTATTGCTGGTGATACTCTTTCAAATATTTTTTCATTAAATTTAGATAATGGGGAACTAAACTGGAAAAAGGACAGTTTATCTCCATTTAATTCAAATATTGCTATAAAAAATGATAAATTTGTTACTCTTGATTTTGATAATGTAATTAGATGTTTCTCAATAGTAGATGGAAATGAACTATGGAATTTTAAAACAGAAAACACATTCATTAAATCTCAAAAAAAATTATCTGTAATTATTAAAGACGACATTGTTTATTCACTTAATAATTTGGGTGATCTTACGGCATTAAATATTAATGATGGGAGTTTAGTTTGGCAAACACCTACTCAGAGCAACGAAATATTTTTAAATGCATTTAGTCTAAAAAATTCAGAAATGATTTTAAATAATGAAACAATATATTTTTCAAATAACAAAAATGAGTTATTCTCAATTGACACAAGAACTGGCATAGTAAAATGGAAACAAACTGTAAATTCCAGTTTAAAGCCTACGATTTCTGAAAATTATATTTTTAATATTTCTGAGGAAGGATATTTATTTGTAATTGATACTGAGACAGGAAATATAATCAGGATCACTGATGTTTTCTCAACATTTAAAAAAAGAGAAAAAATTACACCAGTAGGTTTCGTTATTGCTAAAAATAAAATTTATTTGTCTACCGATAATGGACGAATTCTGATTATTAATTTAACTAATTCACAAACAGAGAAAGTAATTAAATTTAATAATGAAAAAATATCGAGGCCATTTATTAATAATGCTAATATTTTTTTAATTAAAAATAATGGAATTATAAGATCAAATTAATGTTATTAAAATTTTTAGAAAAAATTGGAAGAAAAAAGGTAGTCTTAGATAGAGGACCATCTCATCCAAAATTTAATGAAGCCAAACCATGGATGAATAGATATTATTTATTATTTAGGAATAGACCAAAATGGTTCCCATTTAATATATTAATTCATGAAATGTTGGATGATGATCATGGGGATGGAGTTCATAATCATTTATTCCCTTATATTACAATAATCTTAAAAGAGGGTTATTGGGAAACTACTAAAAAAGGCAAGTTCTGGAGAAAACCTGGATATATTGGATTTAGATCAGCCAATGCATATCATAGAGTAGACCTTGAACCAGGAACAAGACCAATGACAATTTTTATCTCTGGACCTTTTGGATTAAGAAAAGGACCAAGATCAGAATACGGTGTTGATTTTAATTCAAAAAAGAATTGATGCAAAAAAGTTTTGTCATAGAGTTTAAGATTTACTGCAAAAAAAAAAATTTAGATATTAATTCGCATCAGATAAAACTCATAAAAACATTAGAAGAATATTATATATTAAACTACAAATCATTTATTTCAAAAATTTTATCAAAAAAAAATTATAAAAAATGCTTTTATCTTTATGGAGATGTTGGTGTTGGCAAAACCATGATATTAGATTTTTTTTTCAACTTAGTTGAGGGTAAAAAATTAAAACTTCACTTTAATGAGTTTATGCTTAGCTTTCACGATTTTGTACACCAATTCAAAGGTAAAAATGATGAAAATAAAATAAGTAAATTTGTTAAAAAATTAAAATCGAAAGCAAAATTAATATATTTTGACGAGTTTCAAGTTACAAATATAGTAGATGCAATGATACTTGGAAAATTATTTGATGAAATATTTAAAGAAGATTTAAAAATTATTGTAACTTCTAATATAAAAATCGAAAATTTGTATAAAGATGGGTTGCAAAGAGATCAATTCAAACCTTTTATAAAAATAATGCAAAAGCAATCATTAGAATATCAATTAAATATAGATGATGATTATAGAAAGTCCAAAGGCAATAAAACTCAAAGATATTACTCACCTTTAAATCAAGAAAACAATTTTAAAATAAACAAATTATTTAGAGTGATGACTAAAGATAAGGTTTTAAAAGAAAAGATTTTAAACATTAAAGGGAGAAAATTTATTTTAAAAAATTTTTATGATGGAATCGTTCGATTAACTTTTAAAGAAGTATGTGATAAAAATTTAGGATCAGAAGATTATATTAAAATAGTAAAAAATTGTTTTTTTATAGTTATGGAAAATGTACCAGCATTTAATGACTTAAATTCAAATCAACAAAAAAGATTTATTACTTTTTTAGATATCGTGTATGATCAAAATATACCCATAGCCATTAGTGCAGAACAAAATATTGATAAACTCACATCATCAAGATTATTGGAAAAACCATTTAAGCGAACCATTAGCCGATTATATGAACTAACATCAAAAAAGCATTTATGAGACAAGAATTTTTTAATCTTGAACTTAAAACGAATGGTCAAAAATTATATGAATTTACCGATCAAACGATAGACTGGATAAATAAAAATAGTTTTAATAATGGTATTTTAAACTTAAGCATACAGCACACTAGTGCATCTTTAATTGTTCAAGAAAATGCCGATCCTGATGTTCAATCAGATTTAATTAATTATTTTGATAAAATTGCTCCAATGGACAATAAATTATATATTCATACAATAGAAGGTAAGGACGATATGCCAGCTCATATAAAGTCAGCTTTAACTAACAATCAAATATCCCTCAGTATAAAAAACAAACAACTTTTGTTAGGAACTTGGCAAGGAATTTACCTTTTTGAACATAGGTTAGCTTCTACAAAAAGGCTTATTATTCATCATTTTATTGGAGATTAATTAATTTTTTAAAGTTTGAAATGCTTTAAGAGCTGCGTTTCTAGCTTCTTCATGCACGACTATTGGGGAAGGGTAATCAGAACCAATTTTAGTTTTTATAGCTTCTTGATATTTAGTTTCCATTTCCCATGGTTTATGAATAAATTTATTTGGAACTCTCTCTAATTCAGGTACCCATTTTTTTACATACAAACCTTGTTTATCAAATTTTTCTCCCTGCAATATAGGATTGAAAATTCTAAAATAAGGGGCTGCATCTGCACCACACCCAGCAACCCATTGCCATTGTGCAACATTGTTTGCTTCATTAAAATCTAACAAACAATTTCTAAAATGTTTTTCACCCTCTTTCCAATTAATTCTTAAATGTTTTACGAGAAAAGAGCCAACTACCATTCTAACTCTATTATGCATCCAACCTGTTTCATAAAGTTGTCTCATACCAGCATCAACAATTGGGTATCCAGTCATACCATTTTTCCAAGCTTTCAAATTTTTTGCATTTTTATCCCATGGAAATTTATCAAATTCTTTTCTTAGATTACCTTTTAACATTTCAGGGAAATAATTAATTAAACTATGTGAAAATTCTCTCCAGCCTAATTCATTTAGATATTTTTTAACACTAATATTTTTTGATTTATATTTATAACATTTGTCCCAAATGTTACTTACATGTATTTGTCCGTTTCTAATGAATGGCGAAAGTTTTGACGAACCATTTATAGCTGGATAATCTCTATCAACTCCATATTTCAACATTCTATTCTCGACAAAATCGTTTAAATATTTTTCGGATTGTTTTTCTGTTGGATCCCAATATTTTTCAAATTTTTTATACCAATTTTTCTTTGGTAAAATTTGATCTGGAACGTAATTATTTTTGAATAATTTTATTTTGTTCTTAACTTTTTTTACGTTTACTGATTTGCTTGGGATACTATCTAAGTAAATTTGCTCTCCAACTCTCCAAAATGGACTATAAACTTTATAAGGGCTTCCATCATCTTTAGTAACGTTATTATATTCATTAAGTACATTTCCTTTAAAGCATTTTGAAAGTATTTTGTTTTTTTCAAAAATTTTAATGAGATCATTATCTAACTTAAATTGAGATGGCTCATATATTTTATTCCAAAAAATAGAAATTTCCTGTTTGCCCTTGATTTTACTAAAAAAAGTTATCTCATCAGAAAATACTAATTCTAATTCAATATTGTATTTAATTAACTCATTTTTAAAATTAATTAAAGATTTACTTACCCACCATTTTTGTGCTTCTCTAACATCATCGAAATTTTCTTTGTTATAAATATATAATGCTGTGACAGTATCGTAATTATTTGTTGCATAAGATAACGCAAAATTATTTTTTATTCTAAAATCGTCTCTTATCCAAACAACAGCTTTTTTTGACATATAATCTACTTTCTGCCTTTAGATAGCAATTGTTTGTAAAGTTTTACATCTGCATTACCTTCGCATCCAATAACTAAAACGTTAGATTTTTCGTTAAGATTTATTAATTTCTTTATTTTAGGATTATTACAGAGACTAATAAGACTGATAATTCCTGGTGTAGCACATTCTCCACCTATTATTGATTTTTTGCCTAGTTTCTTGTCTTTTAGCATTGCAACAGTTTTGGGAACCTTTGAGTCATTTACAGTTACACAGCAATCGCTAGCTTTCTTTAATACATGCCAAGGTATTAGAGACATTTCATTACATGACATTCCGCCCATTATACTTTCTTTTTTTATTTTAATTTTTTTTAATTTCTTACTTTTTATGCTTTGTAGTACGCAATCAGCTCCATCTGGCTCAACTATTATTATTTTAGGAATTCTCTTAAAATATTTTGCAACTCCTGCTACTACACCTGCTGCCATTCCACCAACGCCGGCTTGAAGGAATATATGTGTAATATAATGCGTAGTTTGTTTTGAAATTTCCTTTATCATAATTGAATAACCAGCCATAGTTAACAAGGGAACATAACTATAATTCTTCGTAGATACATCTTGAACAATATTCCAATTATTCTTTTTCGATAATTTTTTACACTCGTTCAATGAGTTTTCGTAATTACCTTTTACTCGTATTACATCAGCTCCAAATTTTTCAATTTCTTTTACTCTCGCTTCACTTACATATTGACTAACAAAAATTTTACATTGTAAACCCAATCTTTGAGCGCCCCAAGCAACTGATCTACCATGATTTCCAGCTGTTGCAGATGATATTATTATATTTTTTTTCCTTTTAGATATTTTTTCCACAGCATATGCTCCACCTAAAGCTTTAAATGATTTTAAATGAAATCTTTTCGACTCATCTTTGTAAAAGATTTTATTTAGTCTCAAAATTTGATTTAATTTCTCTAAATTAATCAAAGGTGTTTTCTTATAATTTTTCCAGTTTGATATCGTTTTGTTTGAATTCAATAGCAAGCTAGTAGGTATAAGTTTTAGAATTCTTTTACGATCAAAGTTATAAGATTTATTTAATAGAAAATTTGAATATTTCCATTTAGAAATATTATTTAAATTCATTTCTAACAATCTAAGGTGTTATCTTTTTCCCATTTAGTAACTGATTTTTTTTTATCAAAGACTTCTTGTTTATTGAAATTATCTATTTCGTTACTTTTTAATTTTATATAACTATCAATAACTTTTTTTCCAAATGCTTTATTAAGGACTCTGCTGCCACTTAACATATTTAATGCCTCAGAAACGTTATTAGGAAGTTTAGGCAATTTTGGGTATTTTTTGTAATCTGTATACATATTACAGAATAAAGGTTTACCTGGATTTATTTTTTTATTTATGCCTTCCAAACCAGCTGCAAGAACTCCAGCTTGTAATAAATATGGGTTAGCTGATCCATCCATCAATCTAAGTTCAAATCTTCCAGGGTCAGGAATTCTAATCATATGTGTTCTGTTATTTCCTGTATAAGATATGCTGCTAGGAGACCAAGTAGCTCCTGATTTTGTTGGTGGAGCATTTATTCTTCTGTAACTATTAATAGTCGGATTAAAGAAAGCTGATAAAGGTTGTGCATTCTTTATCACCCCGCCTAGGAAATTGTAAGCCATTTTGCTTAAACCCAATCTATCTTTTTTGTCAAAAAACTGATTTTTTCCTTTTCCCCAAACAGAAATATGTGCATGGCAACCATTACCAGTTAAATTATTGAATGGTTTTGGCATAAATGTAGCTCTTAGACCATGTTTTTCAGCTAAATTTTTTACCATAAATTTAAAAAAAACATGCCTATCTGCGGTTATTAAACTGTCAGAATAATCCCAATTCATTTCAAATTGACCATTAGCGTCCTCATGGTCATTTTGATATGGTTTCCATCCTAACTCAATCATACTGTCACAAATCTCTTTGATTAAATCATATCTTCTCATAAGAGCAGATTGATCATAACAAGGTTTTGACTGGATATCTCTCGGATCAGCAATAGAAGATGCATCCTCAGAAATTAAAAAATATTCACATTCAACACCAGACTTCATTTGAAGTTTTATTTCACTCAATTTTTTTATCTGATTTTTCAACATTACTCTTGGAGATGCATCTACAGGTCCACCATCTATATATAAATCTGAAGCTAACCATCCAATCTCTTTATTCCATGGCAATTGAATTAAACTATTTGGATCTGGTATTGCGAACATATCACTATCTGCTGGTGACATATCTAGCCATGTTGCAAATCCCGCAAAACCAGCTCCATTCTTTTGCATTTCAGCAATTGCTTGTGCTGGAACTAATTTTGATCTCAATACTCCAAACAAATCAACAAAACTTATTAAAAAATATTTAATTTTTTTAGATCTAGCTAATTGAGATAAATTTTTAGGCATTATTTATAATATGAATTAAATTACTTAGTATCAATATTTATTTATTATTTATACCTGGTATCCACGTAGTACCAGCTAAAGGAACTCTAGCCATCGCAGCAGCTTCAACCGTTAAAGCACACATATCTTCTGGTTCTAAATTATGTAAGCTATTTTTACCACATGCTCTTGCAAGTGTTTGAGCCTCTAATGTCATTACTTTTAAATAGTTTGAAAGTTTTTTTCCAGCTTTTATTGGATCTAATCTTTTCATTAGTTTTGGATCTTGAGTTGAAATACCTGCGGGATCATTTCCTTCATGCCAATCATCATATGCACCAGCAGTAGTTCCAAGTTTATTATAATCTTTTTCCCATTTGGGATCATTGTCTCCTATAGCAATCATTGCTGCACTACCTATTGAAACTGCATCAGCTCCAAGGGCCAAAGCTTTAGCTACATCTGCTCCATTTCTGATCCCACCAGAAATAATTAATTGAACTTTTCTATGCATATCTAGATCTTGTAGAGCATCAACGGCTGGTCTTATACAACCTAATGTTGGTTGACCTACATTTTCAATAAATACTTCTTGGGTTGCTGCAGTTCCTCCTTGCATACCATCTAAAACAACTACATCTGCACCTGCTTTAATGGCTAATGCGGTATCATAATAAGGTCGAGCTCCTGCAATTTTCACAAATATTGGGACTTTCCATTTGGTAATTTCTCTTAACTCTAAAATTTTTATCTTCAAATCATCTGGTCCAGTCCAGTCTGGATGTCTACATGCTGAACGTTGATCAACTCCTTTTGGCAAAGTTCTCATTTCAGCAACACGATCACTAATTTTTTGCCCTAAAAGCATTCCACCTCCTCCAGGCTTTGCACCTTGTCCAATCACAACTTCTATTGCATCTGCTTTTCTTAAATCATTAGGATTCATCCCATATCTAGAAGGTAAAAGTTGATAAATTAGATTTTTTGACTGTCCTCTTTCTTCAGGTGTCATGCCTCCATCACCAGTAGTTGTTGATGTACCTGCAATACTTGCTCCACGACCCAATGCCTCTTTTGCAGACCCTGATAATGCACCAAAACTCATTCCTGCAATTGTTATTGGTATATCAAGTTCTAAAGGTTTTTTTGCGTACCTTGTACCCAAGGTTACATTAGTTGTGCATTTTTCTCTATATCCTTCTAAAGGATATCTGGACATTGATGCACCTAAAAATAAAAGATCATCAAAATGAGGAAGTCTTCTCTTAGATCCACCTCCTCTTATATCATAAATTCCTGTTTCAGCTGCTCTCCTAATTTCAGAATTTGTATACTCGTCGAATGTCCAAGATTGTCTTGGATATATTTTATTATTTTTTTTCATATTTAATAACTTGATACATTGTCTATTTTAAAATTATAAAGTTTTCTAGCTGAACCATATCTTTTAAAATCTTTAGATTTTAATTTATTCAACTTTGCTTTTTTTAAAAGATTATCTAATTTTTTTAAATGTTTATTATCCATTTTTTTTTCTATGCAATCAGCTCCTAAGGACTTAACCTTGCCTCTAATATAGATATCTGTTTCATATAAACTATCACCTAATGCCTCACCTGCATCACCACAAACTACCAAATTACCAGATTGAGCCATAAAAGCAGACATGTGACCTACAGAACCTTTTACAATAATATCAACTCCTTTCATTGAAATTCCACATCTGGAACTCGCATCTCCATCGATAATTAAAAATCCTCCATGTGCTGTAGCTCCAGCAGACTGAGAGGCATTTCCTTTTACATGAATTTTTCCAGACATCATATTTTCAGCCACACCTGTTCCAACATTTCCTTCAACTGTAATATTTGCATTTTGGTTCATTCCGCCACAATAATATCCAACATGACCTTTTACAGTCACCTCTATATCATCTGTTAAACCTGCACAGACAGCATGATTTCCCTCTGGATTTAAGATTGTATAATTTTTATTATTTTTTTTAGGGTCGATTGATTGCAATGTTTCATTTACTTTTCTAAGTTTCAATTTTCTCAAATCTAATTTCATTAATTGCCCCAAGAATATACAATACCAGGTTCAGGCTCAAAAATTTTAGCCATGTTAACACCAGGTAAATGTGCCATTGCTTGAAATTCAGATGCTATAGCAACATAGTCTTTAGTTTCAGCAACAACAGCAGGTTTACATGCAATTTCATCTCTAACTATAGCAAATCCTTTCCTTGTACCTGTTATAAAAGTGTAAAATCCATCTAAGTCACTCAAACCACTTTTAAGAGTATCTTTCAAATTTTTTTTATTTGATAAATGATTTGAAATATATCCTGCTGCTACTTCAGTATCATTTTCAGAACTAAAATTGACTCCTTTTTTTGTTAAATTTCTCCTTAAGTTATTGTGATTTGATAATGATCCATTATGAACCAAGCATTCATCGGAACCTGTAGAATAAGGATGAGATCCGTCGGTTGTTATAGCACTTTCAGTAGCCATTCTTGTATGACCTATCCCATGCGTCCCACTAAAATTTTCTAAATTAAACATTTTTACTACTTCCTTAGGATTTCCAATTTGCTTGAATATTTCAATAGAATTACCAAAACCAACTAAAGAAACTCCTTTAAATTCATTTAAAATATTCAAAACTTTTTTTAGTTTTTCTTTGGATCTTAAAATTACGTGGTCCGAATTTTTTAATATTTTAGTTAATTTAATTTTTTTTGAAATATCTTTTTTAAATTTTTCAAAAGCTAAATTGTTAATACATATTGAATATTTTAATTCATCCTTTTTTTCTTTTGTATAAATAGCAAAACCAGCACTATCAGGACCTCTGGACTCCATATTAATCAACATTCCAGACAACATTTTACCTAAATCATTTTCAAACTTTTTTGATTTTAGATATATTCCAACAATTCCACACATAAAAATTAATTAAATTAAAGATAATAGAAAATCTTTATAGTAAACGAGATTTACTAATACAATAATGATGATTGCGGCAAAGACACCATACTTTGCTTTTGGCCATGAAAGTCTTGCCATTTTACTTGGTGTTTTATTTTCCTCTTGATTTTTATTTTTAGAATTTTCCATTCGAAAAAGAGGGCACAATGTTTCATGTGCCCTCTTTAAAGTTTTAACCGTCTGTTATATTGCTCTTCCAGTCGTTAGAACTAGGTTTTTTTCTGACAATTTCATTCATCTTACCATCTTCTTGTTTAGATGAAATAACATGCCAGCCAACCCAAATAAGAATCGCTACTATTACAAGCACTCCTTCAGCCCCAACACCTGGGTAGACAGATCCTTGTACCTCAGAGGCACT
The DNA here is from genome assembly GCA_902524995.1 of uncultured Pelagibacteraceae bacterium. Classification (GTDB taxonomy): domain Bacteria; phylum Pseudomonadota; class Alphaproteobacteria; order Pelagibacterales; family Pelagibacteraceae; genus Pelagibacter. The sequence continues at coordinate 15,064 of CABZFJ010000012.1, read as the reverse complement.
TAAATGATCTACCCAATTTGATACTGTTGCCATTTACATACCTCCTTTATCTACTGGCTGAGACTACTGCTTTTTCGTCTTCTTTAGCCTCTTCCATTATTGTATAGTCAAGTCCTGCAAGCTCAACTTCTTTAGGTATTCTTAGTTTACCCATTCCATTTAGAACTTTAGCTATTATATATCCAGGAAGCATACCTAAAACAAAAAACATTATTATTGCTCCGATAAACATTCCTAGAGGATTAATTGCTGCATAATTAGTTCCGTCCCACATAGCTCCTACACTGTATCCAGATGAAGGATAACCATTTAAAACGAAACCACATATTACAAGACCAACAAATCCAGCATAACCATGAACAGCTACTGCTCCAACTGCATCGTCGATTTTATATTTTTTCTCGACCCAGTAATGCATTTTGTAAGCTATAACCACTCCGATCATACCGATTATCATTGATTGTATTGGATGATATAAATCATTACCTGCAGATGCACATATTATGCCTGCAAGTCCTGATGAATAAGTCCAGAAAGGATCTCCCTTTGATATTACATATCCAGCCAACAAACCTCCAGATAACGACATTAAAAAGTTCATCGTTATTCCGCTAAGTGTTGTAGGCGTTAGGTAGATGTTAGTTGCCGTAAAGAAAGTTACACCTTCCATACCATATTCTGGTCCAAGATCGTAAATTGGTACATTACATGCTGCGTAAAAACCCCAAAAACCTGTATAGATTAAAAATAATCCAACAGTTACTAGCCAAGGATTTCTTGGTCCAATATTTCTTGGTTCTCCACTAGATGAAAATTTTCCAATTCTTGGCCCTAAAACAACAAGAACACCTAAAGCAAAACCTCCGGCAATTGCGTGAATTACTCCAGAAGCATATGCATCGTGATATCCTAATATTTTTAACATCCATCCATCAAAATGCCATCCCCATGAAGCATCAATTGTCCAGAAAACAGATCCAATTGCAATTGCAAGTATTCCAAATGCAAAAGTAGTTATCCTTTCAATAACCGCTCCAGATACAATTGAAGCTGCAGTCCATGAAAATAATAAAAAGGCTGCCCAGAAGACACCCATTATATGATCGTTTAGATTTACTGCCATCAATGCATTTGTAGGGTTAGCAAGATCATTTCCACCAAATCCACCTCCAAGAACTAAACCAGTGCTTTCAGTCATTATTGAAGGAGCTAATCCAGGTCCTGTGGGAAATGCCCAGTATATCCACCAACCAAAGAAAAACCATGTAACCGTTACCAGTGGTATTAGCATAGTATTTTTCATAAGAGTATGTTGGTGATGTTTGTAACGAGATGCCCCAACTTCATACATACAAAATCCTACGTGGATCAAAAACATAAGAACCACAGTTACCCAATAATAGAATTCTGTAAATAATGTTGTGAGAGCACCTAATTGATCAGTCATATTTCTCTCTCCTATTAATAGTTAATGAACTTTATGAAATTTTTTTAATGCTGACAATTTTATTTTTGTTATAAAAATTAGATGTTAATAATTATTTTATCAACTTCAAATTGAAACTTAGAATTTTAAATAAGCTTTTTTCAAATCAACCATAGGATGATTCGGAGACATTTGAAATTTTACTAATAACTCTCTGGCAATCATATCTCTATCTTGCTGATTATTTGGCAATTTTATATTACTTGGAATTGTTACCCAACCGTTTGCATTTCTGTCAAAAACAGCGGGCCTATTTTCTTCATAACCCATATGAACGTCTTCTAACCAATTAAGATCGTCCCAACCCATAGCTTCTATATATTTTTTTAAAAATGGAGTAAGTCGGCTGTAATCAGGTAAAAGATTTACATCGTATCTGTAACCAATAGTTTGGCCAATCATTTTCTCTCTAGCAGTTTCTTTTTTTTTTCCTAGTTCACCTTTTATCTCTTTTGATTTGACTTTCTTTTTACCTTTTTTTTTAGCCATATTTGAAATTAAATTTTATGAAAATCTTTAACTCCTACTGTATGATTTGTTCCTGCAAGAGGTACTTTTGCTAAAGCCGAAGCTTCCATAGTTAATGCTGCCATATCTTCTGGCTCTAGTGAGTGAATATTTGTTTTTCCACATGCTCTAGCCAATAATTGAGCCTCTAATGTCATCGCATGCAAATAATTGTATACTCTTAATGCTGCATCATCAGGATTTAATCTTTTTCTTAATTTTGGATCCTGAGTAGCCACTCCTACCGGACATCTACCTGTATGACAGTGATAGCAATGACCTGCAGGAACACCCATTTCTTTTTCGAAGTTAGATTCTGGTATTTCTTTATTGCAATTTAAAGCCACCATTGCACCGGTTCCAATTGCAATTGCATCTGCACCAAGCGCTAAAGCTTTAGCCATATCCGCTCCATCTCTAACACCGCCTGCATAAATTAAAGTTACTTTTCCAGTTTTACCTACATCATCTAAAGCTCTTCTTGCTTCTCTAATTCCAGCAATTCCAGGGATACCTGTGTTTGCAGCTGCAATGTGTGGTCCAGCACCTGTTGAACCTTCCATTCCATCAAGATAAATTGAATCTGGATCACATTTTGCTGCCATCCTAACATCATCATAAACTTTTGCTGCACCAAGTTTTAATTGAATTGGTACTTTGTTTTTTGTTAATTCTCTAAGCTCTTGTACTTTTAAAGCTAAATCGTCTGGACCCAACCAATCAGGGTGTCTTGCTGGAGATCTTTGATCAATACCTGCGGGTAGTGATCTCATTTCTGCAACTTGGTCAGTAACTTTTTGACCCATTAAGTGACCTCCCATTCCAACTTTCTGACCTTGTCCTATAAATACTTCAATTCCATCAGCTAGTTGTGCATGGTGTGGGTTAAAACCATATCTTGATTGAATACATTGATAAAACCATTTTTCTGAATATCTTCTTTCATCTGGTATCATTCCACCTTCACCTGAACATGTTGCACTACCTGCCATTGTAGCACCTCTGGCTAAAGCAGTCTTTGCTTCATAAGATAACGCCCCAAAACTCATCCCTGTAATATAAACTGGAATATCAAGCTCGATTGGATTTTCACATCTTGGACCAATAATAGTTTTGGTCTCACATTTTTCTCTGTAACCTTCAATAACAAATCTTGTTAATGTACCTGGCAAGAAAACTAGATCATCAAAAGTTGGTATTTTTTTCATTAAAGCCATTCCACGCATTCTATATCTTCCCAATTCTGCTTTAATATGAATGTCGTCCATAACTTCTGGAGTAAAAATAGCGTTGTGTCCCAACAAACTTTTATTTCTTGAAGCTATTCCATTACCATTAGAATGTCCGTTTGACTTTCCATTACCGTTTTTTTTCTTTGCCATTTAAATTGCTCCTTTTTTTTCTGTAGGTTCTAGAGCATCGTAATTCCAAAGTTTTTTTCCTGATACAACTTTGGTCATTTTAGAAACATCGAAGTTTTCTCCGATCTCCGCAACCTTTAATTTTCTTCTTAACCAGTCTTGATCTGAATCAGTCAATTCTGCTTCGACAGCATCACTACCAAATGAACCAATTTTTCCACCTACAAAAATTGTCCCATCATACATAGAGTCACCTAGGTTTATACCTACGTCACCCAATATTATTATTCTGCCTCTTTGCATCATAAACCCAGTAAAAGCACCAGCATCTCCACCAATTATTATAGTTCCACCTTTTTGATCAATACCAGTTCTTGCACCCACGCTTCCTTTGCATATCAGATCACCACCTCTGATAGCTGCCCCAAAGCAAGACCCCGCATTTTTTTCTATTACTACTTTGCCAGCCATCATATTTTCAGCACAAGACCAACCAACTCTTCCATTAATTCTAACTATTGGACCATCCATTGATCCACATCCAAAATAACCTAAACTTCCTTCAAATATTAAATTTAATTTATTTAAAATTCCTACACCTAAACTATGTTTTCCTTGAGGATTCTTTATAACTATTGTTCCATATCCATCTTTCATTAATTCATCAATTTTTTTATTGGCTTCCCTGCATTCCATATTTTTTACATCGATTTCTGTTCTTTTGTTGAAATCCACATCATATGTTCCAAAATAATAAAAATTTTCTGCTTCATCGGGATTAAAAAATTTTTGTTGTGTTTTTCCAGTTAAGACTTCTGAATGAAGTCCCATTGATTGAGCTTTAGTCTTTTTTTCTGATGTTTTTAAATTTGCCATACTTTAACCTCTCCATCAAAAGGATCATATGTTTCTATTTCATGTGGTAGTACTGATCTAATTGCTATTTCCTCCGAACCCATAGCTACAAGATCTTCAGACTCATATAATACCAGTGGTTTAGCAGCCATTGTATCTTTAGCCATCCCTAAAGAGTCTTTGGTAGCAACGAAGTAAGTGAAAACTCCATCCAAGCCCGTTAAAGACTCTTTCATTCCTTCTTCTAGTGTTGCTCCATTTCTCATTTTTTCAGCCAAATAAACTGCAATTAATTCAGAGTCACACTCTGACATAAATCTCATTCCCTTATTCTCTAATACTCTTCTATTGTTCCAATAATTAGTTAATTGACCGTTGTGAACAACAGATACATCACTGAAAGGATATCCCCAAAATGGGTGAGCAGATTTAATATCCACTCCTGACTCTGTTGCCATTCTTGCATGGCCAATTGCATGAGTGCCAACTAATTTATCAAGGTTATATCTCTTACATACTGCTTCAGCATTTCCTAAATCTTTAATTACCTCTAATGATTTACCCATTGATAGAATTTCAACACCAGGCACACTTTCTATTTTTTGCGAAAACTCCATAAGATCTTTATTGTATTCAATTTCATATCTTAATGAATAAGGAAGTATTCTTTCTTCTTTAATTATTTTTGCTCCCAAATCAGATAAATATCCATCAACTATTTTTTTTCTTTCATCATATACTGAAACATCTTCCATGACTGAAGTACTGCCTTCACCGACATTTTCTCCAACTTTAAATCTCATGATAAAATTTTGACCGTTAGTTTTTCCGTATAGAGCGTATCCAGTTGAGTCTTCACCTCTATGCTTTAATGCTTGAAGCATACCTTGAAGTTCAAAACCAACGTTTGAAGTATTTCCTCTATGAATTAATCCTGCAATCCCGCACATATTTTATCCTACTACGGTAGACAATCTAAATAAGTATCAAGATCCCATTGTGTTGTTGCTCCAAGGAATTTTTCCCACTCATCTCGTTTGTACCAATTAAATACTTTATACATTTCATCTGGCATTGATGATTTTATAAGCTCATCCTCTGCCAATCTATCTAAAGCTTCACCTAAACTTAGTGGAAGTTTCTTAACATCTTTACCAGCTTTTTGAGCTTCATATATATTTCTAGACTCTGGTTTAGCTGGTTTCATTTTTTTAGATATTCCCTCATCGCAAGCTTTTAGCAATGCAGCACCTAACAAATAAGGATTATGCATAGAGTCAACTGATCTATATTCAAATCTACCTGGAGCAGACACTCTTAGACCACAAGTTCTATTTTGATAACCCCAGTCAGCGTATACTGGTGCCCAGAAACCTTGATCCCACAATCTTCTATATGAGTTAACTGTAGACGAACCAATTGCTGTTAAAGCAGGCAAGTGTTTCATTATCCCTGCGATTGATTGTAGTCCAATTTTTCCTGGCAATTGCATATCTTTTGTATCAGGCATAAAAGTATTTGTTCCTCCTGATACATAACTAAAGACTTCCTCTACACCTGGAAGTTTTTTGTTACCCAATTTATTTACAGATACCTTTCCACCTTTCCATAATGACATATTAGTGTGACATCCACTTGCCGAAACTCCCATAAATGGTTTAGTCATAAAGCAAGCAATAAGATTATGTTCTCTTGCTACTTGTGCACAAATTTGCCTGTAAGTAGACAGCCTATCCGCATTTCTTAAAACATTATCAAATGTCCAATTAAGTTCTAATTGACCAGGTGCATCTTCATGATCACCTTGTATCATATCAAGACCCATCGCTTTTGCGTATTCAATAACCTTCATAAATACAGGTCTTAAAGACTCAAATTGATCAATATGATAACAGAATGGTTTTGAGAAACCTTGTCCCGTCGGTGTTCCGTCAGGATTTTTTGTTAACCACATCATTTCAGGCTCTGTTCCAACTCTTAATTCTAATCCATGTTTCTTTTTGAATTCGTTCATGAAAATTCTAAGATTACCCCTGCAGTCACTTGTTAAATGACCACCTGGATTTTTTCTTTCTTCTCTATTTCTAAAACAAGTTACAAAAACTCTTCCAACTCTCTTGTCCCAAGGTAATTGAACAAAGGTTTCTGGATCAGGTATTCCTACCAATTCCATAGCTTCTGGACCATAACCAATATAATTATTATGACGATCTAAAAATAAATTTGCAGTTGCTCCGTAAACTAATTGAAAACCTTTTTCTGCAGTTCTTTCCCAGTGGTCTGCGGGTATTCCTTTACCAACTACTCTTCCAGTAACTGAGATAAATTGATAATATATATAAGTAATTCCTAATTCGTTTATTTTTTCTCTAACTTTTTTGACGAGTTTGGCTCTACCTGGCTGGTTTACATGTTTTTCAAGATCCGTCATTCTTCCCCCTTTGAATTTTCAGATCAAAAGGTAACTGAAAAAAAAACGTTTGTCTACTTAGATAAATTAACTCCAAGGAAACGGACTGTTAGATGTCGGATGTAGTTTACCTTTTTCGTATCTATCGAACCTAAACGGTTTTAACAATTCACTTTCATGACCTAAAATTTCTTGTGCCACAAGGTGCCCTACACCTATCATTTTATAACCGTGATTTGCATCAGCAATCATATAAACATTTTCAAAAAATCTATCAAATATTGGAAAAGAATCTGGAGTTAAACAGCCTAAACCTCCAGATGGTCCTCTTCTATATAAGTTAGACTTACCAACGAAACGCTTTTGTATGTGAGCTAGTGCCGATGTCCACATATCTGAAAATTTATCTGTTGTTTGATATTCTGGTGAATCTATACCGTACGGATCAACATCAACATCATCAAAATGTTTTTGAACTATATAAGGAGAAGTTCCTCCTTGAACTCCCAAACCTTCAATATCAGGTTTGTAATAAATTCCCCAAAGCTCATCTGTTATTAACTTTCCATCTGTATCGGAATATAAAGGTGCATCAGTATCAACATGAATTACTGGAGGGGATTTGCCGTCATTAGTTTTTAAATAATCAGCATCAACACCTAATATACCTTCCTGTAGGAACCAGTATTTCCACATTTCAACTTCATGCATTTTTCCGTTGTTCGCGTTTTTAATATTTGTTGTTTTTGGTAACTCTAACATGTTCCAAAAATCTCTTACCCATGGTCCTGCTCCAATAACTACCTGATCACAATCAATTGTTCCTTTATCAGTTACTACCCCAGTAATTGCATTGCTGTTACTTCCTCTTTTAAAACCTGTAACCTTTACTCCTTTATGAACGTTTACACCGTTTGAATTTGCTTTTTTCTCTAATGCTTTGATTGAGTCTTTATTAAAAGCGTATCCACCTTTTTTTTCATGCAAGACTGAAGTAATACCTTTTGCTTGCCAATCACTAAAAATTCCTTGCATATATTTCATGCAATCTTTTTCACCTTCTATAAATTCTGATTCATATCCAATATCTTTTTGTTGTTCGTAAATACTTGCTACATCTTTATGCATTACTTCTGGAGAAATTTGCATATAGCCAACTGCATTATATTTAAATGCCTCTGGATCACTTTCCCAAACACTAACTGAATGAGCCATTAATTCTCTCATTGCTGGTTGAAAATAATTATTTCTAACCACTCCACATGCAATTCCACTTGCACCTGCAGCAGTTTCTTTTTTTTCTAGAACAACCACATCATTTGGATTTTTATATTTTTCAGAAAGTTTCCAAGCAGTACTTAAACCGTGAATACCTCCACCAATTATTACAACTTTTGCTTTTGTCGGTAACGACATGAATGAACTGTAATTTTTTATCAAAGGAAAAAATATAATAATTTTTATATATAATTTATATAAATTCTAAATATTTATGAGATTTATGTTTAAAAACTCAGATTTTTGAGAGTTTTCAAATATTCGTTAAATTCGTTAATAAAATTTTGTGTGGGTAAAACGTACTTTTTTCTATGATCATTTCCAGTTTTCTCGAGGTAAAAAAATTCTTTATCACAAGCTTCCTTGATCATAAGTGCAGATTTAGGTCTAGAAGTTTTAAAAAGTCTAGTCTTAAGTTCTTCGACGGATAAGTTTTCATTTAACTTATAGGAATTCATCACAATCAACATCATGTGATAATGCGAAGGTGATTTTCTGAAAAAGTAATTACTGGATGTATGGGATAGTTTCATTTGATCTTCCCAAAATTCCAGTAAATCCTTTGATGATTTTGACATTAAGATTTTACACGTGTTTTTTGAGGATCGTAATGTGGAAAACCAACAATTTTGGCAGGTATTCTTTTTTGATGTCCGTCAATTTTACCAATTTCAACATTCATACCTATTTGTGAATGGCCAATATCAATTCTACACAATGCAATATTTTTATTTAAATTGGGAGATAGACATCCGCTCGTAACCACACCAACTTGCGATCTTCCAATATGAACGCAATCGCCGTGATTAGCTTTTTCTTTGCCTACAAGTTCTAATCCAACTAATTTCTTTTGCGGATTTTCTTTTCTCTTTATTAATGCTTCTTTACCAATGAAATCTGCTATTTTTGTTTTTAAAGGAACCGTAAATCCAACACCAGCTTCAAACGGGTCAACTTGACCGTCAAATTCATTACCAAATAATATTAGACCAGCTTCAATTCTTAATAAATCTAATGCTCCAAATCCAGCAGGTATTAATCCTTCATCTTTTCCAGCTTCCATAAGCACATCCCAAACTGCTGTTGCATCAGAAGGATGACACCATATTTCATATCCTAATTCCCCTGTGTATCCAGTTCTAGAAACCATTAATGGAATTCCACTAAGTTCTTTTACTCTACAGACTGTAAATCTAAACCATTGCAATTCCGAAATAGAAGGTTGTGTCGGTGGAGTAAAAATAAACTTTTCTAAAATTTTTCTACTATTTGGCCCTTGTAGAGAAATATTATTTATTTGATCAGTAGAGTTTTTAACTAAAACATTAAATTTCTTCTTTTTTGCTTGTTCTTTTAACCATTCACCTGCGTATTCATCACCACATACCCATCTAAATCCATGATCACTCATTTTTAACAATGTTCCATCATCAAACATAGAACCATTTTCATAACACATCGAAGAATAAATTATCTGTCCAATCGATAATTTTTTAACATTCCTAGTTAAAGTATAGTCCATCAATTCTTCTGCATCTGGACCTAATATTTCAAATTTTCTTAATGAAGACAAATCAATTAGAACTGCTTTTTCTCTACAAGCAGTATATTCATTTATTACTCCATGTTTAGTGTAATCATTGGGTAGCCAATATCCTCTAGCATCAACAAAATTTCTTGTTAATTTAGAAGTTCTTTCGTGAAATCCTGTATTTTTTGTTAGTTTTAATTCTGAGTCTGGTTTCATTCTAAATGCAAAAGATTTTGTAAATTCTCTTTTTTTTTCATAAGTTCTAACAAAAATATCTGTAGGGTTCCATGAATTACATGGATCTATATCACTTGGACAGGCTGATGTTCCGCAAGTTAGATCTTTTAAAGCCCTCAATATTACATAATCTCCAGGTCTAGCAAATGACTCATCAGAAAGCACAGTATTTAAACCTCCTGCCGAAGTGTTAAAAAATAAATTTATAGCGTGCCATCCTTTTTGACTATTGACACCAAAATTTCCCATAGCACCACTTAAGTTATCTGAGCAATTTGGATGCCCAAAATAACCAGCATCTTCGTAATACTTTGATGTACAAGCAAGATTAAAAGTGTCATGTCTACCAACAGTATCTCTTATTACTTCTACTAAAGGTTCATGATCTGTATCATAAAATTTTGAATATAATCCTGGTCCTGGAAAAGTATTACCCATAAAGGTTCTGGTTGTTTGCCAATCTAAACCTTTCTCTATACCTTTACCTAATTTAGCTGTATCAAAAGCAACAAAATCTGAACATTGTCTACCGGTTGGACAAATTATTTGAATATAATCTCCTTCTTTAACTTCAAAAGAAATTGCTGATTGTTTTGCAATATTTTTTTCGTCTAAAGGATCAAAAATTGGATCTGGAATTATTCTATGTTCTTTATAATCAACAATATTATTTCTTTTAATAAATAAAGTTAATTCTGTAGGAGGATTTTGTTCATGAACCAACATATCATTGCCAGGGGCAGAAAAAATACAATAACATTTATCTTTTGAGGTTATTTTAATTATTTCTCCTGGCGGAGTATCTTTATCAAAAAGGATTGAAGATTTAGACTTTGCGATTTTAAGATTTCTTTTTTCTAATTGACGCAATGCAATTTTTGAACTTTCTTCATTTTTATTTAAAATTTTGATTACATCATTTTCTAATTTAGAAGATTTTAAATTTAAAATCGATGGATCTGAATTTCCATTAGAATTAAAAACAACTATTTCGCAAATTTGATTTCCTTCATTATTAATAATTTCAATTTTATCATCGGGAAAAATCTGAACTCCTATAAGTCCACCACCATTAATTACATGTCTTTCAACCCCAGGTGGCAAAACATTTAAACCAGGTTCATTTATTCTTAAATTTTCTTTCAACATTTTAAATCAGTGATAATTAGTTTTAAGAATAAATCAGTACTGATTAATTGTATATATAAATTTTAGTATCAACTTTTGTTGACTGTTCTATTAATTTTAAGGATAATTAAAAACTTAATATATTAAGAGAGGAGAAATAAATGAAGAAAATACTATCATTACTATCAGCTATAGTAATTTCATTAGTAAGTTTTGCAGGAATTTCAAACGCAGCGGATAGTAAAAAACCTATAGTAATCCCAACTCACAACTGGTCAAGCCAAATTGTTATGGCTTATGTTATAGGCGGGATTTTTGAAAGTATGGGTAATAATGTTAAATATGTAAATGCTGATTCACAAGCAGTTTACGAGTCAATAAGAATAGGTGACGTGACTTTATCTCATGAAGTGTGGGAGTCTGCTTTCGGTAAATCATTCACGACTGCTTTGGATAAAGGTGGTTTGTTAGATTATGGAGATCACGAAGCAAGAACACTTGAGGATATGGGATACCCAAACTGGGTTGTTGAAAAAGGTCTATGCCCAGGTCTACCAGATTGGACAGCTTTAAAAAATCCAGATTGTGCAAAAAACTTTACAACACCTGATTCCCCAGATGGAAAAGGAAGAATGTTGGAAGGTCCACAGACTTGGCATGGTGACTTAATCCCTCAAAGGATTGATGCTCTTGGCTTAGGTGATTTATGGTGGGTTAAATTTGCAGGAGGTGCAGATGCACTTTGGGCAGAGTTAGCAGCTGCTGAAAAAGAAGGAAGAGGTACTATAATTTTCAACTGGACACCAAACTTTACTGATGGTGCAGGTTTTACATTTATCGATTTCCCTCCATACACAGCAGGCTGTAGACCAGCTGATGGTGGTGATGGAAAATGTGGATCTCCAGATGGTTATTTGAAAAAAGCAGTTCACGAGGATTTTCCAAAAACACATCCAAAAGCTGCTAAGGTATTCAAAAAACTCTCATTTTCTACAAGTCAAATTGGTGCAATGGCTGCATTAGTTGACGTTGATAAAATGACTCATGAAGATGCAGCTAAAAAATGGTTAGCCGACAACAAAAAAGTGTGGGAAGAATTTACACACGATCACTAAGGCTAATAATTAATAACTTATATAAATCTCTCCCAACTCTGTTGGGGGGGATTTTTTTTTATAAGAAATTGTGTAAAATACATTAATGATAAAATACCTAGTTTTAATATTTTTTAGTTTATTTTTAATTACAACTGCAAATGCAAGAAGCACAGGATGCAAAGAAGGTAATTGCGAAAATGGTTATGGCAAATGGGTTTATACAGATAAAACAACTTACGAAGGTGAATGGGTTGATACAAAAAAAAATGGCCAAGGTGTAGAAACATGGCCTAATGGATATATATATAAAGGTGAATTTAAAAATAGCGTTTGGAGTGGAATGGGAACTCTAACTTTTCCGGATGGCTCTACTTATGAGGGTCAGTGGGTAAATGGATTTATGAATGGCGAAGGAACATTTACTTGGGCAAATGGAGAACAAAAAATAGGAATTTGGAAAAATGGTAAATTACAAGATTAATGTCTAGCGATAATTCATTTAATACAATTAAAAAACTACCAGAAACAGTAAAACAATTTATTGGACTTATATTTTTGACATTAGTTATTATTTTATTTTTTGCAATTTTAAATAAAATATTTGGAGGGGGAGATGAATTAGTCAGGAAAATGAAATTAGAAGAAGAAAGAATTGCAAGTGAAAGAAAACTGAGCGCATTAATTTCAAAACTCCCATCAGGTATACTGGTCACCTTTGATGGTACTGAGCATTACAAATTATCGGATGAACTTTATGAAGGTGTATGCAATGCTACAAAACTTATTCCTCAAAGGGCTATAATGGGAGCTAATTTTCTCAATTTTAGAGCTCATGAGCTTTACACAATTAATGGAAATAAGATTGATGATACATATGTAAAATGGGATGCTGAAAAAAGAAAATGTTATGCAGGTTTTACTGTTAGTGGAAATAACGTAGGAGTGGATGAAACAATTACAATAAGTGGTGAAGCTTTAAGTTTTTTAAGCACTGGAATAGATACAAGGGTATATTTTATTAAAAATTTCTGATGAAAAATAGCATCAATTATATAGATTTTAATTTAATTAATTTTCGTATACTTTCTTAGTAATTATGTCTGAGGCAGTAATCAAATGCGAAGCAGTTTATAAAATTTTTGGAGAAAATGCCAAAAAGATGCTTCAAGACTCAATTGGTAATGTTGATGCCAAAACTTTTCAACAAAATGGTTGTATAGTAGGTGTTAACAATGCTTCTTTTGAAGTAGCAAAGGGAGAGATGCTCGTTGTTATGGGCTTATCTGGATCTGGTAAGTCAACTTTGCTAAGGTGCATATCTAGACTAACAGATGCAACAGGTGGAAAAATTTTCATTGAAGGTCAAGATTTATTAAATTTAAATAATAAAGAATTAATAGAGCTTAGAAGAAATAAAATGGGTATGGTTTTTCAAAGCTTCGCTCTTCTTCCACACAAAACTGTTGTAGAAAATATAGCTTTCCCCCTTCAAATCAAAGGTATCAAAACTGAGGAAAGTATTGATAAAGCAATGGAGATGGTTAAATTAGTTGGACTTGATGGAAGAGAAAATTATTTTCCAAGAGAACTTTCAGGTGGACAACAACAAAGAGTTGGAATTGCAAGATCTCTCGCAGTAGAGCCCGATATATGGTTTTTAGATGAACCTTTTTCTGCTTTAGATCCTCTAATTAGAAAGGAAATGCAAGATGAATTCTTAAGACTTCAAGAAAAATTACAAAAAACAATTATGTTTATTACTCATGATTTTGATGAAGCATTAAAACTTGCTGATCGAATTGCAATTATGAAAGATGGTATAATTGAACAACTAGATACACCCGCAAATATTGTTTTAAACCCAGCTACAGAATATGTAAGAAAATTTACTGAAGAAGTCCCTAGAGAAAAAGTTTTATTAATTGAAGATGTAATGGACAAATCTATATCTAATAATTTAGGAGATGTTAAAGTCCCAAAAAATGAAATTATAGAGAATGTTGCTGAAAAAATATTAACACAAGAAAAATCTGTAGCAGTTATAGATGAAAATAACAAAACAATAGGGTCAATTAACCCGACAAAAATAATAAATACTGTCTTTGGTGGAAGAAAGAACGGAAAATAAATTATGGAATTTCTAAAAAAATATCCAAAAATATTTCAGTGGTTATTTCTATTAATTGTTTTCTTTGCTCTTTGTTTTGCTATTGATGTTCCAGAAACATATAAGTTCATTAGAGGCCAAGCTGAATTCGTAAAAGACCCTAATCAAAGTAGTTATATATTTTTAGGCAAAGAAGTAAGATATTACGCCTTTGATGTTTTCTGGCGACTTCCTCCATTGCTTGGATGGTTACCAATATGGATAAATGACTCGTTGTTTTTCTTAATGAATGAGTGGATGCCAATGGAATTTTGGAATGAGGACACTCAAGAATTTAAAACCAGACCAATAATTTTGCAAATTAGCAGAAATTTAACAGCTTTTATGACCTTTTTAATAGAATTAATAAGAGAAATTCTGTTGGGTGGACTTGAAACAATTGTTGCTTTTACAAGTTGGGATTGGATCGATGCGAACCCTTGGGCAGAGTTACCAGGTCTACCATGGACAATAGTTGCAGCCGGTTTTGCAATACTTGCTTATAAATTAAGTGGAATAGGATTGGCATTATTTGCTGGTTTAACCATGGTTTACATTTCTATATTTGGACAATGGAAACCATCAATGCAAACGCTTTCTTTTATTTTAGTTGCTGCGCCTCTATCCTTTATATTTGGGCTAAGTCTTGGTATTGCAGCTTATAAAAGTAAACGTGTAGAAAAAGCCCTATATCCAATTCTTTTAGTTATGCAAACAATGCCTCAATATGCTGTGTTAGTTCCTGCACTTGTCCTGTTTGGAGTTGGTGACCATGCTGCAGTAATTATAACTATGGTAGTCGCTGTTCCACCTATGATATTGCTTACTTTATTAGGACTAAGAGCCATTCCTCCTGAAGTAATTGAAGCTGGAAGAATGAGTGGTTGTAACAATTGGCAACTAATGTCTAAAGTATTAATTCCAACGGCCAGACGAGATATTTTAATTGGTGTAAACCAAGTTATCATGGTTTGTTTCTCAATGGCTGTTATTTCAGCTTTTATTGGAGCGAAAGGTCTAGGTTTTAA
>CABZFJ010000011.1:30000-32924 GCA_902524995.1 uncultured Pelagibacteraceae bacterium | reverse complement strand
CTTGATTTATTAATATTATTATTTATAAGCGATCCACTCAACATTTAAAAAATGTTTTTTATTGGGACATACCCAATTAGCTATTTTGATTGTATATATTTTAAAAAGAGAAGTGTGGACGGTTAAGGTTACCAAAATTTGTCGTACACACTTCAAATCATACATAATTATTATTCTTAGTAATTATGTAGAAGCTAGTGTGCGCCGTTTTTAAACTTGAGAGTTTGATCATGGCTCAGAACGTACGCTGGCGGCACGCCTTATACATGCAAGTCGAACGAAGTAGCAATACTTAGTGGCAGACGGGTGAGTAACATGTAGGTATCTTCCCTTTGGTGAGGAATAACACGAGGAAACTTGTGCTAATACCTCATAAGTCTTTACAGAGAAAGCTTTATGCGCCAAAGGATGAGCCTGCACTTGATTAGTTTGTTGGTGGGGTAATGGCCTACCAAGACTATGATCAATAGCTGATCTGAGAGGATGATCAGCCACATTGGGACTGAGACACGGCCCAAACTCCTACGGGAGGCAGCAGTAGGGAATATTGCACAATGGAGGAAACTCTGATGCAGCGATGCCGCGTGAGTGAAGAAGGCCCTTGGGTTGTAAAGCTCTTTCGTCGGGGAAGAAAATGACTGTACCCGAATAAGAAGGTCCGGCTAACTTCGTGCCAGCAGCCGCGGTAATACGAAGGGACCTAGCGTAGTTCGGAATTACTGGGCTTAAAGAGTTCGTAGGTGGTTAAAATAGTTGGTGGTGAAATCCCAGAGCTTAACTCTGGAACTGCCATCAAAACTTTTTAGCTAGAGTATGATAGAGGAAAGCAGAATTTCTAGTGTAGAGGTGAAATTCGTAGATATTAGAAAGAATACCAATTGCGAAGGCAGCTTTCTGGATCATTACTGACACTGAGGAACGAAAGCATGGGTAGCGAAGAGGATTAGATACCCTCGTAGTCCATGCCGTAAACGATGTGTGTTAGACGTTGGAAATTTATTTTCAGTGTCGCAGCGAAAGCGTTAAACACACCGCCTGGGGAGTACGACCGCAAGGTTAAAACTCAAATGAATTGACGGGGACCCGCACAAGTAGTGGAGCATGTGGTTTAATTCGAAGATACGCGCAGAACCTTACCAACACTTGACATGTTCGTCGCGACTTTAAGAGATTAAAGTTTTCGGTTCGGCCGGACGAAACACAGGTGCTGCATGGCTGTCGTCAGCTCGTGTCGTGAGATGTTGGGTTAAGTCCCGCAACGAGCGCAACCCTCACTTTTAGTTGCCATCATTAAGTTGGGCACTCTGAAAGAACTGCCAGTGATAAGCTGGAGGAAGGTGGGGATGACGTCAAGTCCTCATGGCCCTTACGTGTTGGGCTACACACGTGCTACAATGGCATTTACAATAGGAAGCAAGACGGCGACGTCAAGCAAATCCTAAAAAGATGCCTCAGTTCGGATTGTACTCTGCAACTCGAGTACATGAAGCTGGAATTACTAGTAATCGCGGATCAGCGCGCCGCGGTGAATACGTTCCCGGGTCTTGTACACACCGCCCGTCACACCATGGGAGTTGGTTCTACCTTAAGGCAAGGCTTAAAACCCTTGACCACGGTATAGTCAGCGACTGGGGTGAAGTCGTAACAAGGTAGCCGTAGGGGAACCTGCGGCTGGATTACCTCCTTTCTAAGGATGATTAAAATTTATATTTTAATCTAAAAAATATAACAGGATAATGTTGACCGTCCTCATTTCTCTTTTTAAAATCAATGTTTCACTCTTCTAAGTAAAGGGCCGGTAGCTCAGTTGGTTAGAGCACACCCTTGATAAGGGTGGGGTCGAAAGTTCGAGTCTTTCTCGGCCCACCAAAAAATTCTGGGGGATTAGCTCAGCTGGGAGAGCGCCTGATTTGCATTCAGGAGGTCAGCGGTTCGATCCCGCTATCCTCCACCAAGAAACATTTAGTTATTACATTTCGTGAAAAAAATTATTATTATCAATATCTATATCCGATTGTTCTTTAATTTTAGAACAATCATTAAATATTCGAAAAGATGAATATTTTTTTAAAAATTTAATTCAACACAGAATTTTTTTCTGTGCATAAATTAAGCGTTTAAGGGCGTGTGGCGGATGCCTTGGCACTGAAAGCCGATGAAGGACGTGGTATACTGCGATAAGTTACGGGGAGCTGTATGCAAGTTTTGATCCGTAAATTTCCGAATGGGGAAACCCAACACTTTATGTGTTACTTTAAACTGAATTCATAGGTTTAAAGAGATAACCCGGAGAACTGAAACATCTAAGTAACCGGAGGAAAAGAAATCAAATGAGATTCCGTTAGTAGTGGCGAGCGAAAACGGAACAGGCCAGTAGATTTGTTAAAAAAATTTGAATAGTTTGGAAAAGCTAACCACAGAGGGTGATAGTCCCGTATAAGTAATGTTTAACAAATTTCTTGAGTAAAGCGGGACACGTGAAATCCTGCTCGAATATAGGGGGACCACCCTCTAAGCCTAAATACTCTTCAGTGACCGATAGTGAACTAGTACCGTGAGGGAAAGGTGAAAAGAACCCCTATTAGGGGAGTGAAATAGAACCTGAAACTGCATGCCTACAATCAGTCGAAGCTCTTTTTAGAGTGACGGCGTACCTTTTGTATAATGGGTCAGTGACTTAATTTATAAAGCAAGCTTAAGCCATCTAGGTGTAGGCGTAGCGAAAGCAAGTCTTAATAGGGCGATTAGTTTTATGAATTAGACCCGAAAACGAATGAGCTTACCATGAGCAGGTTGAACGCAAGGTAACACTTGCTGGAGGACCGAACCAGTTGACGTTGAAAAGTCTTTGGATGACTTGTGGTAAGGGGTGAAAGGCCAACCAAATTCGTAGATAGCTGGTTTTCCGCGAAAACTATTTAGGT
>CABZFJ010000011.1:0-27500 GCA_902524995.1 uncultured Pelagibacteraceae bacterium | reverse complement strand
ATTTGCGAGTATGGAGAAAAGTTTGTATCCTCAATTGAAAAAGAAAATATAACTGCTATACAATTTCATCCAGAAAAAAGTCATGAAACAGGAATTAATCTTTTGAAAGAATGGGTGAAAAACTGTGTTAAAAACTAGATTAATACCAGTTATTCTTTTGAAAGACGGAAATGTTGTTAAATCAAAAAATTTTAAGTCCTACCAATTTGTTGGCAACCCTTTTGAAGATGTTGATAGATTTAATCAATGGAAGGTTGATGAATTAATTTATTTGAATATTAACGGTTCTTTTGATCTAAGTTATAGTTACCGTCCAGACTCTAATATTGATTCAGAATATTCCACATTAGGTTTAATAAAAAAAATAAATAAAATCTGTTTCATGCCCTTAGTATGGGGTGGAGGTATAAGAAAACTTAAACAAATAGAAGATGTTTTATTAAACGGAGCTGACAAAGTATCTTTAAATTCAATGTTTTATGAAAATCCACAGTTAATTCATGAAGCTAGCAAAAAATTTGGTTCTCAAGCAATAATTGTAAACTTAGATTTAAAATTAGAAAATGGCAGGTATACTCTTTACTCAAATAATGGACGTAAAAAAGAAAATATTGAAATTAAGGAGGCTATTAAAGAGTTAGAGAAGTTAAATGTTGGAGAAATTTTGCTTCATGATATATCTAGAGATGGAACTGGCGAAGGTTACAATATTGAAATCTTAAAATTAGTAAAAAGCATTACAGATAGAAAAATAATTATTTTAGGAGGAATTGGTTCATACGATCAGTTTATAGACGGGGCCAGAAATGGCGCTTCAGGTCTAGCATCTGCTAATATTTGGCATTATAAAGAATTAGTAGACATGAACGCTAAGAAAATTCTATCTTCAAATCAAATAAATGTAAGAAATTATTAATAAATGAAAATATATTGCAAAAATTGTTTGTATAAAACTGACACTGATATGAAATTATATTTTGATGAAAGAGGATGGTGTACTGGGTGCCAAAACTCTGAAATAGCAAGAAATGAGATAAATTGGGACGAAAGATTGGAGAAATTAAAAAAACTTTTTAAAGAAAACAAAAACAAAAAATCTGATTATGATTTAATCATTGGAGTAAGTGGTGGCAAAGATAGTTATTTTCAAACTCATTTAAGCAAAAACATCCTTGGTTTAAATCCACTTTTGGTTACTTATTACGGAAATAATTATACTGAGGAAGGTGAATACAATTTAAGAAGAATGAAAGATGTTTTTAAGTGTGATCATATAATCTTTAAACCAGAAATTGAAACTTTGATAAAAATGAATTTGCTTGGATTTTACATTCAGGGCGACATGAATTGGCATAATCATTGTGGAATAATGACTTATCCATTTCAAATAGCCGTAAGAGAAAAGATTAACTTTATTTTGTGGGGGGAACATGGCTACATGGACCGATCAGGAATGTTTTTTTATGACGATTATGTAGAGTTTACAAAAAGACATAGAAAAGAGCATGATCTAAGAGGATATGATTGGTACAATTTTACCGACGCAGGACTTGAGAAAATGAGCAAAAGTAATTTTAAAATGGGCTTGTCTGATGAAGATCTGCACTGGGCAAAATATCCTGAAGATACAGAAATAGCAGATATAAATCTCAGAGGTATTTATTCTCAAAACTATGTTTACTGGGATGGAGTTAACAATGCTAAGATTTCTGAAAAATTATATGGTTGGAGAAAATACCAAGGAGATTTCCAAAGGACTTACAGAAAAATTTCAAACCTAGATGATATGCATGAAAACGGTGCACATGATTATCTAAAATTTGTAAAATTTGGATACGGTAGAGGAACTGATCATTCTACAAAAGATATTAGGCTAGGTTATATGGATAGGGAAGAGGGAATAGAAATGGTAAAAAAGTATGATCACGTAAAACCCACCAAAGATCTTAATCGTTGGTTAAATTATGTAGGTATGTCAGAAGACAAATTTGATAAAATTGCTGATACTTTTAGAGATCCCAGAACATGGTACATTAAAAATAATAAATGGTTTAAAGAAAATCTTTGGGGTGGTGAGTCAAGTTTTGGGGAAGTTTATTTAGAAAAACATTTAAGAGACAAATTTATAAGATAAGCTAAAATATAAATTTTGCGCATTTCAAAACTTTGAAATTTGCATAAATAAATGACCCTACTTTTGATTTCCGTTTTTTGACTTTTACACTTATAATTTTGAAATTTTTAATTTTGTTTCTATTTTTTAAATAAATATATACCAAATCTACTAAAAAATAACCTATACCAATATTTTTATAAAATTTTTTTAATAAATTTTTTTTATAAATCTTTAAACCACTTAATGGATCTCTAATGCGATATTTACAATAAAATAAATAAGATATTATTTTTTCAGAAAATCTATTTAAGAATGATCTTTCTCCAATCAGCATATCATACTGTTGATTTTTGCTTATAATTTTTTCTATTTTTCTTAAATTTTTTATGTGATGTTCACCGTCAGCATCAAAAGTTACAATATAATTAAATTTAGATTTTAATAAATATCTAAAGCCCTTTTTTAAATTATTTTCGTAACCTAATCTTTTTTTATTATCTAAGAATAAAACTTTTTTGAATTTTTTTTTTAAGCTCTTTGTTTTATCTGAGGAACAATCATTCATAATTAATATTGGATATTTATTATGAATTTTGCTTAAAATTTTTTTTAATGACTCATATTCATTAAATGTTGGTATTAAAATTATAAATTTAGACAAGACTTACTGATTATACTATTTTTTTTTATGTTAACTTTTAGTTTTTTACCGATATAATTTTTAATTTCAAAAGGAGAAATACTTCCTTTTGGACAAGGTCTTAAAAACTTTAAATCTTTTAAAAATAATTTATTATTTTTCTTTAGATCTTTATTTGCCCAAACACCTCTTCTTTGGACTACCACGCTTAGTTTTTCGTTCTTTTCTAGTTTCTTTTTCCCATTGCCTAGACATTTTTCCAATTCTCTTGATGCTTTTATCATTTCTTTCCAAGTGTTTGGATTCATTGAAAATTTATGATCTGGGCCTATTCTTTCATTTTTATCTGTAAAATGTTTTTCAATCACTCTGGCTCCTAGTGCAATTGAACCTAAAACTGAAGCGTGTCCAGCTGTATGATCGCTTAAACCAAGTATTACTTTATTTTTAAATATTTCTTTAAACTGTTTTAATGCCAAAAGATTAATATAATTATAATTATCTCCACTATTTGTATAATTAGTGTTGCATTGCATTAAAACTATTTTTTTATTGTATTTTAAAAGTAATCTAGTTGCATCAATAGTTTCTTTTATAGTAGATGCACCACTTGCTAATATTACAGGTTTTAATTTTTTAGCTATTTTGATTAGTATTTCTTTCCAAGTTATATCTCCAGATCCAATTTTGTAGGCCGGTAAATACCTATCTAATTCATCTACGTAATTTAGGTCATAAGGTGCAGTTAAAAAATCTATCTTATTTTTTTTACATTCTTTAATTAACTCTTTAGTCCATTTTGGATTTATACTTGCCTTTTTATACACGTTAAATACACTTTCTTTCCACTTTGCTTGATGATCAAGTTTACCAATTTTCTTAAATCCCTCGTCTAAAACAATCGTTTCGGCTTTAAAATGCTGGAATTTAGCAGCATTCGCACCAGCCTTGGCACACAATCTTATCAATTTTTTTGCTCTACTTAATTTACCATCATGATTTGCAGCTATATCTGCAATAAAATAGGTTTTTGAATTATTTGAAATAATACTTTTGTTAATTTTGAATTTTAACATTTGTTTCTTTCAAGTAATTATTTATTTCATTTTTTAAAATAGGTAAATTAATTTTAAACTTTTTTTGAAACTTACTAACATTCATTGACATATTTTTTGGCCTCCTAGTTTTAATAAACTTATTTGATGAAACTATTTTATAGTTTTTATAATTTAAGTTTAATTTATTTATGACATAAATACAAAAATTGCTTTTACTTATATTATCTTTACAACCCAAGTTGTATATGCCACCAATGTCATCTTTTAAAATTTTTGGTATTATTTTTTCTATTATTTTTGACAGAGAACTTACAGAAATAGGATTAAAATGTATGTCTTTAAATAAATTAATTCTATGGTTTAATTTGCAAGATTTTATAACCCAATTAAATATATTTTTTTTCTCTTTAGAAAAAAAATTTAATCTAATAACCACTGCTTTATTTCTAATACAAATTTTTTCTACTGCTAATTTTTGTTTAGTATACTCGTTAAATGAAACAGGTTTACAATTTTCTGAGGATTTTAGTTTTTTTTTCCCATTATACATTTGATCTGTAGAGATCTGTATAAATTTAAAATTATAATTATTTTTTTTTTTCAAAAAAAATAATTTATTTGTAATATCAACATTGACTCTTTTTGATTGAACTTTATTTACCTCACAAAAATCTAAATTTGTAATTGCAGCACAATTTATTATTAAATCTGGTTTTGAATTTTTTAATATTTGTTTTAGCGGCATCAATCTCGTAAGATCAATCTTTCTTTTTTTTATACCATTATGTAAAACCTTATATTTGACTTTTAATTGTTTTACTAAATTCTTACCTAAAATTCCTGAACTTCCTAATATCAGTATCTTTTTCTTCATTTATTTTTAAACAGTATTTTTGCAAGATTAAGATCTTCATAATTGTCAATATCTACTGAATTATAAAGTTTCATATAAAATGGTATCATTTTTTTTGGATAGAAGATTTTACTATTAAGTATTTTTTTTGTTTTAAAAAAGTAAAAATTTCCACAGTCATGATATAGTTTTTCTAAATCCTGAGAATTTTTTTTTTTATACTTTTCCCATTTAAATTTTAAATAATTATTTTTAATAATTAAACTTCTTAGAGGATGGTTCATATATTTGGAAACGGTCATTAGTCCATCTGCTTTTTCATTTATAAGTTTTTTAAATGCCGATGCAATATCTTTGGATTGTATAAGAGGAGCGGTAGGGTACATTAAGCAGTGGAAATCAACATTTTTTGAATTAATTTTATTTATTGCATCAATAAAAACTTCTTTGGTTGAAGTTTTATCATTGGATAATTTTTTACTTCTTAAAAAAGGAACTTCTGCTCCGTAATTTTTTGCTATTTTCATTATTCTTTTCGAGTCGGTACTTACTATTACTCTTGAAAAAACTTTGGATTTTTTTGCAGCATTTATAGAATAATATATTAGTGGTTTGCCGAAAAAATTTATAATATTTTTATTTTTAATTCTTTTCGATCCACTCCTAGCTGGAATAATGCAGATTGGCTTAGATTTATTTTTAATCAAATTTATCGACTATTTATAATTTTTTTATTAGCGTTCTTAATTCATTCACTTTTAAAAATATTTTATTATCTCTACTATTATAACTAAATAGTTTTTTACATCTTTTAAAATTAAATTTTTTATTTTTCGCGATATAATAATCCATATCCCAATCCAAGAACTCGCTATTGGGTAAAATTGCATAAAAATTTTTATTTTCTACAGTGTTCAATGAATCCGACTCGGTTATCATTTCCTCATGAAGTTTTTCTCCTGGACGTATTCCTATAATATTTAATTTTGCACCTGGATTTATCGCTTTTGCAACATCTATAATTTTATATGATGGAATTTTTGGAATAAATATTTCACCTCCCCACATAATCTTTAATGAATTTAGTACAAAATCAATTCCCTCAGCTAATGTTATTGAAAATCTAGTCATATCAATGTCAGTAATATTTAAATATTTTTTATTCTTATTTAGTAGGAAGTAAGGAACAACAGATCCTCTACTCCCTAAAACATTACCATATCTAACAACTGATAATTTAGTATGTGGACTAGCATAATTATTTGAAGATATAAATAATTTATCTGAAGCCAGTTTGGTGGCTCCATAAAGATTTATTGGAGATGCTGCTTTATCAGTGCTTAGTGCGATTACTTTTTTTACTTTATGTTTTACAGAAGCGTTTATAATGTTTTGCCCACCTATAATATTAGTTTTAACTGCTTCAAAAGGATTATACTCAGCAGTTGGAACTTGTTTTAAAGCCGCCGCATGTATTACATAATCAATATTGTTTCCCCTAAAAGCTGATTCTAATCTAGACTCATCTCGCACATCACCGATAAAAAATCTCATCTTTTTTACATCAATTTTATTTTTTATTTCATTTTTCATTTCAAATTGTTTGAGTTCGTCTCTACTATAAATTATAATTTTTTTTGGATTGTGATCCTTAAGAATTTTTTTAGTAAGAAATTTACCAAAAGATCCAGTTCCACCGCTGATGAAAATCGTTTTATTATTTAGTATCATTTTTATTTTTGGATAAATTATTATATTATTATTAATCCTAAATGAATAAAAAAATATGTATAGTTGTTGATCATCCTGATAGAGATTTAAATGGTTATATATATTTAATTACCAAATTGAATTTAGCTGAAGTAACTTATTATTTAGTTCCATATTATAATTTTAGAGAGATATACATAATCAAACCCGATATATTAATATTAAATCATTCAAGGTGGATTTATTCTAACTTTTTAAAAATATTGAAAAAATTAAATGTCTCAACTTTTATATTAGATACTGAAGGCGGTATGGTAAATAATAGTCTAATTAAAGAGTATATATCATTTTCCCAGATATCAAAAAATATTCGATATATTGATGGTTATTTTATATGGTCAGAAAAAATAAAAAAAGAAATTCTTAAAATAAAAAAAAATTTAAATACTAAAAAATTAATTGTTACAGGCAATCCTAGATTTGAATATATGCGTAGTAAAAAAAATTTTAAATCATCATCAACAATTTTGTTTAATTTAAATTTTGCTACCATAAATCCAAAATTCTCGACAGTAAAACAAGAAATAAATTTATTAAAAAAACAAGGTAAATCTAATACTTATTTGAAAAATTACGTAAATCACCAAATAAAAATGCAAGAGAAATTCATTGCATTAATCGATTATTTTCAAAACAAAAAAAACAAAACAAAAATTGTAGTAAGACCACATCCTTACGAATCAAAAAAAATATATGAAAAAATTTTTAAAAAAGGAAACGTTGAAATAAATCATTCAAGAAATTTAATTGATGAGATTTCGAAATCATTTGTTGTGATTCAAAATAATTGCGCAACAGCAATAGATGCAGTTTTATTATCTAGACCTTCTATATTTTATCAACCATTTAAATCAAAGTATCTAGATCAAAAGTTAATATCCAAAATTAGTTTAATTTGTAATTCAAGAGATAAGGTATTTTCTAATGTTATTTCTTATAAAAATAAAAAAAAAAACGAAAACATAAATTCTTTGAAAATGATAAATAGAGAATATTCAAGATTAAAAGGTGGTTTAGATATAATTGAAAAGACATTTAAAGACCACTTTAATAAAGAAGTTAGCAATGTAAATCTATTTAAACTTTTATTTAAGTATCAAGAGTTTTTATATGCAGTAAAAAGTATTACAAAAGTGTTAATAGGCCGAAAAATCACAAACTATTTTAGATCTCAATTTTCAAAAAAAAGTGTAAGTATTGAAATCCTTGAAAATTTTATAAATAAAGACCCTAAATTTAAAAAATTTTTTAAAAAAAAAAGAATTTCATATTTAAAAAAATTTCAAAAAAATTTTTATACTATTAAAATTAATTGAATCCTTTAATAGTCCAGCCGCCGTCCACAATTAAATTTTGACCTGTAATATAGTTTGAATGTTTGGATGATAAAAATAAAACAGGTCCAAGGATTTCTTTATATTTCCCCCATCTATTTAGCACTGTATGTTTCTCTCTAATTTTACGAGCTTGAGGATTATTGTAACTAGCCATAGTCATTTTTGACTTAAAATATCCTAATAATAAACTATTACATCTAATATTATACTTTGCGTAGTCATTTGCTAGAGATTTTGTTAATGAATTTAATGCTGCCTTAGATGCATTATATCCTGGATTATTTGGAAATCCGTAAAGAGACGCTATACTGGATACGTTAATAATACTTCCTCCATTTTTCTTCATCAAATGAATTAATTTTTCTGTTAATGAGAATGTAGAAATAAAATTTGTGTCAATATTTTCCTTAATAACTTTTAAATTATAGCCATTTTTTGATATTCCCGCGTTATTAATAAGAACATCTACTTTTATATTTTTTATTTTTAAATACTTTAAAAATTTTTTTTGATCATCCTCATTAAGGATATTACCACAAAAATTAAAAAAATTTTTATTTTTGATATTTGTCTTTTTTCTACTTAATCCAATAACTTTACATTTAAACTTTAATAACTCTTTTGCTAAAAAAAAACCAATACCTGATGAAGTGCCAGAGATAACAATTATTTTATTTTTAATATTAATCATAAAATTTTTTCATTAAATTAAGGTCTTCCATATCGTCTAATTGAAGTGAATTTTTTTTAGACATTAAATGTATTCCTATTTTTCCAAATAATCTACATTTTGATTTTATAAATCCAGATGTTCTAAAAACATAAATAGATCCATTTTCGATATATTGTTTTCTCATTTTTTGTTCTGTTAGTCTTTTTTTTGGAATGTAATTTATAGGTTTTATCTTTTTTTTCATGACCCAGAAAAGATTTTTATTTATCACACCACTAAAAACTGAATCATATTTTTTGTCAATTAATAGCCTAATTGCCTTATCAATATCATTTTTTTCCCTAAAAGGAGAAGTGCATTGCAAAAGAACAATATACTTTGGTACATTTACCTTTTTTTTAATTAGTTCAGTTAAAAAGTGAAAAATAACCTCTTCAGTTGTTGTAAAATCTCCAGATAGGTATTTTGGTCTTTTGATTATAGAGATTTCTTTTGGTATGATATTAACTAATTTTTTATCATCTGTTGATACGTATATTTTATTAATTTTCATTGAATTAAGTGCATGTTTAATTGTATGATTAATCAAGGGTTGGCCATTTAACTTTAACAAATTTTTATTTTTAATTCTTTTAGAGCCACCTCTCGCTGGAATTAAACAATATATAGACATAATTTATATTTCGATTTCAATATTATTGTTATTTCTAAATTTAAAAAATATCAATAATTTAAACATTGATCATGTTTTATTATCTATTATAAGGAAAATCATGTCCCTTCTTTATAGAAAAAAAAGAATTAATAAAATTTGCAAGCATTGGAATTTAAAGAAAAACCATGATTTGATGGCTTCGCATAAATTAGACAAAAAAATATTTTCAAATTTTAAATTGAAAATAAAACTTTATATTTCTAGGGCCTTAAATATAAATTATGAAAATGATGATAAAGTTTTTATTAAAAAAGTAAATTTAGCAAGATCAAATAGACTTAATGTAACTCCAAACGGAGCAGTAGTTCCTAAGAAAGAATTTCAATTAGAATATAATATGATTTTAAGAGATTGGTGTGATATTATTAAAAATCTAATAAAAAATAAGCCTGGATTAATCACAAGATTTAGGACAACTCCTAATATTAGAATTAAATATGGAAAAGAATTAAATGACAATCTCGGACGAGGTTTGAGTACTTCTCTTCCTCATTCTGATGCTTGGGTCGAAGGACCTTGGGGAATGAATTGTTTTTTTCCACTTTTTGGAGATTCTGAAAATAATAATTTGGTTTATTATGAACCAAAGACCTTTAACGAAAAAATGATATCAACCGCAGCTACATATACTGAAATGCAATGGGTCATGAAATATTATAGAAAAATTAAAATTAAACCACAGATTGGCTCAATCTATTTTAGTGATTATGCATTAGTTCATAATACATTTAGAAATAAAAACGCTGGAACAAGAATTTCAATAGATACCACAATTTTTGTGGGAGATCACAAACCACACAAAGATAGAGAAAAAGAATATAGAAAAACTATTCCTGAATTAGGTTTTAATGAGATTATTGGTGTAAGAAATTCAGAAACAAACAAATTTTCTGAAAAAACGTCAGTATTTTCTCATTATACGGCAAACTCATTAAAAACAATAAAGATTATTTAAAACTTATGAAATCAGCAGTAATAATTAGTGGCTCACTGGCACAAGATCACGAGTTTATTTATCCGTTTTACAGATTGTTAGAGGAAAAAATTAGACTGGATGTTTGTTTAATTGGAGGTAAACCTGTAAATGGTATTTTGGGTACTCCATTACCACCAAATAAAAATCACGCTGTTAAAGATATTGATCATATAAGTGTTAAAGATTATGATTTACTTGTTCTACCAGGTGGGGTTAAAGCTATGGAGAAAATTCGACAAGATAAAAGGTTAATTTCCTTTATTAGTAACTTTCATAAGGAAGATAAATTAATTGCATGTATCTGCAGTGGTGCACAACTTTTAATTTCAGCTAAAATTGTAAAAGGTAAAAAAATTGCTGGTTATTACAGTATGGAGGATGATTTAACAAATGCAGGTGCCATTTATACCGATAAAGAAGTTGTCTCCGATTCAAAAATAATTACCACCGCTCATTATAAGGATATGGGACCATGGATGGGAGAGACGATAAGACAACTTAACAATGCTTAAGGATAAAATGTATGACCAAAAGGTTGTGCAAAAACCATGGGGATACGAATACGTTGCTATTAGAAACAAAAATAAACTAGCTGTTACATTTCTTAATATAAATTATAAAAAAAAAACTTCACTACATTGCCATCCTTCAAAAAAAACTGGATTTATTTTATTAAGTGGAAAAGCAAAAATTCAACTTGGACTTTGGCAAAAATCCTCTTATGAATATATTGCTCCATCAAAATTGATGATAAGAACTGGGTTATTTCATTCAATCAAATCCTTGTCAAAAAATGGAGTAAAAGCATTAGAGTTCGAAACGCCGGTTAAAAAAAATGATTTAGTAAGGTATGAAGATTCTTATGGAAGAAAATTCAAATCATACGAGGGAAAAAATTTCATCAAATCTTTGAATAAAAATGATATTATCTTTAAAAAGCCTAAACACGGAATTGAACAAAAATATAAAATCGGAAAAATAAATATTCTTTTAAAAGTGTATAAAAATTTCAAAGAAATAATAAATCAAAAAAATTCTACTATATTCGCTGTGATTGATGGAAGGGTTGTTGATAAAAAAAATAGAAATATTCTTTCAGTTGGAGATATTGTAAAAACAGGAACATTTAAAAAACTTTCAAAATATTTTAAAATTAAAAATAAAATAATACTTTTAAGCGTATACTGATGAAACAAATCTATAATAGTAAATATGTAAAATTATATAAAGAAAACTTTATTCTAAATGGAAAAAAAATTAAAAATTATCATAAAGTTATATTTAAAAATGCAGCTATGGTTATTTTAGAAAATAAAAAAGGTGAAGTGCTTTTAATTAAAGAGTATAGAAGGGCATTAAAAAAAAAAATATTTGGTTTTCCTGGCGGACACCTTGAAAAAGGAGAAAATCCCATAAAAGCTGCAAAAAGAGAATTATTTGAAGAGACCGGCTACACGGGGAAATTGTGGAAACATTTATTTTCTTATATTAATAGCGGGACTTATAATTGTGGTTACGAACATATTTATATGGCAAAATTAAAAGATAAGGAAAGTAGCAATTTAAAAAAGCCAGAGTATACAAAAATGTATTGGGTTAGTAAAAAAAGATTAGAGAAAATTTTTAATTCAAAAAAAAAGCTTCCTGCAGGACTTATTGCTGCAACTTTTTATTACTTATATAAACTTAACTAATATATCTTGTAAATTAATACAAATTTGTTAAAAGATTTTTTCTATGGATACAAATAGCGAATATACAATAAGCGATTCTGGAAAGATTTTAGAAAACGCAAATTTAATAAAAAAATATCATGCGAATTTAGTATATGATTACACCGAGTATCCTACTAAAGGAAATTGGAAAGAAACGTTTGGAGAAAAAGAGTATTTAAATTGTATACTTGACTGGTATCCAAAAAATAAAACTAAACCAGTATTATTTTATGTTCATACACCTTTCTGTGAGCAACTTTGTAATTTCTGTTTATGTAGTAAGGAAATAACCCAAAATTACGACAGAGTAAAAGATTATCTATATAATTATTTATCTAAAGAATTAGACCTATTAGAAAATTTCCTTTTAAAGAATGATGTTAAATTTAATTATAAAGAGATTTACTTCGGTGGTGGTTCGCCAACATATTATAAAGAAAAAGAGTTTGAGTACTTAATTAATAGATTAAAAAAATTTATCGATTTTAAAAATTTAGGTGATTTTACCGTTGAAATAGATCCAAGAAGAGTAGATGAAGATAGATTATTATTTTACCACGAAATGGGAGTAAATAGACTTTCATTTGGTATCCAAGATTTTGATCCAGGTGTACAAGAAGAAATCAATCGTCCTCAATCTCCTGATTTAGTTCATAAACTTCTAACGGATAAAGTTAGAAAATTATTCCCAGTAATAAATTTCGATTTATTGATTGGATTACCTCGTCAAAATATAAATACAATTACACAAACAATAAAACATGTGGTCGATTTAAAGCCAACACAATTGCAAACAATGTATGTTCACTATAAACCAGGAACTAGAAAATATATGATAAAGATGGTTAGAAATGAACCGATGCTTGATTTTTATGATAGAAAAGCAGTATTTCAAACGGCTAGTAAAAAGTTGATCGATGCGGGGTATACTAGAGCAGGTTTTGAGAGTTATGCACTTCCTAATGACCCATTAGCTTCGTCTATGAAAGACAAACAAGCAGTATATAACTCATTAGGTACGCAAAAAGGTGAGGCAACAAATTTTATAGCTGTTGGTAGTTCGGCTCATGGTGTATTAAATGATGATTATTATTTCCAAAATTTTTATGAACAACCACTATATAGAAAAGCTCTTGATGAAAATAAGTTTCCTATTTATAGAGGTCTCAAGTTGTCAGAAGATGATGCAATAAGAAGAGAAGTTATTAGGCACATAAGAACTTTCTTTAATATTGAATTTGATTATTTTGATAAAAAATATTCAAAAAATTTCAAAAAATATTTTGAACAGGAATTAAACAGATTAAAATCTCACGAGAGTGATGGGTTAGTTACTATAAATGATAACAATGTAATATTATCACCCCTAGGAGAACACTTTTCACCACAAATTGCTAATATTTTTGATGTTTATAATGATCAAGAATTTTATAACAAAAGTACATAAAACAAATCCTTTGAAAATAAATACTAATAAGTTTAATAAAGATGGTTTTATTGAAATCCCAGATGTTTTCAGTATTCAAGAATTGTCAAAAGTAAAGAGTAAATACAAGAAAATTTTTGAGGGAAAATATTCAACAGGAGTAGTACCTGATAAAATTAAATGGATAAGAGGAAGAGATAAAAATAATATTCCCAGATCTTTATGTAACGTATGGAAATCAGATTACGATGTTGCTAAGATAGTAATGTCAAGAAAATTGGGTAAAATTATCTCAAAGTTAACAAATTGGAAAAGCGTTAAATTAAATCAAGATAGTCTTATATGGGTAACACCAGGAGCTGGCACAGTTGCTTTCCATCAGGATAATCCTTATCAAGACTGGCATACTCCAGGAGGAGTCGTTACAGCTTGGATACCTTTAAATAATACAACCCAAAGTAGTGCTACATTAGAATACTTAGTAGGCTCACATAAAGAAAAAATTTCTAGAAGATTAAGTAAGTTTTATTCAAATAAAGATTATCGCAAAATTGATAAAAGCTTATTAAAAAATTCTGATAAATTTCAAAGACATTTTGTTGCTTTAAAAGCTGGATCTATATCAGTCCACCATGGAAACATGTGGCATGGCTCTGGTTATAACAAGACAAGTAAAGATAGAATTTCTATTTCAATTCATTTTATGGATGGGTCTTCTAAATTTCACGAGAAAATTAAAAGTCCGTACTTCAATCATTATAAGATTAATAAAAATAATAAAATGGTTGAAAGTTTTTTCCCAACTACATGGTCTAATGCAAAAAATAAAAAATATTTTTTAAAAGAATATTTAAGTAATTAGTTTTTAATAATCAACTTGTTCAAAATGATGTTTCCTTTTTATTTTATGTTCAGACATTTTTTCAATATGTAGTCGAGCTTTATTACCAAAAGTATTTTCAATCATTTTCAGATAATCTGAGTTTTTAAAGTATATATCAAAAGCTTTGTCTCTAAAATCAAGGACCTGGGAGCCTTTAATTTTCTCAGTTGGCAAAGGTAGTGTTTCATAAGCATGTTGTGAGTAACCAATCCATCCTGGTCCATTGTTATTATCTGGCAACTTCCATTTTTTTTTAATAGCCATTGGATATAATTGAGATCCTGGATAAGCCATAGCTGAGTAAAAGTTCGCCCATTCACTATTTATTCTTATAGATAGGTCTAATGTTTGTTGCATAGACTCTTGATCATCATCCGGCAAACCGAATATATAATTTGCTCCAACATAAAATCCCATATCTCTTACTTTATTTACAATTTCTTCAATATCAAAATTATCAAATCTGCCTTTTGTCACTCCATCTCTAACGTGTTCTGAACTTGACTCAATACCTAGTGCTAGCCATTTAAATCCTGACTTTTGCATTTTTTTTAACATCTCATTATCATTGAGCGTATCAATTCTTGCATAAGCCCAAAAGTTTAAATAATTTCCCAATCCCTCTTTAAGAATTTCATCGCATATTCCGCTTACCTGCTTGGGATTTAATACAAACATTTCGTCAGGGATTTTAATATTATAAATACCATGTTTTTCTATAAGAAATTTAATTTCTTTAATTATATGTTTTGGAGACCAAAATCTTATTGTATTTCTTTCGAAAGGAGCATTTATACAACAGAATGTGCATTTAAATGGACAACCTAAGCTAGTTTGTAAAGATGCATACTTATTTCTACTTTCAAGATTATCAAATGTATGCCAATTATGTGCTTTGTATTTACTTAAATCTATTAGTTCCCATGCTTGCCCAGGCAAATCCTCATCTAAATTTTCAAACAATTTTGCGTTTTTGTTACCTTTAATCTCGTCATCATGCTTATACCAGAGTCCAGGAATATTTTGATAGTCCTTCTTGTTACTCTTAATGTTCTTTAAAAGTTTCTCTATAGTAATTGGGCCTTCACCATTACAAACAAAATCATAAGGCTCTTCATTTAAAGTTCTGTGAGGTAGTGCTGAGGCGTGGGTACCTACAACTATAGACAATAGTTCTCCACTAGTTTTTTCTCTGACCAGTTTAGCGGTTTTTCTTCCTGCGGGCATGCACTGCGTAGATGCAGATGGTTGTTGACCATATATCATGTATACAATCAGCTTTGGATTTTCACTAACAATTCTATCAGCAGTTTCTTCATGTGTTAAAAATTCTGCTTCCGCATCAAGTATTTTTACACTGTAATCTTTTTTAATTAAATATTTTGCTATTAATGTAGACCAAACAGGTGGCTCTATTGCAGCATATTCTCCAGCTAATTTCTGGTAAACTTCTAATCTGGAAGGTGGAGTAACAAAAAGTACATCTAAGCTCATATTTTTATTTTATCAAAGTTTTAATTTTTTTTATTATTTCAAATGCGTCTGGTGTACCATTTAAAAGATTTGGAGAGCAGCCTGGGGATTTATCTTTCATTCCAAGATTATATACTTTTGATCCTTTAACACTATGCATTAATTTGAACGCAATATGTTCAGAAACACCACATATTTCATATGTAGAGTCTACCACTAATCCAATTTTTGTTTTTAGTAAAGATTTCATATATGACTTTTTGAACTTAAATGGTTTTAACCAAAGAATATGAAATACATCAACATATATTCCATTTGATCTTAATAACTTAAGTATTTTGTCCCCTTCAAACCTTGATGCTGATATTAAAAATAAACTTAGTTTAGCTTTTGGAAATATTTTATCTTGAAATTCTAATTTTTCCTTATACGATCTTCTGTGCTCACTAACCAACATGGGTAGATCTTTTTTTAGGTAATTTTTCCATATCTCTTTATATTCACCTGGCGTCATTGGCGCACATATAGGTAACCCAGGCATATGGGCAAATGGTGAGTGATAACAATTAGTATGAATGGGTCCTGAGCTGGGCCCCTCAGATGCTATCGCTCTTATGAATACAGGCGCTCCATATCCAAACATTTCTTTTGATTTAGCTGCATGGTTTATAAGTGGGCTGGCATTAAGCCAAAGGAAACTTTGAAATCTTAAAATAAAAATTGGTCTGATATTTGCTAGCGATGCTCCAACCGCAAAACCTGCGCCAGCAACATCGGTCATTGGTAATTCAATTATACCTTTCTTTTGTGCAGGCACTGTATTTTGTACCCATCCAACAGCAGACAAGCATTGCCCAATTATTATACCTTTATCATTATCCAAGAGTTTTTTAGAAAGATATCTTATAGTTTCAGCAACTGTTTTTTCCATAATTTTTTCATTTTATTTTTATATATTTTTTCATTCTGTAAAACAAAGTTTTGCTCTTTTAAATCAATAAGTTTCTTTCTAACAATTTGATACCTATTCCAAAAACTTTTACCTTCTTTATCTTTACCCGCACCCTCATGCCAATATTCCCTACAAGTTCTTATGTTTATTAAGGATGGCAATTTATTTTTTATTGATTTAATTGAGTAATATATAGTAAGCGGATCGTCCGTAATATCCATCGCTTTCAAGCCAAATGACTTAACTATTTCATTTAACTTCCATTTTCTTCTGTCTTTTGTCTTTGTTAAAACTGACAAATCATTGTCGTCACATATAAATATTATATTTAGGTTGTATTGTTTTACAAAACCAAATGTTGCTAAGACATAATCTTCCTCTGCGGCACCATCTCCAAGAAAACAGACAACAGTTTTATTTTTTTTTATCAATGAATATCCTGCTGCAACAGGAACTTGATCACCTATAAGACCTACGTGACCAAACATTCCTATTTTTTTATCAAAAATAGGTGGTGATCCTCCCATACCTTTATTGGTACCAGTTTGAAGACCTATAAGCTCATCAACTAATTTTCGAGGATCACCCCCATAAGATAAGTAAATCCCGTGACCTCTATGTTGACCAAAAATTGAGACATTTTTTAAAGCTTCTGATACTGACGCATATATACTTTCTTGACCAAGACAAAGGTAAATCAATGTTTTAAATTTATCTTCCTTTCTACTTTCATATGCATTTAATTCAAAGAATCTTATGTATACCATTTTTTTAAATATTCTTTTTAAGATAGCAATGTTTTTACTATTATATTGGAATTTTTTAATATTATAATTTTTATAATTCATATTTCGTCACTTTAATGATTAAAGATAATAATACTCTTCTTATAAAATTGTAATAAATAAAAAACTTAATTAATACAATTTCATATGGTTTACCGATTATTTTATAACTATTGAATATTCTCAACTTTCTAAAAGATGTATTTTTGCTTAAAAACTTTTTATCAATATTTATATTTTTACAGAAACTCATTAATTTTTTATCGTTTTCATCAAATATATTCCTCTCATGGTCTAAATTTCTCTCTTTGATCGAATAGTTAATTATGCTTGAAATTTTGCTCTTAAAATAAATGTTATACCTTTTATCGTTAAAAAAGTTATAAACTAAAGGCACATAAATACCCGAAGCTCTACCATGGTGTTCTAATTCAGACCATAATTTTTTAAAATTTTCATTCATTATGTTGTTTCCACAAAAGAAATAAACATCAGAAATGTTTTTGTCCAATCTGTCAAATAATTCATGAAGTAGTTTTGAATCTGATAATAATTTTTTCTTAAGTTTCAAATGATATTTTTCTGAGTTTAAATAATTTATTTGTGGCCATGAAGTTCCAGAAAAATTAGCTTTATAATTGTCATTAAGTGTTTCGAAAAAATTTTCTTCAAATATTATATCTGACAAACTACTAACAATTATATTTTTATCAAATTCAGCAAATTTGAAAGTATTATCCATGAACTCCCAATGACTAAATTTTGAATTAGTTTTTTTTAGTAAATCTAACTTTTTTGATTTTACTAAAACATATTTTAAATTTAGTTTTTCAAGTATTTGTTTTAAATTTTTTTCAAAAAATTCTGTTACAATTAATCTATAATTTTGGTAAGATTGTTTTTTTATTGACTCTAAAAAAAGTATTTGTGTTTCATAATGAACGTCTTTTTTGTTAAATTCCCTTAATGTTGTTCCTATTAATATTTCTTTATCCATAAAAATAAATCAGTTATATACTAAATATCTAATTTTAGAAAACAGTGAAATTAAATAATATTATTCTTGGTTGTCAAACTTTTGGATCTTCATTAAATCCAAATGAATGTGATAAAGTTGTAAACCTTTGCATAAAAAATGGAATAGTAAAATTTGATTTAGCGGAAAGCTACCCATTTCCGGAAAATGATAAAACTTTTGGAATAAGTGAAAAGATTTTTGGTAATTGGATTACAAAAAATAAGAAATTGAGAAAAAAAATAATTATTTCTACAAAAGTCACTGGCAGAAATAATAATAAGTTTAAATCTTTATCATCAGAAAGGGTAACTCCAAATAGAATAATAAAATCAGCTGAAAAATCACTTAAAAGATTGAAAACGAGTTACATTGATACATATTATTTACATTGGCCTGACCGGTATACTAATATTTTTGGGAGAACCTTTTATAATCCTGATAAGGATCCTCATTTTATTCCGATTGAAGATCAGTTTGAAGCTTTCTATAAATTAAAAAAATCAGGTAAGATAATTGATTATGGTATTTGTAACGAAACTTCATGGGGTGTTATGAAGTTTTTAGAAATTTCAAAAAAAAAAAATATGAAACCGACTCTTCAAGAGGAGTACTCAATAATAAATCGGAATATTGAAAAATCGTTAAAAGAAATAGTAATAAGAGAAAAACTAAATCTAAATATTTATTCGCCACTTTCTGGAGGGTTGTTGACAGGAAAATATATCTTTAATTCAAATGCTCAAGGAAGATTAAATAGATTTAAGAAGAAAACGAGCAGAAATCAATCGCCTATAAAAATAGGGATGGTTAAAAATTTGAATAAAATTTGTAAAAAAAATAACATAAAAATGATGGATTTTTCATACAATTTCCTAAAAAAGCAAAAATTTGTATCTAATATAATATTTGGCATATCTAAAATTCAGCAGTTAGAAAAATTTTTAAAAAGTTGGAATGTTAACATCGATGATAGAATTTATAGAAAAATATTGAAAGAAATAAATTAATGAAAACTCTTTATATTGATAATAAAAAAGTTAATAACTTAAACACATTTGATTACCTAGTTTCAAAAAAAGTTAATATACCATCTCCAAGAAAAAATGAATTACTAATAAAAACTTTGTCATCTGGTCTATGCGCCACTGATATATCAAAAATTCTTAATCCTAGTATTAATAAAATGAACAAAAATAAAAAAATATATTTAGGACACGAAACTATCGGAAGAGTTATTAAAGCTGGGGAAAAAAAACTCAATTATATGGTAGGAAAGAATGTTGCGATTGGTGACATAAATGGTTGTAAGAGTTTTTCAATCAAAAATGAATGTAAGTACTGTAAAAAAAAGCAAGGAATTTTTTGTATAAAAAAAGAAAAAAGAAAATATAACTCAAATTCTTATGCAGGTTTTTCCGAGTATTTTTTAAGATCGCCTCATCAGTGTATAATTTTAAAAAAAAATATAAATATAAAAAATTCAATATTCATAGAACCTCTCTCTACATGTATCAATTTGATCAGAAATTGTAAAAAAAATGATACTATTTTAATCAATGGTTTAGGTACAATTTCAATATTATTTTATAAGCTATTAATACTAAAAAAATTCAAAAAAAAAAAAATTTTCTTTTCAAATGATATTAATAAAAAAAAAATTAAATATTTAAAAAAAATTAAAGCTCAAACTATTGATTTAGATAAAAAAAAAATTAAAAATAAATTTAATATATGTTTTGATTTTAATATGAATTTTGATGAAAAGAAAAACTTAATCAATTGTTTATTACCTGAATCAAAAATAATTTTATTTGGTTTAAATGACGAAATTCAAAAGATAAACTTAAGTAAGTTTATACTAAAAGGAATTAAGATAATAGGTATACACGGTTACTCAAGTTCAAAAAGAAATGGAAAAATAGTTACTGATTTAGAGGCAGCAGCAGATATAATTTATAAAAAAAAAATTAGGGTTGACGACCTTATTCAAAATGAATACCCACTATCAAATGTGAAAGAAAAAATATTAGAAATAATAAATAAAATAAAAAAAAACAAAAATAATAATGTTTATTTTAGAACAATATTTACATAGAATATAAATTGATTAATGAAATTTCCTAATAAAAAGTATAACTCAATAAAAAAATTTTCTCTTGATTATCTAAAATTAAGACAAGACGATATAACTAATATTAACTTTAAATTATTAGATAAAATAATTAGAATGATAGAAAAAAAAATAAAAAATCAAAATACCTTATTCGTTTGCGGAAATGGTGGGTCTGCGGCAATTGCAAATCATTTTGTAGCTGATTATCTTAAGTATGCAAGAACAGACACAAAAATTAAACCAAAAATAATTAGTTTATCAGATAATATAGAAACTATTTTAGCAATATCGAATGATTTTAATTTTAATGATGTTTTTTCTTATCAATTAGAAAGCTTAGCAAAAAAAGGTGATTTACTTTTAACAATTAGTTCATCGGGAAACTCAGAAAATATTGTAAAAGCATTAAAGACAGCAAAAATTTATAAATTAAATACAATATCTTTTACAGGTTTTGATGGTGGCAAAGCTCATAAAATTGCAGAAATTGGAATTGCTCTAAAAAGTAAAAACTACGGCATAGTAGAGGATTTACATCACACATTAATGCATTTTATTTGTCAATTTCTCAGACAAAAGTACGCTACTAAAGATGTAAAAAAAATAAGTTTTTAAATATCATTAATAATTTTACAAATTTTTAAAATTTTGCTTTTTTTTAAATTTGGATAGTTTCCAATATAATAACCATATTTATGGACAAATTCGATATTTTCAAAGTTATTCTTATTAAAATTAGGCATAATATTTTTCATATAAGGCTGTCTTAATTGGTTTCCACCCCCTGACATTCCTCGCCTAAACTCAATATTATTTTTTTTCAGTAATTTCTCTAAACGAGCTCTTATTTTATGATTTGCATAACTTTTGTTCAAAAGTATTATTAAACCATAATTCACAGATCCATGTATATCAAAATTCACAAAAAACTTATCTTTATTTAAGTTCTTTAAAAAATAACTAAAATTTTTGCTTCTTATTAAGTTATTCTTTTTTAATCTTTTTAGTTGTGAAATACCTAAATTAGCATTTAATTCAGTAGATCTTACATTATAGGATGGATAAGAAAAAATAAAATCTCTGTTTAAATCTCTATATTTTTTTAAATAGTTTTTTTTTATTTTATTTGAACTAGCCTCTCTTACCATGCCATGAGATCTTAGCATCCTAAGGATCTCATAAGTTTCAAAGTTACTAGTGCATATAATACCTCCCTCTATTGTACTCATATGATGAGCATAGTAAAAAGAAAAATTTGACTGACTTCCAAATGTGCCAATTTTCTTATTTTTAAACTTTGCTCCATGTGATTCACAACAATCTTCAATTAGTTCAATTTTATATTTTTTTACTAATTTAATTATTTTAGGACTTAAAGCATTTAAACCCAAAATATGAGTAATAAATATTGCCTTTGTTTTTTTTGTGATTGCTTTTTCAATTTTTTCTTCATCTAGGCCAAGTGTAGTCAAGTTAATATCTACAAATTTAGGTTTAAATCCATTATGTATCACTGAAAAAATATTTGAACTCCAATTAAGAGGAGGTACAATAATTTCACCCACACCTTTTTTTATTCTTAAAGCTGCCAAGCTCAATAAATTAGCTGATGACCCTGAATTCACGAAAACACTATATTTAACACCTAGCCATTTAGACCATTCTGCTTCAAATTTTCTAACTCGAGGTCCATTTGTAAATCTATTAGTTTTTTTTGATGAAAGAAATTAAATTTGCTACATCTTCCTTTGTTATATTATCTGACATCAAAGGATGTGAAAATTTCTTAGTGACTTTTTTCATAATTTATATAATTAATCTTTATTAATAAATATACTAAATAAATGAAAGAAAAAGTTTTAGTTACCGGTGGGGCAGGATATATAGGCTCAATCTTAGTTGAATCATTATTAAGAGGCAAGTATGACGTAACCGTAGTAGATAATTTTACATACTCAAATCTTTCTCTTTCCCACTTGTTCCATTATAAAAATCTTAAAGTTATTAATTTAGATATTAGAGATAGGGATTTATACAAAAAATATATTAAGAAATCTGATATAATTATTCCTTTGGCGGCTCTTGTAGGTGCACCTCTTTGTGATGCTCAACCAAAAAATGCCAGCGAAATAAATGTAAATAGTAACATGTTTATGTTAGATAATTTATCTAAAAATCAAAAACTTATTATGCCGACTTCTAATAGCGCATATGGCGTGGGAGATGAAAATAATTTTTGTGACGAAAACTCTGAGCTTACTCCTTTATCTAAATATGCAAAGGATAAAGTCAAAATAGAGGAAAATGTCATGAAAAGAAAAAATTCAATAAGCTTGCGATTAGCAACTGTCTTTGGAGTTGCTCCAAGAATGAGAACTGATCTTTTAGTTAACGATTTTGTTTTTAAAAGTTATTTTGATGGTTACCTAGTACTTTTTGAGCCTCATTTTAAAAGAAATTATATACATGTTAGAGATGTTTCAAAAGCAATCATTCATATGATAAATAACTTTAATAAACTAAAAAGTAATATATTTAACGTAGGTTTATCCAATGCAAATATATCAAAATTTGAATTAGCTAATAGAATAAAAAAATTTATGCCTGAGTTGGTAATAAAAATTGAAAGTTTTAAAAAGGATAAAGATAAAAGAAATTATATAGTGTCAAATAAAAAAATTGAAAATACTGGTTTCAAACCTTCCTATCAATTGAATGATGGAATAAAGGAATTAATTAAATATTACTCAACTCAAAAAAAATATCCGCAAGGCAATGTTTAGTTTTTAAAATTTATATGAATCCACTTTTAATACAAAAATTAAATTTAAATTTGTGGGATCTTAAAAATAAAAAACAATTAGAATTTTCAGAGAACCATTTTAATTCATTTGTTAGAAATAAAGTAAAATTAAATTTTAAAAAAACTAAATGTCCCTGTGGAAGCAAAAAAAAACCAGTATTAGTAAAGAAAGTTTTTGATTTAAGCTATTACCAATGTATTTGTAAAACAATATTTTTAAACCCCACAATATCAGAAAATAATTTAGATGAAATTTATAAAAATAATGGAATTTATGAAAAACATAGAAGGCAAATATTGTACGAAAAAAAAGCGAGAGTATTAAGAAATTTGATAAACAAAAGAAAAGCATCTCAGATCCATAATTTATTGAAAAAACAAAATTTAAAAATCCTAGACTTTGGTTGTGGTGATGGTGATTTTTTAAATCATCTAAACAAAAAAATAAAAAGAGAACAGTTATATGGCTTTGATGTTAATACCAGCTTAAAGCGACAACCAAAAAAAATAAAAATAATATCTGAAACTAATGAATTAATTGATCAAAAATTTAATGTAGTAACTCTATGGGGTGTGCTTGAACATGTAAGTGACCCAAAAAAATTAATTAACTTTGTTTCTAAAATAATAACAAAGAATGGATTTCTTGTTCTCGAGATACCCTCAAGTGAATCCCTTTTATCAAAATATACATTTCAATCAAAAAATATACCTATCAGATGGTTAGAGCCATATAGGCATTTATTTTTCTTTTCATTAGCTTGTATAAAAAAAATGTTTAAAAAAAAATTTAAGATTAAATATATTGAGACAAATGGTTTGGATTTACAAACTATCTTTGATAACGAAAAAAGTCATAATGAACTTAAGATCATAAATGTTCAAAATAAACTAAACGATAATTTGCTAGGAGATCATTATAGAATTTTCCTAAAGAAGTTATGAAAATAGTTGCACATATTCCAGCGAGACATGGAAGTAAGAGAATCCCATTAAAAAATCTGGTAAAAATTAAAAATAAACCATTAATCGATTACTCTATAGATACATTAAAGAAATCGATGATTAAAGATTTTTATATAAATACAGATTCAAGAAAAATAGCTGCACACGCAAGGAAGAGAAATTGTAAAATATATTTTAGAAAAAAAAATCTCGCTAATGATTTTGCAAAAAGCGATGATTTTAACTACGATTTTATAAAAAATATTGAATCAGATATTTGCGTTATGATAAATCCAGTATGTCCATTATTAAAATTTAAAGAAATTAATACAATGATTAAATTTTTCATTAAAAAAAAATTAGATACTTTAATATCTGCCGAGGAAACTCAAATGCAAACTTTTTATAAAAATAAGCCTTTAAATATAAAAATAAGTGAAAAACTTCAACAATCTCAAAAAAACGGCAAAATTGTTATATGTAATTGGGCAGTAACAATATGGAAAAGTAAAACTTTTTTAAAAAATTATCAAAAAAATGGATATGCAGTTTGGGGGAAAAAAAGAGAATTTTTTATTTTACCAAAAACCAGTTCAATCAAGATTTCAAATCCTGAAGATATCAAACTTGTTAAGTTATTTATTTAAATTAAAGTAATCAGCAAGGAAGCTTTTAAAGTGACTATCTAATTTAAGTGGAGTGACTTTTAGTTTTTTATTTCTTAATAGAATTGCATTAATAAAATTTTTTTTTGTATTTTTTTTATCATTGTTAAGATAATTACATAAATTATTTATATTAGGTTTGTAATTTTTAAATTTTGTAAAATTTTTAACTAAAATATTGTTTAATTGGTTATATTTTTTTTGGTCAATAAAATTATACCTCATCGATAAGTAATTAGCTAAATCCATGCCTATATTTACAGCAATACCATGAGGTATTTTATAATTACATTCACTTTCTAATGCATGCCCAAAAGTGTGCCCATAATTCATTATTTTCCTCTCTTTTTTATCGAATTCGTCTTTTTCTATAATTTTTTTTTTTATTTGAAGAGATTTATAAATAAATAATTCTAAATTTTTTTTATAATTTATTAATTTTAGATACTTATTTTCGTTTTTAAGAAAAGTTTCAGAATTAGAAATTATACCACATTTTAAGATCTCGCCTATTCCTGAATTAATCTCCTTATCTTTTAATGTTTTAAGAAAATTGATATTAACAAATACTTTTTCAGGTGGATAAAAACAACCTATTAAGTTTTTTGATTTATTAAAATTAATTGAATTTTTTGATCCAATGCAACTATCCGCTTGAGCAAGGAGCGTAGTA
Organism: uncultured Pelagibacteraceae bacterium; assembly: GCA_902524995.1. Lineage (GTDB taxonomy): Bacteria > Pseudomonadota > Alphaproteobacteria > Pelagibacterales > Pelagibacteraceae > Pelagibacter. Next base: position 1,911 of record CABZFJ010000011.1, on the reverse strand, counting down.
GGATAAAAATGCCATTTTATGCCTCTATAATAAATCGAACAAATAAATGATGTAATATCTTGAGTAATTCCTCCTCCTATGCAATTTACAATAGTTTTTTTATTAACTTTGTTTTTTTGAAAAAAAGATAGATACTTATTCATTTTTTCAAAACTTTTATTATCTTCTTTCGCATCTACTATTAAAATTTTAGAAATATGTTTAAATTTTTTAAAATAACGTTTGTAAATATTCTTATCAATTACATACAAAAAATTTATTTCATTTTTAAAATTTGTTTGTGATTTTTTGAAATAAACATTATATCTTCCGAAAATTGAATTAACTTTTAAATTTTTATACAATTGTATAACCTCCATCAGCAATTATTTGTTGTCCAGTCAAATAAGTATTATCATTACTTGCCAGCCAATATACTACATTCGCAATTTCATCAACATTACCCAATCTATTCATTGGTATATCTTTCTTAATAATATTTATTTTATTTTTTAAAACTCTTCTAGTTAATTCTGTATTAATAACACCTGGCGCTACACTATTACAAAGTATATTATACTTTGAATATTCAGCTGACAAAACTTTTGTAAGTCCATTAACAGCAAATTTAGTCGAAGCATATGAACTTCTTTTTTCTTTAACAACGCTGCCAAATATAGATGTTATATTTACAATTCTTCCCCATTTTTTTGAAATCATATTTGGAATAACACTTTGACAAATTCTATAAATTGAAAAATAATTGACCTCAAATATTTTTCTTAATTCAGAACTTTTAATCTTATGAAAGTCTCCTATTTTATTTATACCAGCATTATTTATTAAAATATCAATTTTTTTATTTTTTATTTTTTTTGAAAATGTATCCACAGCTTTCGGATTTGAAAGATCCACAGAATAGTAATTCTTTAAAAATTTATTTTTCTTTTTTCCCAAACCTATCAAATTAAACTTTTCTGTATCAAAAGTTTCCAGAATAGCTTTACCAATTCCCCTATTACAACCTGTTACTAATATATTTTTTTTTTTCATTTATAATAAATCTTTTAACTTTTTTAAGTTGTTATTTTCTGTTATTTGAATTTTTCCCTCTTTTAGAAGATATATTTCATCAAAAGAATCATAATAATTTAGATTATGTGAAACAAAAATTAATATCTTATCTTTTGAAATATTAAATAAGTTTTTCATAAATAATTCCTCTGTTTTCTTATCTAAATTTGAGGTTGGCTCGTCTAATACAATAATTTTTCGGTTTTTGTAAAATGCTCTAGCTAGTGCAATTCTTTGTTTTTGTCCTGATGATAGATTTGCACCATTTTCTTTAATTTTTAAAATGAAACCATCATTTATGTTTTCAAGTAGATCACCTAAGTTACAATCACGAACAGCAGTTTCAAATTTCTTTATATTCATATCATTTTTATCGTCAAACATACTAACATTATCAAATAAATTTCCTTCCACTAAATATGGCTCTTGGGGTACATAGGTTACAAGTTCAGAATTGGTCAAATCTCTACTTTGTATTTCTTTATTAGAGATATAAAGCTTGCCCTCTGTAGGCTCAAGTAAACCACAAATAATTTCAAGTAATGTAGTTTTGCCACTTCCACTTGGACCATAAATAAAATATTTTTTTTTTTCATCAAAATTTAGGTTTATGCTTTGTAGTATTTTTCTATTTTCATATTTGAAACTAATTTTATCAAGTTGGATTTTAGTTTCTAAAGCATTCAAATGGCTTTTGTTACTATCATTAAAGTCAGAGACGTTAGTTTTTAAAATTTCTTCACTAAAAGTTCTTAATTCATTTGATATTGGTAAAGTTATTGTAATGGAAGTTAGTGTGTTTTGAATTTTCGATAAGTTTGGATATAATCTTATGATCGCAATAGCAAATGCAGCAAA
>CABZFJ010000010.1 GCA_902524995.1 uncultured Pelagibacteraceae bacterium | reverse complement strand
TTGCTAACGGTCTTAGCGTTATGGAAGGTGCTGTACAAAATAATATTCCAGGTATTGATGCAGATTGTGGAGGAGGTATGTCATGTGCTACTTGCCATGTGTACATTAACGACGATGAATGGTTCAAAAAACTCCCAGAAAAAGAAATGGGAGAAGATGATATGTTGGATCAAGCATTTGAACCTAAATCTAATAGCAGATTAAGCTGTCAATTAATCGTCTCAGATGATTTAGATGGTTTAACTGTACATATGCCGGAGAAACAAGTTTAATGATAAAAACTGATGTAGTCATCATTGGAGCAGGTCCCACAGGTTTATTCTGTGCACACCAATTAGGTATCATTGGATTAAAATGTGAAATAGTTGATAACCTAGATAAAATTGGAGGACAATGTATTGAACTTTATCCAGACAAGCCAATATATGATATTCCTGCAGTTCCTAAATGTACAGGAGAAGAACTAACAAACAATTTAATCGAACAAATTAAACCATTTAATTTTAATTTTCATTTAAGTGATAGAGTTCAAGAATTACAAAATGAAAATAATAAATGGTTAGTTAAAACGTTAAATGGTAAAGAATTTGAAACACCTAATATTGTTATAGCAGGAGGCGTAGGTTCTTTTGAGCCAAGAAAATTTCCGACAAAAAGTGCAGAAAAGTATGACGGAAAATCAGTGTTATATTCAATAAAAGATAAAACTATTTTTAAAGATAAATCAGTAGTTATATTTGGAGGTGGAGATAGTGCACTTGATTGGGCTATAGAATTATCTAATTCATCCAAAGTAACTCTTGTTCACAGAAGAGATGAGTTTAGAGGGGCGCCTGCAAGTATTAAAAAAATAAAAGAATTAAGTGATAATAAAATTATTGATTTAATAACCAAATATTCAATTAAAGATGTCAAAGGAAATGGCTCATTAGAAAGTGTAGAAATAAAAAGTGAGTTAGGCGAAAGTAAAGTTTTAAAGGCTGATTATGTATTAGGTTTTTTTGGATTAATAATGCAATTAGGTCCAATTGCTGAATGGGGATTAAATTTAGATAAAAAAACTATTCAAGTAAATACAGAAAATTTTGAAACAAATAAAAAAGGAATATTTGCAATTGGAGATATTTGTACTTATCCAGGAAAATTAAAGTTAATACTCTCAGGTTTTCATGAGGGAGCTTTAGCTGCCAGAGGTTGCTTTAAATATGCAAGACCTGATGAAAAATATAGATTTGAATTTACAACTGCATCCAACACTATCAAAGATAGACTGGGTGTAAAAGAATGATCGAACTCTATACTGCTGATACTCCTAATGGATGGAAAATTAGCATCATGTTAGAGGAAATTGGTTTTATGTACAAGCTTACAAAAGTTAATTTAAGTGGAGATCAATTTAAGCCAGAATTTAAAAAAATTAGTCCCTTTAACAAAATTCCTGTAATTATAGATCATGAAAAAAATAAGACCGTATTCGAATCTGGGGTTATCCTTATGTATTTAGGGGAGAAAAGTAACAAACTCTATCCTGAAGCAGACAGGCTAGATATAAATCAGTGGTTGATGGCTCAAATGGCCATTGTTGGTCCAATGATAGGCCAACATCATCAGTTTCATTATTACCATCAAGGCAAAAGTGAGTGGGGTGAAGAAAGATACTTCAAAATCACCAGAAAGATTTACGAAGATCTTGAGGCTAGATTGGCTCAAAGTAAGTTTTTAGCAAATAATAAATACTCTATTGCCGATATTGCTACATGGTCGTGGATTGCAAGACATAAAAGACACGATATTGGATTAAATAATTTTGAAAATCTATCTAAATGGTTTGTTGAAATTGCTGAACGTCCAGCTGTAGTAAAAGGGTTTAAAGCACTAAACAAAGATGCTGAAATAGATTTTCCTTAGTCGTCAGCGTAAACTTTTTCGTCTTTTTCGTGTTTTTCTTGAGCTGCAATGCAAAGAGTTGCAACAGGTCTTGCCATTAATCTTTTTAAACCGATAGGCTCACCAGTTTCTTCACAAAAACCGTAAGTTCCATTTTGAATTTTCTTCAATGCACCATCTATTTTAGAAATCAATTTGATTTGTCTATTAATAGCTCTCATCTCTACATTCTTTTCAGTGTATGAACTTGCTTGATCAACAATGTCAGCTGATGCACTATTATCATCCATTGATGCTTGAAAAATCGCCTCGTTATTAGATCTCTTTAAATCTTTTTTCCACTCCATTAATTTCATCTTAAAATACGCTAAATGTTTAGCGCACATATATTTCTCTTTTTCTTTTGGAGTATAAGTTTTTGAAATTCTTACCATACTTAGCTATTTTGAGTTGGAGAATATATTCATGAATAAATGAGTGTCAAGAACGGTTTATTCATATAGATTGATGAAAATGGCCTTAAACAAAAGAAATATAAATAATATTTTTTATATTTTTGCAACGACTCACTTAATTCTATGGACAGTTATTCCTTCGATCACAAACTCAAATTTACCTTTAGATACAATTGAAGCTTTGGCTTGGGGTAGTAATTTAGATTGGGGATTTAATAAACATCCACCACTAAGTGCATTTTTTCCAGAAGTTTATTTCCAAATATTTGGACCACAAGATTGGGCTTATTATTTTTTAAGTCAAATTTTTGTGGTGGTATCTTTTTTTATTATTTTTAAACTATCACAGGAAATTCTCAATGATGGTACTTTAAGTTTATTATCAGTTTTTCTTATTGAAGGGATATACTTCTATAACTTTACAACCCCAGAATTTAATGTAAATGTTTGCCAATTACCTTTTTGGTGTTTAACGGTTTATTATACTTGGAAAATATATAATAGTAAAAAAGTTGAACTCTATGATTGTATCTTGTTAGGTGTTGCAGCAGCACTTGGAATTTTATCTAAATATTTTTTTATTTACTTATTAGTTGCTATAGATTTATTATTTGCTTATTTAATTTTTTTTAAAAAAAGTAAAAAATTTGATTTTAAATACTTAGTTTCCTTAGAAGTATTTTTTGTAATTTTGATTCCACACATAATTTGGTTATTCAATAATGATTTTATTACTATTAAATATGGTTTTACTCGTGCAGGTATGGACGAAGGTCAGATAATAAATCATCTTAAATACCCATTGATATTTATATTAAAACAGATTGGAATTTTAGTGCCATTTTTAATTTTAGTCTGGTTACTAATGAAAAAAATTCCTAAAAAATTAAATTTAAAAGATGAAAAACTTTTATTTTTAATATTTATTAATTTAGTCCCAATTGTTCTGGTTTTTATGACAGCGCTAATAACCGGATCAAAAATTAGAACTATGTGGATGACACCTTTTTACTTATTCTTTGGAACTTTATTTATTTACCTTTTGAAAACTCAAATAAACATTAAGAAACTAAATTCTTTTTTAATAGGATTTATATTTTTATTTTTATTATCTCCAATTTTGTATGGTTATGTCTCAATATCTCAGACTGATAAAAGGACTGATTATCCCGGGAGGGACATAGCTATAAAAGTTCAAATGGCATGGAATGAGCAACATGATGAACCAATTAAATATGTGCTTGGTGATGAATGGGCAGCTGGAAATTTATCATATCACATTAATTCAAGACCTATTTGGAAAGGCTTTGTTACAAAAGAAAAATTGAATTCATTTGAAAAATATATGTGTATTGATAAGGTTTGTGTTGGGTCTTAGATATGAAATTCAATAAAAACATACTTTTCATCGTCTTTATTGTTGTAATTATCGAGTTATCCGGACATGGAATTGTAGCTTCTTTGCTGAGGTTGCTTGCAAGTTAAATAAATGAAAATTACTATTTTAACCCCAGTTTATAATGACTGGAAATCAGCTTCAAAATTAATTGAAGAAATAAATACAATTGTAAAAGACTTAGATGCTGAATTTTCTCTAGTCATAGTTAATGATGCATCAACTGAAGAAAAACCAACCTTTATCTCCAATACAGAAAATTTATCATCGATTGAAATTTTAAATATTAAGAATAATCAAGGACATGGAAGATGTATTGCAATAGGACTTAAACATATATTTCAAAATAAAGAATTTAATTATGTAATTCCAATGGACTCAGATGGTGAAGATAGACCTGAAGAAATCAAAAGTTTTCTTGAGTATATTAATTATGATGAAGGAAAACCAATTGTAGGAGAAAGAGTAAAAAGATCTGAAAATATTATTTTTAAAACTTGTTATCATTTGCATAAAATAATCACCTATGTATTTACTGGTCACTCTATAAAATTTGGAAATTATACATGTCTTCCAAAATCAACTGTCGAGAAATTAATAAACGATAAATCTACTTGGTGCAGTTTCTCTGGAGCTTTGGCAAAGCTAGAAAAAGATAGATCATCATCTCCATCCATAAGGGGCACAAGATATTTTGGTCCATCCAAAATGAGCTTTATAAACTTAATAAAACATTCCTTAGCAATTATCGCTATATTTAAATCTACAGTTATCATTCGGTCTATTCTTTTTTATGCTATTTATTTAATTCTTGTTGCAGATTACATTAGTATTATAACTGCAATTCCCTTAGCATCTGTGGTAATTTTTGCTCTCTACATAATATATATTTCAAGAAGAGAAAACTTAGAGGAGCTCAATAATTCACTAAATAATATAGATAAAGTTGATACGATTAAATAATTCTATTGAAAATTTTCACCAAAATAATAATATTCATTTATAAAGCGATACATAACTCGTCGTTATTAAATATTACGAAAGTGGGATCGGTCGTCTTTAAAAGTAAATTTTAAAGGAGACTTTATGAGATTTGGATACTTTTGTAACACCACTAATTGGAAACATAAACCATACGAAACTTTATTAGAAGAAACTAGACAAATCACAAATTACTGTGATGAAAATAGTTGGGATTCAATTTGGTATACCGAACATCATTTTAACCATGAAGGAATGGAGTCTTGCACAAATCCTTTGATGATGGGAGCTGATGCTGCCGCAAGAACAAAACAAATTAGGATTGGACAAGCATGTAATGTGATAACATTTCATAATCCAATCAGACTAGCCGAAGATATTGCATTATTAGATCAACTATCAAATGGAAGAGTAGAAGTAGGAATAGGAAGGGGTGTATATGGAAGAGAAGCTCTAAATATGAATAAAGAGGCAGATCTTAAAGACCAAGCAAAAAATTTTAGATTATTTGAAGAAACTCTGACTATTATGAAAAAAGCTTGGACTGAAGAATTTTTCAGTCATGAAGGTGAATTCTACACTTACCCAGCACCTAATTTTGTTTGGCAACATGATATGAGTCCACCAAATAAAAAATTTGTTGATACTGAAACAAACGAGATAAAAAAATTGAGTGTTGTTCCCAAACCTAAACAAGCTCCTCATCCTCCGATTTGGCAAGTTGTGGATGGAGCCAGATCAATTGAATGGGCGGCTCGAAATGGATTAAATACTATTATGTGGATTCCAACAGTAAAAGCTCTAAAAAAAAGATTTGAAATTTACCAACAAGCAAAATCTGAAGCTGAAAATAGAGACGTTGCTCTTGGCGAAGGTGTTTCACTTGTCAGAGACATGTTTGTTGCAGAAACTATGCAAGAAGCTGAAAAATTAGCAGGTGAACACATTATCAATTATATGAAATGGGTTTGTCATTGGAGAGGTCTTGGTAACCATATGGATCCAGGAGAAGAACTACCTGAAACTAAAAATAAATTAGATTTGTTAGACTACAATTTTTTACATAAAAGAAATTTATTATTTGGCACACCTGAATATGTTGTAAATAAAATAAATGAATTAAAATCTGAGTTAAATTTACAAAACCTTCAAGTTTGGTCGAACTTTCCTGGAATGAACCATGAAGATTGCATGAGAAGTATTAAGTTATTTAATGATGAAGTAATACCAAAAATTAATTTAAATTCGTCAGACTTGGAAAAAGCTAGTTAATGGAACTAGAACTTAGAAAATTTGCAAAATTTGTAGATAAATCATTTATTGAAGGAGGCAAGAAAGCAAAAGATCCAGTTTTATTAGTTTCAGTTGCAGCAGTAATTAAAAATCCATGGGATGGACAAGGTTTTGTTGAAGATTTGAAACCAATAATTTTAGATTTAGCACCTAAGCTTGGGGATTTTTTAGTTTCAGAATTGATAAAAGAAATAGGAGCTCCTGAAAAAATTTTAGCTTATGGCAAGGCAGGTGTTGTAGGACTAAAAGGTGAAATAGAACATGCATCCGCTTTTATACATACCCTAAGGTTTGGTAATAAATTTAGAGATGCGGTAGGTGGTACATCCTATTTAAGCTTTACAAATACAAGAGGACCAGCAGGATCAAAAATTTCAATACCAATGATGCATAAAACTGATGCAGGATTAAGACCTTATTACTTAACACATGAATTTACTATTCATGATGCACCATTTGATGATGAAATAGTTATTGCGATCGGAGGTGCTTCATCTGGAAGAGCACATGCAAGAACAGGTGATAGATATCAAGATATGAAAGAGATGGGCATTGAACCGAAATAAAAAATGGAAAGTGGTTTTGATTCCAATGGTACTTTTTATCTAATTAACAAAAAGGAAGATGTGCCAATTGTTTTTATACATGGCGTTGGTTTAAATCATTCTATTTGGGATAATCAAATAAGAGAATTTGAAAATACAGTACTCGTTTACGATATTCTTGGACACGGAAAAACACCTTTAAATTTAAATACTATTTCATTTGATGATTTTACCAACCAATTAATAAATTTATTAAATCATTTAGCGATAGATAAAATTCATCTAGTTGGTTTTTCTATTGGATCTTTAATTGCAAGAAATTTTGCAACGAATTATTGTGACAAACTTAAAAGTTTAACATTATTTGGATCAATTTTTAATAGAAGTAACGAGCAACAAAAATTAGTTAATGATAGATTTGAAAATATGAAAAAGGAAAAAAAAATACCACATTCATCTCTTACAAGATGGTTATCAGATGATTTTTTAGAAAACCATATATCTGAGAAAAATAAAATAATAAAAATTTTAGATGAAAACGATGTGGAAAATTTTCTTAAAGTTTATGAATTATTCGTAACACATAAAGATGAAGAAGTTTTTGAAAAAATTAATATAAAAACACTTGTAATTACTGGAGAAAATGACGATGGTTCAACTCCTGAAATGTCAAATAATTTAAGTAAGGTTATTAATAATTCATATGTTAAAATTATTCCTAAAGGAAAACATCTTTGTGGTATCGAGTATTCGTATGATGTAAATAAAGCTATCAAAGAGTTAATTAATGACTGAATTAAAAAATTATAAAATGTTTATTGATGGAGAATGGTTAGACTCTGACACTGATAAAACATTTGAAACATTAAACCCAGAAAACAATAAACCTTGGGCAAGAGTACCTGAAGCTAGCGCCAGTGATGTAGATAAGGCTGTAAAAGCTGCTCATAACGCATTTGAAGAAGAATGGTCAAAGTTGTTACCAAGAGACAGGGCAAAATTTTTAAGAGCAATCGGAAACAAGTTAAGAGAAAATGCAGAACTTCTTGGAAAAATTGAAACAATAGACACTGGAAAGCTTTTTAGAGAAACAAATAAACAAGCCATATATATTGCTGAATATTATGATTATTACGCTGGGTTGGCTGATAAAGTAGAAGGTACTGTATTACCAATAGATAAACCGAATATCCAGGCTATTACAACCCGAATACCAATAGGTGTAATTGCAGCAATAGTACCATGGAATTCTCAAATGTTTTTAACAGCAACGAAGCTAGCTCCTGCTCTAGCAATGGGAAATACAGTTGTAATAAAATCTTCTGAGTTAGCACCTGCTGTAATGTTTGAATTTGCAAAACTAATAGAAGAGACAGGAATACCAAAAGGTGTAGTAAATGTTATCACAGGATTTGGTGATCCATGTGGGAAAGCATTAACAACTCATAACTTGGTTGAAAAAGTAGCTTTTACAGGTGGCCCCGAAACTGCGCGACATATAATTAGAAACTCTGCCGAAAATTTATCAGAAGTTAGCTTAGAACTAGGTGGTAAAAGTCCAGTTGCTGTTTTTGATGATGCAAAACAAGAGAATGCAATTAATGGTATTACAGCAGGAATATTTGGAGCAAGTGGTCAAAGTTGTATAGCAGGCTCCAGATTATACCTCCAAAAAAATATTTATAGCGAATTTTTAGATAAATTAATTTCAAGGGCTGAAAAAATAAAAATTGGTGCTCCCATGGATCCTGAAACAGAAATGGGACCATTAAGTAATTTTAAACAATTAGAGGTCATAGAAAAAAATATCAAACTAACGGCCGAACAAGGTGGAAAAGTTAGATGTGGGGGTGAAAGACATCCTTTTTCTAATGAAGGATATTATTTTCCGCCAACTATTATTGAATGTGATAACCATAATTTACCAGCAGCTGAAAATGAATTGTTTGGACCTGTTCTTTCTGTAATGAAGTTTGATGATGAAGAAGAAGTAATTTCTAAGATGAATGATAATCAATATGGATTGTCATCTGGAGTTTATACAAGTGATTTTGCAAAAGGACTAAGAGTTTCAAAAGCAATTAGAGCAGGTATTACTTTTGTTAATACTTATCGTTTAATTTCTCCATCAGCACCATTTGGTGGAATAAAAGATAGTGGATACGGAAAAGAGGCTGGTTTAGAATCTATTAAAGATTACACTAGGGTAAAAACTACCTGGTACTATACATCTGACGAGCCAACTCTTGATCCTTTTTCGATGAGATAGTTGCTTATTAAGCTCTAATTGTTGGTAAACAATAGAAATCAGCTGTATCTATTTTTGAGTTATAATCCCTTTTCATGCTCCAGGACTTTCTAACCCCGGCACTTGCAAGACTTAATGTCGACCTTCCATATCTATAATTCGTATTATCAATTGATCTCATTAATCTATTAATTTTCTCATCTTTTGCAGATGAAAATAGGTTTTCATTATTTTCAGCATCCGTTAGTCCAGTTAGCATCACTCCTGCTTTTTGATAACGGTGTCCTTTTCTAAAGATTACTTTTAAGACAGATAAAGCGTTTTTTACGATCTCTATACTATTGTTAGTTGCTATAGGAAAATCAACAGTTCTGGAGTTTGAATAAAAACCAAATTGTTTTTGAAAAGGACTGGTTCTAACAAATACCATAACTGCTTTTGCAACAAGGTTTTCAGATCTTATCTTTTCTGACGCATTTAAACAATAACTGGCAACAGCTTCTTCGAGTTCTTGAAATTTTTCTATTCTTTTTCCAAATGATCTTGATACTACACAGCTTTTTCTTTTTGATGCTGTTTTTTCTAAATCAATACAAGGTACACCTCTAAGTTCCATTGCAGTTCTTGAGCTTAAAACATTTGAGGATTTCTTAATCCAGGTGTTTGATTTATTTTTTAATTGTTTAGCGTTATAAATTCCATTTTTTTGATAAAACTTTGTCATTTGTCTTCCAACACCCCAAACATCGTTAATATCAATTTTTTCAAGAATAGGATCAAGATTTTCTATCCCAATTAGACTTGTAACACCTGATTGTTTTTTCTTGGCTATATGATTTGCAACTTTGCTTAAAGTTTTAGTTTTAGCTATTCCTATACTTGTTGGAATACCAGTCCACTTTAAAACTGTTTCTCTAATTTCTCTTCCAACTTGCTCTACTTCATTGTCAGAAAAATTTGATAAATCCATAAATGCTTCATCAATTGAATAAACTTCAATATCAGAGTTAAATCTTTTTAAAGTTCTCATTACTCTTCTAGATAAATCTCCATATAAAGAATAATTTGATGAGAATACTTGTACATCGTTTTTGATAATAATATCCTTTGCTTTAAAGTAAGGTTCACCCATTTTAATTCCTAAAGCTTTTGCTTCGGTAGATCTTGAAACGATGCAGCCATCATTATTAGATAAAACTACAACAGGTTTTTTTCTTATTTTTGGATTAAATAATCTTTCACAAGAAACATAAAAAGAATTGCAATCAACCAGTGCTAATTTTTTAGTGTACTGAATGTATGACATAGGTGACTACTCCCCAAATAAAAATATCTTGTTCTTCATTTATTAAAATTCGATCAGAAAATTCTTTAGAGCCTGATGTTAAAAATTGTTTATCTTTTTCTCTAACTAGAGTTTTTACAACAAGTTCATCATGAACATTTGCTATGACAGTTGAAAAATTTTTTGGAGTTAAACTTTTGTCTACAACTAATAAGTCGCCATCATTTATTCCAACATCCACCATTGATTTTCCTTGAACTCTTATTATGAAAGTTGCTGGAACATTTTTGATTAGATGTACGTTTAAATCTATATCTTCTTCTATGTAGTCAGTTGCAGGGGAAGGAAAACCAGCTCCTGCTTTATGTAAATAATAAGGTATTGTTAACTTCATAAGTGTTCTTGTTTTGTTCTTATTAGTACATGAGTTATACAATAGTGTCAATTAGGTTGTATTTTGAGTCTGTAAGTGAATCAAAAGTGAATCAAAACGTGAACATCAAAACAAGATTTAGTGTGACTGTGGATAACTTTAACAAGTTATAGTTTATGAAAATATGAGTTAAAAGTTTAAATACAAAGAATTATCAAAAAATTTAAAGGATGAAAATATGAAAAAACTAACATGTCATTGTGGTGCGGTTGAAGCAGAGGTTAATGTTCCAGATAAATTTGAAAAAGTTTTAAGATGCAATTGTTCTGTATGTAAAAGAAAAGGTTATGTTATGTCTCCGATTGGAGAAAATGATATGAAGATTACTAAAGGAGACGACAAGTTAACTTTATATCAATTTTATACTAACACGGCTAAACATTATTTTTGCTCTATCTGTGGAATTTTTACACATACAAGACCAAGAAGTAATCCAAAATTACATATGATAAATATTGCATGTGTTGAGGGAGTTGATCCTTTCGAATATAAAGATGTTTCAATTAATGACGGTAACAATCATCCGCTTGACCAAAAATAAAATTAAATGAATTTAGTTGAGGATTGTTTAAATAAAGTAAAAAAAGATTGTTATAGATTTATAAAAACACAAGAAACATCTTCAGATAAATTTAAATACAAAGATAAGATGTTAAAAGACTATCTTGTCCCAATGAGTTTTTGGATTGCAAAAAAAACAAATTTTAAGAAACCTTATATTGTTGGTTTAACAGGGGGGCAAGGCACTGGAAAAACTACTATAAGCTCTATCTTAATGATAATTTTAAAAAAATACTTCAAGTTAAACGTTTTCAAAATATCAATCGATGATATTTACAAAACCAAGAAAGATAGAATAAAATTATCCAAGAAAATTCATCCATTATTATTAACAAGAGGTGTGCCAGGAACTCATGATATAAGTTATATGTCTAGTTTTATTAAAAAAGTAAACTCTAAAAAATTTAGATCAATTATATTGCCCAAGTTCGATAAGGCAATTGATGACAGGTTTGCAAAAAATAATTGGTATAAAGTAAATAGAAAGCCTGATGTAATTATTTTTGAAGGTTGGTGTGTAGGAGCGAGACCTGAAAGTTCAAAAACATTAAAAAAAAGTGTAAATTCGATGGAAAAAAATGACGATAACAAATTAATCTGGAGGAAATACGTTAATACTCAACTAAAAAAAAGATATAAGAAACTTTATAGTAAACTCGATTGTTTATTATTTTTAAGAGCAGAAAATTTTAGTTTATTGCAAAAATGGAGAGTTATTCAGGAAAAAAAACTTAAATTAAAAAATAAGAGTAAAAAAACGAAACAAAAAATTATGACAAAAAAAGAAGTTTTAAGCTTTATGCAAACTTACCAAAGAATTACACAGAATATGTTTAAATATGCGCCAAAATACGCATCAATAGTCATTAAATTAAATTCTAAACATCAAATTAATTTTGTAAAGTACAACTAATGAAAAAAATATTAATAATAATTTTTAGTTTTTTTTGGTTAACAGCCCAATCGTTAGCAGTTACATTATATGAAGTATTAAATGAAACTTATAACAACAATAAACAATTAAATGCAGAGAGAGAAAATATAAAAGCATCAGAGGAAGATCTAAATATATCTAAAGCCGACTATATGCCTTCTTTGAGTTTGAGTGGGTCTAAGAGCCTTGAAGAAACAAATAAACTAACAAATCAGAGTGGAGGTGATGCAACAATTAGTGATTCTGATCCATTCACCACATCCATAAAATTAGAGCAAACCTTATTAGATTTTGGAAGAGACCTTAATTATGAAAAAAATTTAATTGGATTAGAACTTTCAAAAGCAAAATTATTTAAAAAAGAACAAGATGTTCTTTACAGTGCCATCGAAGCTTTTACATCTGTAATTTTATCAAGAGAAAAAGTTGCAATTAATAGACAAAATTTAAATTTGCTTATTAAACAACTTGAAAATGATAAAGTTAGATTAGATAGAGGACAAATAAAAACTGCAGATTTATCACAAACCGAATCCTCTCTTGCTGGAGCAAGCGCTCAACTAACTCAAGCAAGAAGTGAATTAATGATTAATAAATTAAATTACGAAAATATTATTGGTAAACTTTTAAATACCAATGAATTAAAAAAGACAAACAGAGCAATTGTAGGAATTCCAAGTGAACTTAGTACAGCAATCAATTTAGCAAGAGAGAACAACCCAGATATGATGATCGCTAAAATAGAATTAAATCAGTCTGAAATGGATATTGCTATTGCTGAAAGCGACCTAAAACCTAGCGCATCTTTATCTTTAGAAAGATCATATGCTGAGGATTTTAGCTCAACTTATGATCAAAGAGAAAAGGATACGCTTAAAGCAACAATTAGCTGGCCATTTTATTCAGGTGGAAGTAAACGTGCAAAAATAAACAAGAATACAAATCTAAAAACTAGAAAAATTTTATTATTTGAGGATGCAGTAAAAACAACTGAAAAAAATGTTGGAAGTGCATGGTCAAATCTTGAAGCATCTAAAAGTTTTTTAAATTCTGTAAGATCTCAAGTTAGAGCAGCAAAAATTGCTAATGAAGGCATAGCTGCAGAATATGAAAGAGGTTCAAGAACAACGCTAGATGTTATTCAATCAAACTCTTTGTTGCTGGCTGCAAAAATTTCCCTAGCAGAATCTGAGAGAAATAATCTTATCGCTCAATATAAAGTTCTAAAAGCTATTGGCTTATTGAATAGTGAATACCTAAAACTTAAGTAATTTAAGAATTTTAAGCTATTTTAAGAAATATATTGCTAATGAGAACAAAATGTGTACATTTAAATCCATGATTCGAGTGTTTAAAAAAGAAAAAAAAGAGGCAAAAAATGACTAAAAATAACCTAAAAGTGGTGAAAACCGCAAAAGATAAAGAATTGGAAAACAAAGAGAAAAGTAAAGCATTAGACGCAGCAATCAGCCAAATTACAGATAGCTTCGGAAAAGGCTCAGTAATGAAGCTTGGTGAACAAAAAGCTATGGATGTTGAGTCTATCTCAACAGGATCTTTAAGCTTAGATCTTGCTTTAGGTATTGGTGGATTACCAAAAGGAAGAATTATTGAAATTTATGGACCAGAGTCTTCAGGAAAAACTACATTAGCATTGCAAGTAGTTGCAGAAGCTCAAAAAGCTGGGGGAATTTGTGGTTTTGTTGATGCAGAACATGCATTAGATCCAGTTTATGCAAAGAAGTTAGGAGTTGATACAGAAGAGTTACTAATTTCCCAACCTGATACTGGTGAACAAGCTTTAGAAATAACTGATACATTAATTAAATCTGGTTCAATGTCAGTACTTGTTGTGGACTCTGTTGCAGCATTAACACCAAGAGCAGAAATTGAGGGCGATATGGGTGATCATCACGTTGGTTTACAAGCGAGATTGATGTCCCAAGCGTTGAGAAAATTAACAGGTTCAATTTCACGAACTAATACAATGGTTATATTTATTAACCAAATTAGAATGAAAATTGGTGTTATGTTTGGAAGTCCCGAAACAACATCGGGTGGAAATTCTTTGAAATTTTATTCATCAGTTAGAATGGATATTAGAAGAATTGGAGCAATCAAAGATAAGGAACAAATTATTGGTAACAATACAAGAGTTAAAGTTGTTAAAAATAAAGTTGCACCGCCGTTTAAAGTTGTTGAGTTTGACTTAATGTATGGAAAAGGAATTAGTAAAGTAGGGGAACTAATAGACCTAGGTGCCAAAGCGGATGTCGTAGAGAAATCTGGAGCTTGGTACGCTTACAAAGGTGAAAAAATTGGTCAAGGTAGAGAAAATGCGAAACTTTACCTTGAACAAAATCCTAAAGCCGCTGCAGAAATTGAAATGGCAATCAGAGAAAAGGCTGGTGTAATCTCAAAGAAAATTGAGGGAAATCCACTAAGTGAAGAAAAAGTAGAGGCTCAAAAAAAAGAAGAAGAAGTTCCTACTAAAAAAAATTAGCAGATAACTTTTAGTTATTAAAAAGGCGCTCGAATGGGCGCCTTTTTTCCCTTCAGAGGTGTAGACATCAATAGAAAAAGCTGTATTTTAACAAAATATGGCAAAAACATTAAACGAGATAAGATCAACTTTTCTAGATTATTTTGAAAAAAATGATCATAAGATAGTCGAGTCAAGCAACTTGGTTCCAAATAATGATCCAACATTAATGTTTGCGAATTCAGGCATGGTCCAGTTTAAAAATGTTTTTACCGGATTAGAAAAAAGAGATTATCAAAGAGCTACTACTTCTCAAAAATGTGTAAGAGCAGGAGGTAAACATAACGATCTTGAAAACGTTGGTTATACTCCAAGACACCATACATTTTTTGAAATGCTTGGAAATTTTTCTTTCGGAGATTACTTCAAGGAAAGGGGAATTGAACTTGCTTGGAATTTAATTACTAAAGATTTTGGATTAAATAAAGATAGATTATATGTAACAGTATTCTATGAAGACGATGAGGCCTTCAATTTTTGGAAGAAAATAGCGGGTTTTAGCGACGATAGAATTATTAGGATAGCAACTTCAGATAACTTTTGGTCAATGGGCGAAACGGGCCCTTGCGGACCTTGTTCAGAAATATTTTATGATCATGGAGATCATTTAAAAGGCGGTTTACCCGGAACCAAAGATGAGGATGGCGATAGATACATTGAGATATGGAATTTAGTCTTCATGCAATTTGAGCAAGTTTCAAAAGATAAGAGAATCAATCTTCCAAAACCTTCTGTAGATACTGGAATGGGTTTAGAAAGAATTGCAGCATTACTCCAGGGCACACATGATAATTACGAAACAGATCATTTTAAAAAATTAATTAGTTCAATTTCTGAATTTACAAAAGTAAAACAAGATGAAAATAATTTATCAAGCTTTAGAGTAATTGCAGATCATTTGAGAGCTAGCTCATTTCTTCTTGCAGAAGGGGTATTACCTTCAAATGAAGGTAGAGGTTATGTTCTTAGAAGAATAATGAGAAGAGGAATGAGACATTCTCATTTGTTAGGTTC
Organism: uncultured Pelagibacteraceae bacterium; assembly: GCA_902524995.1. GTDB lineage: Bacteria > Pseudomonadota > Alphaproteobacteria > Pelagibacterales > Pelagibacteraceae > Pelagibacter. Next base: position 17,882 of record CABZFJ010000010.1, on the reverse strand, counting down.
TAAAGAACCAGTCTTCAATAAAATCTTTGATACATTGAAAGATGAAATGAAAGGAAATTATCCTGAATTAGAAAGATCAGAAACTTTAATTAAAGAAACATTAAAAATGGAAGAGGATAAATTTTTAGTATTACTTGATAGAGGAATTAAAATTTTGAACGATGAAATTTCAAAAATAAAAAAAGTTTTACCAGGCGAAGTAGCGTTTAAATTATATGATACTTATGGTTTCCCGTTAGACTTAACGGAAGATATTTTAAAAAATAATTCTTTAACTGTTGATCAAAATAAATTTGATGAATTAATGAAAAAGAGCAAAGAACTTGCAAAACAAAATTGGAAAGGTTCTGGAGATGCTTCTGAAGGAGAAATCTGGTTTGGAATAAAAGATAAAATAGGACCTACAGAGTTTCTTGGGTATGAGTTTAACCAATCAGAAGGAGTGGTATTATCAATAATTAAAAATAATAAAGAAGCACAAAATATTTCAAATGGTGAGGAAGGGATAATTATTACTAATCAAACCCCTTTTTATGGAGAGTCTGGTGGACAAGTTGGAGATCAAGGAACAATAGTATCTGGTAATTCAGTATTTGAGGTTACAGATACCCAAAAAAAACTTGGAGATTTGTTTATACATCATGGAACTCTTAAATCTGGAGACATTAAGATTAAAGACGTTGTAGAAATGAAAATAGATATTGAAAGGCGCCATAATCTCAAAGCATATCATTCAGCAACTCATTTATTACACGAGTCTTTGAGAAGAACATTGGGAAAACACGTTATGCAAAAAGGATCTTTAGTTGCGCCCGATAGGCTAAGATTTGATTTTAGTCATATGAAGCCAATTACGGAGGAAGAATTAACAAATATCGATAAATTAGTTAATGAGTACGTCCAAAATAAAACTGATGTAACTACAAGAATTATGACACCAAAAGCTGCCATTGAAAAAGGTGCTTTAGCTTTTTTTGGTGAAAAATATGGAGAAGAAGTGAGAGTAGTTTCTATGGGAGTAGAAAATAACTCTTATTTTTCAACAGAATTATGTGGTGGAACACATGTAAAAAATACTCGAGATATTGGAAAATTTAAAACTGTTAGCCAATCCTCAATAGCTGCTGGAGTGAGAAGGGTTGAAGCTTTAAGGGACAAACAACTCGAAATATTCTTAAAAAATAAAGAAAAAATGTCAAACCTTTCTGCACAAAAGGATGAAGACAGTATTAAAGAGGTGTCTGCTCAAATTATTAAATTAGGTGGAAAACCAAACCTAGAAAATAAAGATACGAAAGGATTAATTAAAGACCTTAATAAACAACTAGAACAATTAAATGTGCAATCAGTTTTAGGTGATAAAGCAAAAAATATAATTAAAGACGAAAATATAAAAGGTACTAAAGTTAGATTGCAAAAAGTTCAAGATTTATCTCCAAAAGATCTAAGAAAACTTGTTGATGCAGGTAAAAAAGAATTGGGTGAGGGAATAGTAGTAGTATTTGCAAATAAGGATGAGAAAGTTGGTCTTGCTGTAGGTGTAACAGAAAATTTAACAAATAAATACGATGCAGTTAAACTTGCAAAACTAGGATCTGAAATTATTGGCGGAAAGGGTGGCGGAGGTCGTAAAGACTTTGCACAGGCTGGAGGCCAAGACTCAAATAAAATCGATGAAGCTTTAGAAAAACTAAAAAACTTAATTTAATTTTTGTTTTAAACTTCCATCAATTACATCTAAAAACTGGTTAGTTGTTAAATATTTTGAAGAAGGACCAATAAGTATTGCCAAATCTTTGGTCATTGAACCTGATTCAACTGATTCAACACATACTTCTTCAAGTGTTTTGGCAAATTTAATTAATTCATCGTTACTATCTAACTTTCCTCTATGCGCCAAACCCCTTGTCCAAGCAAATATAGATGCAATTGGATTGGTTGATGTTTCTTTACCTTGTTGATGCATTCTAAAATGTCGAGTTACAGTTCCATGAGCCGCTTCCGCTTCCATTGTTCTGCCATCAGGTGCTAATAAAACGCTAGTCATTAAACCTAATGAACCATAACCTTGAGCAACAGTATCTGACTGAACGTCACCATCATAATTTTTACAAGCCCAAATATATTTACCATGCCACTTCATTGCACAAGCAACCATATCATCGATTAACCTGTGTTCATAAGTTATATTATTTTTTTCAAATTCTGATTTAAAATCTTTTTCAAAAACACTTTGAAATATATCTTTAAATCTTCCATCATATTTTTTTAGTATGGTATTCTTTGTTGATAAATATACAGGCCATTTTTTTATTAGGCCGTAATTGAAACATGATCTTGCAAAGTCCTGTATTGATTTATCTAAATTATACATTGAAAGAGCAATACCTGGTCCTGGGAAATTAAATACTTCATATTTTTTTTCATCACTTCCATCTTCCGAAGTCCATTTAACTTCTAATTTACCTTTTCCTGGAACTAAAAAATCTGTAGCTCTGTATTGATCACCAAAAGCATGCCTTCCAATAATTAGTGGATCCGTCCAAGATGGCACAAGTTTAGGAATATTTTTACAAATTATTGGTTCTCTAAATACTGTTCCTCCAATAATATTTCTTATTGTTCCATTTGGTGATCTCCACATTTTCTTTAATTTAAATTCTTCAACTCTCGCCTCGTCAGGAGTAATTGTAGCGCATTTGATACCTACTCCATTTTTTTTAATTGCATTAGCACAGTTGATGGTAATTTTGTCATCTGTATCATCCCTACTTTTCATTCCTAGATCGTAATACTCAATGCCTAAATCCAAATAAGGTAGAATTAATTTGTTTTTGATGAATTCCCAAATTACTCTTGTCATTTCATCGCCGTCTAGCTCGACAATGGGATTTTTTACCTTAATTTTGCTCATTTTTTGATGTATCTTAATAATTGAATTTATACTTTTTATATACATATTAATCCAGAATTATCAATTGAACGATTATGATAGACAAAATTTTTCCAAAGATTCATAACGAAGGCTATAAATTTATAGTAATTTTCGTAGTAGCAACGATCATTCTATATTTCATTCATGGTTTTTTAGGTTTCATAGGTTTGGTCTTAAGCATTTGGTGTTATTATTTTTTTAGGGATCCAGAAAGAATTCCAATAAATGATGAAAACTATTTAACAAGTCCTGCTGACGGATTAGTTTTACAAGTTTTAGATACAAACGGACCTAAAGAATTGGGTCTTGAAAATAAAAAATTTAAGAAAGTAAGTATATTTATGAATGTTTTTGACTGTCATGTGAATAGATCTCCATGTTCAGGAAAAATTAAAGAAATTTTATACAAACCTGGAAAATTTATTAATGCATCTCTTGATAAAGCTAGTGAAGATAATGAAAGAAATTATTATAAAATTAAAAATTCTCACGGCGAGGATATAATTGTAGTTCAAATAGCAGGACTGATTGCGCGAAGAATAGTGACTGATACCTCAGTTGAAGAAAATGTTGATCAAGGATCTAGAATAGGAATGATTAGATTTGGGAGTAGAGCAGATTTATATTTTGAAAACTATGAACCACTCGTAAAAGTTAATCAAAGAGCAGTTGCTGGAGAAACATTGATAGCCAAAAGATAAATGGAAAATCCAAAAAAGAATATAAGATTAGTATCAAATAAAAATTCAAGAGTTATTTTGCCAAATATTATGACACTAGTTGGAGTGTGTATTGGCTTAACTTCAATTAAATTTGCATTTGATGGAAGATTTGAATTATCAGTTATTGCAGTTCTAATTGCTGCAATCATTGATGGTTTAGACGGAAGAATTGCTAGATTAATTAAAGCCACTTCAAAAGTTGGAAAGGAATTAGACTCATTAACGGATGTAATTAGTTTTGGAGTTGCGCCAGCGTTCATAATGTATTTCTGGGCGCTAGATAATATCGGTAGATTTGGTTGGTTGATATCTTTAATATATGTGGTTTGTGTTGCTTTGAGATTAGCAAGATTTAATGTTTCAACAGGAGGTGAACCATCATGGAGAGATAATTTTTTTGAAGGTATTCCATCACCAGCTGGAGGAGTATTAGTATTAATGCCATTAATTTATAGTTTAAGTGAGGTTCAGTTTATAACTATTAATAAAAATATAATTGTTCCATCTCTATTCATTATTATCTCTGTGCTGTTGATAAGTAAAATTCCCACATATTCTTTAAAAAGAATCGTTGTTCCAAGAAGTACTTCTATATTTCTTTTATTTGGAATAATTTTATATTTTGGTTTATTGCTAATATATACCTTTAATACAATTATAATTTCGGGAATTATTTATTTATTAATGATTCCAGCAAGTTCAATTCATTACTTATTTTTAAAAAAACAAAATAAAGAAAAAGATGACAACGTTGATCATCACGAAGATATTTTGTAATGAAAGAGAATGTAATTATTTCTCTAGCAGATTCTAATTACTATGAATTGCTAAATGAATTAATAGACTCTATTAAACAATTCAATCACAGTGAAAAGGTTGCTATTTGCATACTTGATGCGGGTTTAACAGAAGAGCAAATTGCTCTTTTAAAAAATAAAGTAGACGAGATCAAAAAAGCTGAATGGGATATTGAGGTTCCACAATCTAAAGTTAAAGGTAAAGAATGGCTAAAAAGTCAGGTATCAAGAGCATTTCTTCCAAAATATTTTCCTAAATATAAAAAGTATCTGTGGATTGATTGTGATGCCTGGGTTCAAGATTGGAGTTCAATAGACTTATATTTTAAGGCTTGTGATAATGGAAAACTAGGCATTACTCAGACAATGACACCCGGATATAGGATATTAAGCAATGTTAATTGGCTGTTTGGAAAATTAGCAATTATAAAATCTCAAAATTTTAAACATGCTATTAAATCTAAAATTGATATTAATAAAGCTAGAAAGTTAGCATTTGCTCCACATATTAATATTGGTGTTTTCTCATTAGAAAAAAATTCTAGCTGTTGGAATGTTTGGCAAAAAAATTTAAAAACAACTCTTAGTCACGGCCAAATATTTGGTTCAGAGCAACTAGCAATAAATATATGCGTATATATTGATAATGTAGATGTTGAATTTCTTCCTCATAATTGTAACTGGTTAGCTAGCAACTTACTTCCAAAGTTTGATGAAAAGAATAAAATTTTCGTGGAACCTTTTTTACCAAATCATAAAATTGGAATTGTACATTTGGCCAGTGGAATTAAAGTAAATGATAAAGATATGAGAAACGAGAAAAATCTAGAGATAGAATTAAATACTTTGGATAATAATAAGATCTCAAAATCTTTAAGGTTCAAAACTAATTGAAAAAAAATAAAATCTCAAAAAATTGGATTAATAAGCAGAGAAGAGATATTTATGTTAGACAATCAAAAGTTGAAGGATATAGATCAAGAGCTGTTTATAAATTAAAAGAAATTAACGAAAAATTTAAATTTTTAAAAAATAATATATCAGTAGTAGATCTTGGAGCCGCTCCTGGAAGCTGGTCTCAATATATATCAAGTAATTTAAAATGTAATAAGCATTTAGCAATAGATTTAAAAGAAATAGAAGAAATAAAGAATGTAAAAATTTTAAAAGGAGATTTTACAGATACTGAACAACAAAATAAAATTAATAATTATTTTGGTGGAAAAATTGACCTAATTATTTCAGATATGGCAGTCAATACAACAGGAAATAAAAATCTAGACTCTTTGGTAACTGGAGAATTAGTTTTAGAAGCTTTGGATTTTGCTACCAAAATGATGAAGCCAAATGGCTATTTTGTCTCAAAATTATTTATGGGAACTTCTTTTAATGAAATAATAGCATTTTCAAAAAAAAATTTTGTAAAATTTAATGTTTATAAGCCTCCCGCAAGTAGAAAAGACTCTAAAGAAAGTTTTTTAATTTGTAAAAATTTAAGATAGATACTTTCATTTTTTAAAGAATCGTTTATATAAGGACATGGATCCTATCAAAGAAGCACTTACTTTCGACGATGTAACTTTAGCACCAAATTATTCTGAAATTTTGCCTTCAGAAGTAAAGACAGAAGTTAAATTATCAAAACACTTAAATATTTCTATACCCCTTCTAACTTCAGCAATGGATACTGTAACAGAGTCTAATATGGCAATTTCAATAGGTAAAAGGGGCGGAATAGGTGTTATTCATAGAAATTTATCAATAAATGATCAGATAAAAGAAATAAGAAAAGTAAAGTCAAAAAAAATGTTAGTTGGTGCAGCTGTTGGTGCAAGTTTAAACGAGCACATTAGAGCTCAAAAGGTTTTAAAAGAAAATATTGATTTAATTGTTGTTGATACAGCTCATGGTCACACAAAAAAAGTAGCCGAAATAATAAAAAAAATTAAAAAAATGAAACCGACTAAAACAGCTTTATGTGCAGGTAATATTGCTACAGCAGAAGCAGCTAAATTTCTGATTAAGCACGGAGTAGATATCATAAAAGTTGGAATTGGACCGGGATCTATATGCACTACAAGATTAGTTGCGGGAATAGGAGTTCCACAGTTAAGTGCAATTTTAGATGTAAAAAGGGGTATGGGCAAAAGTAAAACAACATTAATAGCTGATGGAGGTATCAAATTTTCTGGGGATATTGCAAAAGCACTTGCAGCAGGGGCAGATGCGGTAATGATTGGATCATTATTTGCAGGAACAGATCAGGCTCCAGGTAGAATTATAAAAAGAGGTGGCAAATTATTTAAAAGTTTTAGGGGAATGGGATCTATTGGAGCAATGAATAAAGGATCAGCAGATAGATATTTTCAATCAAAACAAAAAGATACTTCAAAATATGTAGCAGAAGGTGTTGAAGGTTTTGTCAAATACAAAGGCACAGTTGAAAAAATCATCTACCAACTAGTAGGAGGTTTAAAATCATCAATGGGTTACTTAGGTGCAAAAAGAATTAAAGATCTTAGAAAAAAACCAAAATTTGTCAAAATTACTAAAGCAGGTTTTTATGAAAGTATGGTACATAACATAGACGAAATAAAAAGATGATAAAAAAAATTACCTTAGCAATAATTTTACTTTTTAATTTAATTTTCAATGTTAACGCTGAGAAAGTTAATTTTTTCAATGAAGCAAAAAATCTTTATGAAAATGAAAAATATGAAGATTCAAAATTTTTATTTCAAAGAAATATTGTATACAATCCTAAAGACTCAAAGTCGTATCTATATTTAGCAAAAATATTTAAAAACGAAGAAAACAAAATAGAATTGGAAAAAAATATAAATACAGTCTTACTACTCGAGCCAAACAATGAAGAGGCAATGTATCTATTAATAGATATTGAGTTAGAAAGATCTAATTTTTCTAAAGCAGAGGAACTTAGAGAAGATTTTAAAAAAATATGCTCAAACCTTTGTGATAAAATCGCATCTATTAACAAACGCCTAAAAGAGTTTGAAAAAAAAGATGCGTCTTGAAAATAATCTAGATAAAGTTTTAATAATCGATTTTGGGTCTCAGTTTACACAATTAATTGCAAGAAAAGTAAGAGAACTAAATGTTTTTTGTGAAATTATAAGCCATAACAAACTTAAAGACCACAAAACTGAAAAAAATGTGAAAGGTATTATTTTATCAGGGGGACCCTTAAATGTTTACCAAAATAAAAAAGTTAAATTTAACAAAAGTATATTAAGTTTAAATATTCCAATTTTAGGTATTTGCTTTGGTCACCAGATAATTTCTAAAGAATTAGGTGGGAAGGTAAAACAAGCAAAATCAAGAGAGTTCGGGTTAGCAAAAGTTACAAAATTAAAAAAAAGTGCTCTAACTCAAAATTTTTTTTCAAAAAAATCTACTAATGTATGGATGAGTCATGGAGATGAGGTAATTAAATTACCTAAAGGTTTTAAAGTAATAGCAAAATCATCAAATTCAAAATTATGCATGATAGAAAATATAAAAAAAAAAATATATGGCATACAGTTTCATCCAGAGGTTTCTCACACGGTTAAAGGCAAAATAATATTAAAAAACTTTGTTATTAAAATTTGTAAAATTAAAAAAAATTGGACATCAAAAAATCAAAAATCCGAACTTATACAGCAAATTAATGAACAAGTTGGAAATTCTAAAGTAATTTGCGCATTATCTGGTGGAGTAGATAGTAGTGTAGTAGCAAAATTAATTAGTAATGCGATTGGTAAAAACTTAACTTGTATATTCGTCAATACTGGTCTGCTCAGAAAAAATGAGGAAAAACAAGTAGTGAATACTTTTAAAAAAAAATTTAAATTGAATTTAATTTATGTAAATGCTGAACAATTATTCATAAGTAAATTAAAAAATGTAACAGACCCAGAAAAAAAAAGAAAAATTATTGGAAATTTATTTATCAAACTTTTTGAAAAATACGCAAAAAAAATAAAGAATGTAAAATTTCTAGCTCAAGGAACTCTATACCCCGATCTAATTGAAAGTAAGTCTGTTACAGGAAGTCAAACTTCAAAAATTAAGTCTCATCATAATGTTGGAGGTTTACCAAAAAGAATGAAATTAAAATTAGTTGAGCCATTGAAGTATTTATTTAAAGACGAAGTTAGAATGTTAGGTCTAGAATTAAATTTAAATAAAGAAATTATTTCTAGACATCCTTTTCCTGGTCCTGGTTTAGCCATTAGAATGCCTGGCACAATTACTAAAGAAAAAATAAAAATTTTAAAAGAAGCAGACAATTATTTTATTAATGCATTAAGAGAACACAATCTATATCATAAGATATGGCAGGCTTATGCCGCATTACTACCTGTTAAAACAGTTGGTGTAATGGGAGACAATAGAACCTATGAATATTTATGTTTACTCAGAGCAATAACATCTGAAGATGGAATGACAGCAGATTATTTTCAATTTAATAAATCATTTATGCAAATGGTATCTAATAAAATAGTCAATAACATTCCAGGTATAAATAGAGTAGTTTATGATGTGACTTCTAAACCACCAAGCACTATTGAACTAGAATAAAAATAAATTATAATTTTACTATGAAATATTTACACACAATGATTAGAATTTCTAATATTCAGGAGTCGTTAAAATTTTTTTGTGATGGACTGGGTTTAAAAGAGATAAAAAGAATGGAAAATGAAAAAGGTAGATACACATTAATTTTTTTAGCTGCACCAAACGACAATAATGCAGAAATTGAACTCACTTACAATTGGGACGGCGATAATTTAGGAGAGGGATCTAGAAATTTTGGTCACTTAGCTTATAGAGTTAAAAATATATATGAAATATGCCAAAGATTAATGGATATGGGTTATACAATTAATAGACCACCTAGAGATGGTCATATGGCATTTGTGAAATCACCAGATAAAATATCAATTGAAATACTTCAGGAAGGCAATCTTCCCCCTAAAGAGCCTTGGTCATCGATGGAAAATACTGGAACCTGGTAATATTAGAAATACTTTATATATTTTTCATTAATATTTAAAATCTCTAAATCGACAAGCCCACCTATTACTAATTGAATAGCAACCAATAGTATAAAACCTAAACCTATATAAGCTATCCATAAATGTTTTTGTATATAATTTGCTAAATAAGTAGCTAAAGCTCCAGTAAGAACTACTGATAATACTAAGCCAAAAATCATAAAACCAAAATTACCTTTGGCTGCACCCACAACTCCAATAACGTTATCAAAACTAATTGTAATATCTGCAAATAAAACTTTGTAAATACTTTTGATAAATGAAGGCTCCATAGATTTCTTTTTAGGAGACTTTATTTTTTGAATTTCAAATAAATCTTTTCTTAAGTCGTTAACAATCCAAATTAAAAGTAATCCTCCAAGAATTTTAATGAAATAAAATTTAAATAAATATGTTGCAAATATTGCAAATATAACTTTGAAAACTAACGCTCCAACTACTCCCCAAAATATTATCTTTTTTCTATTTTTTGGGACGAAATTAGCTGCTATTAATCCTATAATTATTGCATTATCTGCTGCAAGAATAATATCTATAAATATAATTTGCAGTAAAATGAGTGATTGTTCTATCAAGGTGCTATTATAATAGTAATTATTTATTATATTTCAATAAAACATCAAAAATTTTTATTGATTTAAGTTTTAATACATAATGAGATATGTTTTTTAAAAATATGGAGGATTTATGAAACTTTTCAAAATTTTGCTCTCTGTTTTATTTTCTGTTCTTTTAACTGCTAATGCTTTTGCTGCAGAAAAATGGGATATGGCACTAGCATATGGTGCAAGCAACTTCCATTCTGCTAATGCAGCTGAATTTGCTAAAAATGTTTCAGAAAAAAGTGGGGGAAAATTAACAATAGTAACTCACCCAGGTGGATCTCTATTTAAAGGTGGAGAAATATTTAGAGCTGTTAGAACTGGACAAGCTCAAATTGGTGAGAGATTTATGTCGGCTCTAGGTAAAGAGGATCCGTTATTAGAGATTGATTCACAACCGTTTCTTGCGACATCTTATGATGATGCTATGAAATTGTATCAAGCATCTAAGCCTGCAATAATCAAAGGTTTAGATCAAAAAGGTCTTGTATTTTTATATGCTGTACCATGGCCAGCGCAAGGTCTTTACAGTAAAAAAGAGATTAACAATGTTGCTGACTTAAAAGGTTTAAAATTTAGAGCGTATAATTCTGCGACTATTAGAATGGCTGAGTTGACAGGTATGGCTCCTACAAAAATTGAAGCAGCTGAAATAAGCCAAGCATTCTCAACTGGTGCGGTTGAAAGTATGATTACTTCACCAACCACTGGTAAGAACAGTAAAATTTGGGAAAATGGAGTAAAGTATTTTTATGATATTGCAGCTTGGTTTCCAAAAAATATGATTGTAGCTCACAGAGGTTCTTGGAATAAGTTAGATAAAGCTACACAAAAAATGATAATGGAAGAGGCGGCAGTTGCTGAGAAAAAAGGTTGGGCACTTTCAAAAAAAGGAAATGTTGCTGATAAAAAAGCTTTAGCCGATGCTGGAATGAAAGTCGGAAAAGTAAATGTAGCTCTTGAAAGCCATTTCAAAAAAGTCGGTGCTACAATGGCAGAAGAATGGAAGAAAAAAGCTGGCGATAGAGGTGCTAGTGTTCTTGCTGCTTATAATTAAATCATTATAATTAAAAAGGCCGTATTAAACGGCCTTTTTATATGTTTACTAAAGTCAACAAATTTTTAAACAATCTTTATAGTTACTCAGGCTATATCGCTGCATTCTTTCTTATTTTGGTTGCAGTTTTTATTTTAATTGGAATTTCATCAAGAATATTTGGTTTTTATATAAGAGGCCTAGCTGAATATTCTGGATACTGTATGGCTGCATCATCATTTTTTGCTTTATCTTACACTTTTGTAGAAGGTGGTCACATTAGAATTACATTATTTTTAGAAAAAGCTACTGGAATGAAAAAGAGATTTTTGGAACTATGGAGTTTGATAGTTGCAACTATATTTTCTGGTTATCTAGCTTTTTATTTTTTAAAAATGCTAAAAATATCTTATGAATTTCAAGAGAGAAGTGAAGGAGCTGATGAAATTTTAATTTGGATACCACAATCAAGTGTTGCTTTAGGATCTCTAATATTTTTCATTTGTGTATCCCATCAATTAGTTTTGAAAATACAAAAAACAAAAAATGACTGAAATTTTACTTACTATATTTTTTATTAGTGTTCTCTTGATATTTTTAGGATCAGGAATTTGGGTTGCTATCAGCATGGTTGGAGTTTCATCTATAGGAATGATGCTGTTCACTACAAGGCCAGTTGGTGATGCAATGGCAACTACAATTTGGGGAGCTTCATCTTCATGGACTTTAACTGCACTTCCATTATTTGTTTGGATGGGTGAAATTTTATTTCGGACGAAGTTATCTGAAAATTTATTTGAAGGATTATCCCCATGGATGCAGAAACTACCTGGTGGTTTAGTACATGTTAATGTAGTTGGATGTGCTTTATTTGCAGCTATTTCTGGATCTTCTGCAGCAACTGTAGCCACAGTAGGAAAAATGTCTATTCCAGAACTAAGAAAAAGAAAATATCCAGAGAGCATTCTACTTGGAAGTTTAGCTGGTTCAGGAACACTTGGTCTTCTAATTCCACCCTCAATTATTTTAATTATTTATGGCGTGACTGTTCAAGAGTCGATAGCAAAATTATTTATTGCAGGAATTTTACCAGGAATAATGATTGCGTTGATCTTTATGACATATGTAATGATTTGGTCGTCAATAAATAAAAAATCCATGCCTATTTTTAAACAAGACTTCACTTTTATGGAAAAGGTAAGGAAATCAGGAAAACTAATACCTGTAATATTATTAATAGTTTCAGTTATTGGCTCAATTTATACAGGTATAGCAACCGCAACCGAAGCAGCTTCTTTGGGTGTAGTAGGTGCATTAATTTTATCATACTTTCAAAAGAGTTTGTCTTTAAAAACATTTAAAGAGTCACTCTTGGGTGCTACTAAAACTTCTTGTATGATAGCTTTTATATTAGCAGGAGCCACTTTTTTATCTTTGGCAATGGGATTTACTGGATTGCCAAGAAATCTTGCTTTATGGATTGAAGGAATGGAACTTTCTCCATATGTTTTAATTTTTGTTTTAATGATATTTTATATAATTCTTGGAATGTTTCTTGATGGTATCTCTGCTGTAGTTTTAACAATGGCTATAATTGAACCAATGATTAGACAAGCAGGTTTTGATATGATTTGGTTTGGTGTTTTTCTAGTTATTGTTGTTGAAATGGCTCAGATCACGCCGCCGGTTGGTTTTAATCTTTTTGTTCTTCAGGGTATGGCTAATAAAGATATGGGTTATATAGCAAGAAGTGCGTTTCCACTCTTCTTGCTAATGATTTTTGCTGTTATCTTAGTTGTGATGTTTCCAGAAATCGCTCTTTGGATGCCTGAGCAAATGATAAAAAATATAAACTAGTATTTTGATTTTTTAGATCCGTCTATAACACCCTTTAGCTGACTGTATTCCTCACAATTACATCCCTCTAGAACACTCAATCTTTCTTTTGCTAAATTCATCCTATTTGTTGCAACATATAATTCACCAAGATATTCGTTAATTCCTATGTGATTTGGCTCAATAGCTAAACCTTGAAGATAATATTTCTCACCATTTTCAAAATCACCAGTTTTTCTTGTTGCAAATCCAAGATAATTTAATGTGTCTGCTTTATTTGGCTTCATCTTATTTGACTTTACTAAAAATTTAATTGCTCTTTCGTATCTTTTAATTGCTTTTTCTGTTTTACCTTTTTTTTCTAATTTTTTTGCAGCTTTAATCAATTTCACTGCCTTATCATAATGGCTTTCTGTTGATCCAGAATCGCTACTAGATCCAGCAGCAAAAGATGTTCCTGCTAAAAAAATTAAAAAGAACATTGAAAAAAATATTTTCTTTATCATTATTTAAATTTCCTTAAGTTAGTTAGTGTTTTTAGTTCTAAGCCATTATCTATTAAATTATTTTTTATAGATACAGCTGTAGCTAGTGAACTTTCATTATCGCCATGTATACACACAGAGTCTATTTCACAAGGTATTTGCTTTCCGCTGTGACAATTAATGGCTTGGTTCTGAACCATGCTTAAAACATGGCTTTTTGCTTGCTCTGGATCTGTAATAAGTGCATGAGGCTCTTTTCTAGATACTAAGTTTCCATTATCTTCATAATTTCTATCAGCAAAAATTTCACATGCTATCCTCATATCAAATTTCTTTGCTGCCTCCTCCATCTTTGAACCTGTGGGTACCAAATAGATTAAATCTTTGTTAAAATTGCAGATTGATTTTGCAATGATAGTTGCAAGTTCAATATCTTCACAAGCCATATTATTCAATGCCCCGTGTGGTTTAATATGTGTAACGATCTCACCATGTTTTTCAGCTATACTTTGTAAAGTTTCATACTGATCAATTAATAATTTATTTATTTCATCTGATGATAAATTTAGTCTTTTACGTCCAAAGTTTTCAGGATCATTAAATGACGGATGTGCACCTATACTAACACCGTTTTTCTTACAAATTTTTACAATTTGGTTCATGCTTTCTTTATCACCAGCATGATAACCACAAGCAACATTAGCTGAATTGACAATTTCTAGTAATTTTGGATCATTTTCATCTGAATGATGCTTTGATTTTTCACCTAAATCACAATTGATATTAATTTCCATACTAACAAATCATAAGTATAACATGGTATGATAAAAAATATATTAAATCTTGGTGACGCAGCTTTGTATTGCGACTTTGGAAGTGATGTAAATCAAGAAATTAATTCTAATGTTATCAATTATTTTTACCATATAAAAAAATTAAATTTAAAAGGTATTACAAACTTAACTCCATCTTATAATAAATTAATAATTTCATATGATTTAAATATACATTCTTTTTTATCTTTAAAAAAAAAAATTGAAAATATAGAGATTAAAGAAAACAATAAATTAGAAAAAAACCTAATCGAAATTCCAGTATGTTGTGATAATAATTTTGCATTAGATATTAAAAGAGTTGAAAATAAATTAAAATTAAAATCAGAAATAATCCTAGAAAAATTTTTTAGTAAAAATTACTTTTGTTATATGACAGGATTTGTGGCTGGGATGCCTTTTCTTGGTGATCTTAACCAGGAAATGAGATTAAAAAGATTAGAAACACCTAGAGTTAAAGTTCCAAAAGGTTCAGTTGGAATAACAGAACAATTTTGTAACATATATACTTTTGAAACACCTGGGGGATGGAATATTTTGGGAAATACACCACAAAATATTTTCGACACATCTAATCAATCAAAACCTAATATTGTTAATCCAGGCGATACAATAAAATTTTATAGAATAACTATAGATCAATATAATGAAATCAAAAGGTAGAAACTACTTTAAAATTTTAAGAGCTGGTATCAACACTACATATCAAGACTTAGGAAGAAATAATTTATACCATATTGGTATTCCCTTTAGTGGAGCGATGGATAAAAGAAATTTTCAATTGTTAAACTCACTTCTACAAAATGATTACAATTCACCTGTAATAGAATTTGCTTATCAAGGCCCACATTTGAAGTATTTTGGAAAAGATATTTTTTTTTGTATTTCTGGAAATGTATCATTTAAAATTATAACAAAAGGAGGTGTTATTGATGGTAATTCTTACCAATGTTATTTATTAAAAAATGGAGATGAAGTCGACATACATTCAACCAACAAGTCTGTTTATGGATATTTTTCGATTAATGGAACTTTTGGTGTTGATTATTATTGGGGAAGCTGTTCAATAAATACACAAGCTCAAATTGGACCAAATAATGGGAATAAATTTTCTAAAGATTTAGAAATTGAAATAATTGATATTAATAATTCTTTTATTAAAAGAAAACTTGATTACTTAGGTAGCACTATAGAAAATATAAGGGTTATTAAAGGCACAAACTATGATTATTTTTCTGAGTCTTCACAAAATCAATTCTTTAAAGAAGGTTTTAAAATTACAAAACTTTCGGACAGGATGGGTGTGCGATTAGAGGGTCCAAAAATTGAAAATATCGTTGATCCTAATATAAAATCTGAAGGTTTGGTAAAAGGTGTAATTCAAATCACATCTGCTGGAGATCCAATAATTATGTTATCAGATCATGGAACTATTGGTGGATATCCAAAGATTGCAACTGTCATATCTGCAGACTATGATCGACTGGTACAATTAACACCAGGATCTAATATTAAATTTAAAGATGTAACCTTAGAGGATGCTGAAACATTATATAAACTTTATCAGATGGAGACTCATAATCTAATTTCTCAAATTAAATGAATTTAATTACAAAATTACCAGGGCCGCTCTTGATTTTTTTTGGCGCTTTAAGTTTAAGTTTTGGAGGTTTGATAGTCAAATCTTTTGAAGGTTCTACACTATGGCAAATTTTATTTTGGAGATCAGTTTTTTTTATAATTGTAGTTCTGATCTTTCTAATTATTAGTTATAAGCAAAATTTTATTTCAGCATTTTATAAATCAGGAATTCCTGGTCTTTTTGGAGGAATTATACTTGCCTGTGGCTTTAGTGGTTATGTTTTTGCTATGTATAATACTACTGTAGCTAATACTAATTTTATAATTCAAACCCAAACATTATTTTTAGCAATCTTTGGATACATCTTTTTAAAAGAAAAAATAAACTTAATAACATTAACTTCTATAGTTTTAGCAATTTCAGGAATAATTTTGATGGTTGGAAGCTCATTAACAGTTGGGCAAATGAGTGGAAATATTGCTGCTTTTATTATGCCAATATCATTTGCAACATTAATTTTAATAGTTAGAAAATTTCCGAGTGTAGATATGGTTCCATTACAATTTATTGCAGGAGTTATTGCTTTGATTATCGGTTATTTAATGTCAAAGACGATCTTTATATCTTTAAATGATATTTTTTTAGGATTTTTAGCTGGTTTTTTTCAACTTGGTTTTGGTTTTATTTTTATTACAATTGGTGCAAGATCTACACCTTCAGCCTTAGTTGGAATCATAATGTTATCAGAAGCATTTTTAGGACCTTTTTGGGCGTGGATGTTTATAAATGAAAATCCTCCAACCAGCGTTTTAATTGGTGGTTTAATAGTGATATTTGCAGTTTTAATACAATTTCTTACGCTTATGAAAAAAAAAAGTGCAACAAATTAGAGCTATAAATTTACATTAGTTATGTTATAAAAAAGTTATGTTATAAAAACATATACGGGAGAGACTACTTTTGTAGCGCCGAAGGAGCAACCACCCCGGAAACTCTCAGGCAAATGGACCGTACATATTAACTCTGGAAAGAGAATTATTCTCGCCGAAGGAGCAAATCTCTCAGGCAAAAAGACAGAGGGGGCATTAAGAGTTAATATGAGTATAAAAAAAACATCGTTAAATAATCTCCACATCAAGTATAGCGCAAAGTTTGTAGAGTTTGCTGGATATCAAATGCCCATTCAATATAAAGATGGAATTATACAAGAGCATAAATACACACGTTCACACTCTGGTATTTTTGATGTTTCTCATATGGGTCAGTTGTTTATATTAGGTGGAGATGACCTGACAAATGATCTTGAGAAGATTTTTCCTGCAGATCTAAAAAAATTGAAAACTAATCAAAGTAAATATTCATTTTTAATGAATAACAAAGGAGGAATTCAGGACGATCTGATAATTACCAAAACATCTGATGGATTTTTAATTATCTTGAATGCTGCATGCAAGTATAATGATTATGAAGTAATAAAATCTATACTTGATAATCAATATAAATTAAATCTTGACGAGTCATTGTCATTAATTGCATTACAGGGCCCCGAAGCAAAAAATGTTTTAAATAAAGTTATACCTGGTTGTGACAGTCTAAAATTTATGAACGGAAACAACTATTTTTATAACAATGAAAAAGTATACATAACTAGATCAGGATATACTGGTGAGGATGGATTTGAAATTTCTATAAAAAATAGTGATGCTGAAACTTTTGTAGAAAGTTTGATAGAAAATGGATCTAAATTGATTGGTTTAGGAGCAAGAGATACATTAAGAATGGAAGCTGGACTGTGTTTGTATGGAAATGACTTAGACAACGATACAAGTCCTATCGAAGCTAATCTAAAATGGGCAATACCTAAGAGCAGAATTGAGACTGAATTTGTTGGATCAGAAGTTTTAAAAAACCAATTTCAAAGTGGAGTAAAAAAATTGAGAGTTGGCATAAAACCAGACAGCAAAGTAATTGCTAGAGGAAATACCAAAATT
>CABZFJ010000009.1 GCA_902524995.1 uncultured Pelagibacteraceae bacterium | reverse complement strand
CCTAAGGAGATGGGAATTATTGTTAGAACAGCAGGATCCAATAAAACTAAAAATGAAATAGATAATGATTTAAAAACATTAATTAAAGTTTGGAATCAAATAAAAGATAATGCTTTAAATTCAATTGCACCATCATTAATACATCAAGAGAGCGATATAATTAAAAGATGTATTAGAGATATGTATGATGACGATACTCAAAATATCTTTGTAGAGGGCAATGAAGGATACCAAAAGACTAAAAATTACCTTAAGTTAATGATGCCAAATCAATTAAAAAAAGTAAAAAAATATAGAGATAAAATACCTCTCTTTTACAAAGAAAATATCGAAAAGAAATTATTTGAAATTTTTGAGACAGAGGTAAAATTAACTTCTGGTGGGTATTTGGTAATAAACCCAACAGAGGCTTTAGTTTCAATAGATGTAAATTCTGGAAAATCTATAAAACAAAAAAATGTTGAAAGCACAGCCTTTGATACAAATATAGAGGCAGCAGAGGAGATTGCTAGACAAATAAAAATAAGAGATCTATCTGGATTAATTATTATTGATTTCATAGATATGTTGAACTTTAATAATAGGAGACAAGTAGAGAGACGTTTAAAGGAAAAATGTAGAAGCGACAGAGCGAGAATACAAATTGGTAGAATTAGTAATTTTGGATTACTCGAAATGTCCAGACAAAGACTTAGAGAAAGCAATGTCAAATGGCAAATGAAATTAACTGACGAAACATTCGTTTTGAAAATTCTTAAGTTAATAGAAATTAAATCATTAGAACATAATGCAAAAATAATCGAACTAAGCGTAAATGATAAAATTGAGAAACATATAACCGATCATTATAATGAGGTAGTAAAATATTTTGAAAAAAAACACAAAGCTAAGATTGATTTAAGTACAAATAATGATTTAAATTTAGAAGATTACATAATTGAATTTAAATCAAAAACAAAAAAAGTATTGGGCAAAATTGAAAAAGAAGAGAAGCTTGAAGCTATAAAAATTGAAAAAAAAGAGGAAGAAAATATTATTAAAAGCAAAGGCAGAAAAATTTTTAAAAAAAGAAAATTTAGAAAAAAATTTTTCAAAAAAAAAACTAAATAATACCTTTTTTTGTAGTTGAAGCTGATCCAAATATATTCGGACTTATCCTTCCTGATAGAAATGATTTTCTTCCTGAAATAACTGCAAGCTTCATTGCTTCTGCCATTTGAATAGGGTTCTTTGCTTTTGCTATTGCTGTATTAATCAATACACCATCACAACCCAATTCCATTGCAATGCATGCATCTGAGGATTGGCCTATACCGGCATCAATAATCAAAGGTAACTTTGTTTGTTTTCTTATAATTTTAATATTTACTTTATTTTGTATACCAAGTCCTGAGCCTATTGGGGCTGCAAGAGGCATAATAGCAACAGCTCCTGCATTTTCTAATCTCTTTGCCATTAATGGATCATCAGTGCAATAAACCATTACTTTAAATCCTTCTTTTGTTAGTAACTCTGTAGATCTTAATGTTTCAATCATTTCAGGAAATAGATTATTTTTGTCACCTAAAACCTCTAATTTTACTAATTTCCATCCACCAATTTCTCTTGCTAGTCTCAATGTTCTAATTGCATCTTCAGCAGTGAAGCATCCTGCTGTGTTTGGTAAATATGTTATTTTTTTTGGATCAATATAATCCATCAGTCTCGCTTTGTTTTTGTCTGATATATTTACTCTTCTTACGGCAACAGTTACAATATCTGCTCCTGATGCTTTAATTGCATCAGCGCATTCTCTAAAGCTTTTATATTTACCGGTTCCAACAATTAAACGTGATTTAAAATTTTTATTTGCTATTTTAAACTTTTTTTCTAACACTAACCACCTCCAATAAAGTGAACAATTTCTATTTTATCACCTTTTTGTAAATAAATTTTTGAAATTCTTTTTTTATCAATTATTTTTTTATTTAATTCTATTGCTATTTTATTAAGTGGCATTTTTAATTTTGTCATCAAACTCTTCAGTGAAAAATTAGGAATAACTTGAATTTGTTTACCATTTACTGTTATTTTTATTTTATTTTTAACTTTCATGGATTATAAAGTTTCAGTGAGTAAAATATTAATTATCAATGGTCCTAATCTTAATCTAATAGGTGAAAGAGAACAATCACAATATGGTAGCAAGGATTACAAATTTCTAGAGGATATTTGTAAGAAAAAATCCTCAGAATTAAATTTAATTCTTGAAATGAAACAATCAAATGTTGAGGGAGAAATTGTAAATTTCATTCAAAGCGCTAGAAAAGAATATAATGGCATTATAATTAATGCAGGCGGATACAGTCACACATCAGTTGCCATAAGAGATGCACTTGATGTTTATAAAGGTAAGATAATCGAGATTCATATATCAAACATATATGAAAGAGAGGAATTCCGACATAAATCTATAATAAGTGGAGTGGTTACAGGAATAATTTGTGGATTAGGAATAAATGGATATATTTTGGCCATAAATTCTATGCATGAAATGTTAAATGAAAATAAATAAAAATATCATCAAAGAGCTTACTGAATATTTAAATGAATTTAATCTTACCGAGATAGAATATACTGAAAAAGATATAAAAGTAAAAGTATCAAAATCGTATGGATCAAATATAGCTGCAGTTAAAGAAACTAAATCAGAAATAAAAACAGAAAATAATAAAAGAGATAATGATAATGGGACTAAAGTTCCATCACCTATTATAGGAACAGCTTATTTAGCCCCAGAACCCGGTGGTAAAAAGTTTGTAGAGGTTGGTAAAAAAATCAACAAAGGTGATACAATAATGATTGTCGAAGCAATGAAAACAATGAATCATGTACCCTCTCCAATAGCTGGTACCGTAAAAAAAATTTGTGTTGAAGATGGTCAACCTGTTGAATATGGACATACCATAGCAATAATTGAGTAAAAATGTTCAAAAAAATTCTTGTTGCAAATAGAGGTGAGATAGCTGTTAGAGTTATAAGAGCTTGTAAAGAATGGGGTATACAAACCGTCGCTATTCATTCTGATGTTGATAGAAATAGTATGCACGTTCGATTAGCTGACGAAAGTATATGTGTTGGACCACACCAAGCTGCAAATAGCTATTTAAACATTCCAGCTATAATGTCAGCAATTGAGTTGACAAATTCTGAAGCAGTTCATCCAGGATATGGTTTTTTATCTGAAAATTATGAATTTGCAAAAATCCTTGAACAGAACAAAATCAAATTTATTGGTCCGTCATCATCATTGATTAAAATAATGGGGGATAAAATTGAAGCAAAAAAAATTGCACAAAAATATGGTCTCCCAGTGATTGAAGGATCTGATGGTGGAGTATCTGATATTAATGAAGCAAAAAAAATATGTAAACGAATTGGATATCCAGTTTTGATAAAGGCAGCTGGTGGTGGAGGTGGAAAAGGAATGAAAGTTGTTACCAAAGAAGATGAGTTTGAAAGTTTATTTTTGACTGCGAAAACAGAAGCAAGAAAATTTTTCGGTAATGACGAGCTATATATTGAGAAATATTTTTTAAATCCAAGACATATCGAAGTTCAAATATTATCTGGTAAAAATAGAACAGTGCATCTTCATGAAAGAGATTGTTCTATTCAAAGAAGACATCAAAAATTGATTGAGGAAACACCTAGTCCTCTACTTAATGATCAATTAAGAAAAGATCTTTTTGATAAAACAGTAAAAATGGTAAGCCAAATTGGATATGAAGGCGCTGGTACAGTAGAATTTATTTTTGAAGATGGAAAATTCTATTTTTTAGAAATGAATACAAGAATACAAGTTGAACACCCAGTAACAGAAGTAGTAACAGGAATAGATTTAATAAAAGAACAGATCTGGATTGCTTATGATGGTAATACTGCTTTAAAACAAGAGGATGTTAAGCCAAGAGGTCACGCGATTGAGTGCAGAATAAACGCTGAAGATGTGAGTAAAAATTTTCAACCTTCACCAGGAGAAATTACTATGTGTCATCAACCCTCAGGTTTTAGAACTAGAGTAGATGGGGCAATATTTCAAGGGTATAAGGTAACTCCTTACTATGACAGCATGATTTGTAAAGTAATATGTCATGGAAGAAACAGAACTGAAGCAATTCAAAGAATGAGAAGATCCCTAGATGAATTTGTCATTGAGGGTATTAAAACAACAATAGACTTACATAAAATACTTTTAAATCACGAAAGATTTTTAAAATCAGATTTTAATGTAAGCTGGCTTGATAAAGAAAAATTACTTTAAGAATAACATTTTTTTAGCCAAATATCATAAACTGGATGGTCAAATGGTCTGATTGATGGAGATGAGGCAAATGTCCAATCATTAAAAATAAATACCTTATTATCGTCTTTATTGACAGTATCTCTTACTTGCATGTATGCTGTAACTTCTGGATCATCATCAAATTTTGAATTATTGCATTTTAAGATGTTTATAGAAAGATTTTTAAATTTATGCTCTTTTCCAATTTCAATCTCTACAATATCACTTTTAGAATTTACCTTATCCAAAATTGTTAAAACTGCAAAATTTTCAGTTTTTGCTTGATTTTCGCTTAGAGAGTTAATCGTTGAAAAATAATAAATAAAAAAAATAAATATAAAAAATTTAACTTTTCCAAGAAGTATATTTTTTGTTTGGACCATTTTTAATTTTGTTTTTATTTGGATGATAAGAATTTTCAGTTCCTGTCTGATTTGGCATATGCTCTTTTTGCCAACTATATTTGTCCAATTCATGACTATTTTCAATTTTATTTACCGTCCTATGCATCCAGGAATACCATTCGCTAGGTATTTTTGATGCATCAACTTCGCCATTATATATAACCCATCTTTTTCCTGATTTGCTTTCATAATATTTATTACCTGAGCTATCTTCACCTACTAATTTTCCAAATAAGATAGTGTTTAGCATTGTGCCAAATGTTTGTTTGTTCCACCAAGTAAAAATTTCTTTAATCATTGTTTAAATTATTTTCAATTTTTAATTGAAAATTTACAATTAGACTATAATTAAAAAATGTATATACATTAATCTTATCGAGATTCAATTTACAAATAGGATTATAATGGCAAAATACTTAGTCGAAACACATTACACTTGTAGCTTTAAAGTGTCTCATTATTTAGATGATATAAATGAGGAAAATCTTAACAATTTAGAGAAAAAAGAGGATGGAAAATTTGAAATAATTGATGTCAAACTAGATAATAGAAAAACAAAAAACCTTCAAGATACTAAAAGTGGTAAAGTCGAAATAGTATCAAAACCATTAAGCAATCAAGATACTAAAAACAATAATAAATCCAAGTTAATTGATGAAAGTTTAAAGAAAAATATCACTGATAGTATAGGTAAAAGATTTAGTATGCCTGATAGAAGAAAAGGTTATATCCAAAAAGCATCTATAGGTGATCACAAAGTATATTTGCATACTGGCGAATATGAAGATGGTAAAATAGGAGAAATTTTTATTGATACTAGTAAAGAAGGTGAGCTAGTAAAGGCTCTTATGAATAATTTTGCAATAGCGATATCATTAGGTCTTCAATATGGAGTTCCACTAGATGAATTTGTAAACGCATACCTAGATACAAAATTTGAACCTTCTGGAAAAGTTTACGGGAATGATCGAATAATGAGTGCAAGTTCAATATTAGATTATATTTTTAGAGAGCTAGCAATTTCATATTTGAATAGAGAAGACTTGGCCCACACCCCATCTATTACTGGTAATTCTGACGCAAATGAAAGTCAAGATAGCGAAGATCAAAATCAACTAATTAAACTTGTAAAAGATATTACAAGTAAAGGCTTTGTTAGAAACGACTATAAAAAGAAACTGGTGGATTTATCAGATATCAGAATAAATCTTAAAGGAAAAAAATAATTATTTTTTTCTTTTTGAAATATAAAGTTCTTTGAGTTGATTTTCGTCTATTTCAGACGGTGCATTCATCATTAAGTCTTGAGCATTTTGATTCATTGGAAACATCGTTACCTCTCTAATATTTTTTTCTTCTGCTAATAACATCACGATTCTGTCTATTCCAGGAGCAATACCACCATGCGGAGGTGCTCCATAGCTTAAAGCATTAATCATGCCACTGAATTTCTCGTTCACTGTTTCTTTTGAGTAGCCAGCAATTTCAAATAATTTGTACATTAAATCAGGTTTATGATTTCTGATCGCACCAGAGGACAATTCAATGCCGTTACAAACAATATCATATTGAAATGCTTTTAATTTTAGCGGATCTGATAATTCTAAATTATCAAGATCACCTTGTGGCATAGAAAAAGGGTTGTGACTAAATTCGATCTTTTTATCATTTTCATCTATTTCAAACATTGGATAATCAACTACCCAACAAAATGAAAAAACGTTTTCGTCAATTAAATTTAATTCATTCGCAATTTTATTTCTAGCATTACTTAATAATTTCTCAACTTCTGATTTATTTCCACAAGACATAAATATTGTATCGCCAACCTCAGCATTCATTTTTGTCATTATCTCTTTCAAGGATTCCTCAGAAAAAAATTTTCCCACAGGTCCTTTGGCGTTCAATTTATCTGAAATTTCAATAGAAAAATATGCTAGACCCGATGATCCTTCATCTTTTGCCCATTTATCAATTCCATCAAAAAAACTTCTTGGTTTTCCAGATGTATTTTTTGTAACAATTCCTCTCACTATGTATCCTTTAATTACTAATTTTTTAAATATTTCAAAGTTGACATCATCTCTTTTAAAAATTTCAGTAATATCAGATATTTCTAAGGGATTTCTTAAATCTGGTTTATCAGAGCCATATTTTAACATAGCTACATCAAAGGGAATTCTGGGAAATTTTTCATGTTGTAATTTTTTAGAAGAAAATTTTGTGAATAAATTTACAAATAACTCTTCAACTATTTTGAATACATCCTCTTGTTCTACGAAAGACATTTCCAAGTCAAGTTGATAAAACTCTCCTGGACTTCTATCAGCTCTTGCGTCCTCGTCTCTAAAACAAGGCGCAATTTGAAAATATTTATCAAAACCAGAAATCATGATCAATTGTTTAAATTGCTGTGGCGCTTGAGGTAAAGCATAAAATTTACCAGGGTTTAGTCTACTTGGTACTAAAAAGTCTCTGGCACCCTCTGGGCTAGATGAAGTTAATATAGGTGTTTGATATTCTAGAAAACCATATTTTTGCATTTCAGATCTAATAAATGAAATAATTTTAGATCTTAAAATAATATTTTTATGAATTTTGTTTCTTCTTAAATCTAAAAATCTATACTTCAGTCTAATTTCCTCAGAATATTCTTGATCTGAAAAGACAGGTAGTGGCAATTCCTTAGTTGTTGAAAGTATTCTGTATTTTTCAATTCCTACTTCAATTTCTCCAGTATTTAAATTTTTATTAATTGTATCTTTTGCTCTCACTAAAACTTTACCTTCAACTTGCAGAATAGTTTCTAATGGAAGTTTTTCTATTTCTTTAAAAATTTTTTTACCCTCATCAATTACACATTGAGTTATTCCATAGTGATCTCTTAGATCTAAAAACAATAGGTTTCCATGATCTCTTTTTTTATTTATCCAGCCTGCTAACTTTATTGTTTGATCTTTGTTATTTAAATTTAGCTCTCCGCAGGTGTGTGTTCTGTATTTACTCAATTTATTATCTCTTTTATTATTTTAAAGTTAATAGATTTCTTTTTCTTTAAACTTAATTCATCAATCTTATATATAAATTCATGCATTTTGCTATACGATCTAGCAATTCTTTTTATAATATAATCTATAATTTTGTTATCTAACTTAATTTGTCTATCAGAGAAACTTTTTAAAATTATTGCATAAATCAATTCATCGTCCGGCTGTTCAATTTTAGCTATTATGCAATTCTTTAATCTTGATATTAAATCTGGAAGTGTAAATTTCATTGTATCTATTGGTTTTTTTGAAGAGATTAACAAATATTTATTATCTTGTTCAATTAAGTTGAATATTGAATAAAGAAGTTTTTCTCCAAAACTTTCATCCAAGTCTTCAATTATTATATTGTTTGAAAGTTTGATTTTATTTAATATTTTATCATCGATATTGTTGCTATATAAATATAAAGCATTACTTTTTTTTCTAAATATATTTGATAAATGTGTTTTGCCAGAATATTTTTCTCCTGTTAAGTTTACAATTTTTTTTTCCCATTTGGGCCAAGTCTCTATAATATTTTTTGCAAAATAATTGCTTTTAGACACATAATAATCATTTTCATCAAAACTTTCAGTAATTCCAAAGTCTAAGAGTTTTTGATCTAATTCTCTCATTCTACATTCCAAATATCACTGGATGAATTTATATTTATATCGTTTACTTTTAAAGTATTTAGAAATTTTTCAGGATTATTATTATAAATTATTTTATATATAAGTTCTTCGCTGTTCATTTTTTCTATTTCATATTCATATACAAAATCTGATTGATTTAATATATTTTCTAATTTTTCAGAAGTTATGAAATTACTATTTTTTATTGAAATTTTTATGGATATTGTGATTGAGGTATTGATTTTATTTATTAGCTTCCACTTGTCTTCGTATATATTTTTTAAATTTAAAATAATTTGATCTAATATTTTATTATCTTCATAATTTAAATTTTTTTGATTTAAATTAAATTTGAAATTTGAGTTTGAAAAACCAATTTTGGAAAATATTTGTAAATTTTTTTTATTTTTGTAAAATACTACAACAAAAATATTTTCGAAGTCATACTTATTTGTAATCTCAGATAAATCGTTATCTTCAATATTATTTTTTATTCTTTGAAAAAGACGAAAATTTTCAATATTTTCATTTGGTAAATTATAATTTAATAAAAAATAATCTTTATTTACATTGTTCCAATTGTTATAAAAATAATTTTGATCAAAAAATTTAATTTCATTACTTTGTGTATCAATTAAAATTGGTATAAAAAGAACATCTGCTTCTTTTGGAACAGAAGAAATAACATTTTTTTCTCTAATGAATGATAATAATTTTTTTTTGTCAAACTTAACCTCAAAATCAACCTCATAATTATTGTTTACAAATTTTTCATTTGTTATAGAAAAATTATCAATTAATGAACTAATTTTATTATTTGGTATATCTTTAAATAAATTTTTATCTTTACTTTCCACAATTCTAAAAATTAATGTTTTAAATCCTTTTTCGAAACCCTTATTTATTACTTTATCTTTATTAAAATTTATGTCGTATTGTTCTTTAATTTTTATATTTTTAACTGTGTAATTGTCTGCAAGCACTATAGTTGTGGAAAACTTGATAAAAACTAAAATGAAAAGTAAAAAAAAAAAGTATAAGTAAATATTAATTTTATTTTTAACTAAAAACATAATTTAAACATGAGATCAAAAAATTTTACATATAAAAAAAGTGGCGTAAGCATAAAAAAAGCAGATAAATTTATTAAATTTATATCTTCAAGTACAAAAAAATCAAAAAAAAGTGGTAATTTTGAGAATATTGGTGGATTTGGTGCACTTACAAAGCTGCCGGGTAATTTAAAGAATCCATATCTTGTAACTAGTACAGATGGAGTTGGTACAAAAATTGAAGTTGCAAATCTACTAAGTAAATTTGATACAATTGGAGTAGATCTTGTAGCAATGTGTGTAAATGACATTATAGTCCAAGGAGCAAAACCTTTGATTTTTTTAGATTATATATCAGTCGAAAAAATCGATACGGAAAAACTAAAAAATATAATTAAGGGAATTATTAAAGGATGCAAATTAGCAGGCTGTGAATTAGTTGGTGGAGAAACTGCAGAAATGCCAGGAACATATTCTAAAGGAAAATTTGATATTGCAGGATTTTCTTTAGGCCTGGTAGATAAAGATAAAATATTATTAAATAAAATAAAAGAAAAAGATTTAGTGATAGCAATACCTTCCAGTGGTCTACACTCAAATGGATATTCCTTG
Source organism: uncultured Pelagibacteraceae bacterium (assembly GCA_902524995.1). Lineage (GTDB taxonomy): Bacteria > Pseudomonadota > Alphaproteobacteria > Pelagibacterales > Pelagibacteraceae > Pelagibacter. Next base: position 25,845 of record CABZFJ010000009.1, on the reverse strand, counting down.
GTAAGGCATATTATAAAAAATAAGAAAATTAATCTAAAAAAAAATTCATTTTTAAAAAAGGAATTAATGGTACCAACAAAAATATATGTAATGCATGTATTAGAATTAATTAAAAAAAGATATTTGAATGCTTGTGCAAATATTACAGGAGGCGGATTAAAAGATAATATTAAAAGAATAATACCAGATAATTATTGTGCTGAAATAAATTTGGAAAAAATAAAAACACTAAAAATATTTAGATGGCTAAAAAGTCAAGGTGTTAGCGATCAAGAAATGTTAAAAACTTTTAATTGTGGCGTGGGTTTTTGTTTAATAGTTAAACATTCAAACTACAAAAAAATAATTAAATTTTTTCCAAAAAAATATAAACCATATATTATTGGAACAATTACAAAAAATTCAGAAAAAGTAAAGTTTAGTGGAAAAGTCATCTGGTAAAAAGAATACAGCAGTATTGATAAGTGGTAGAGGTAGTAATCTAAAATCATTAATAAAATATTCAACAACAAAAAAATCTTTAATTAGAATTGTTCTAGTTATCTCTGATAATTTTGGTGCAAAAGGATTAATTTATGCAAATAAATCCAAAATCAATAATATTGTTATTAGATATTCTAACAGAAAAAGTTTTGAAGATCGTTTGTTAAAAGTATTAAATAAAAATAACGTTGATTTGATTTGTTTAGCTGGTTTTATGAAAATACTTTCAGGTAAATTTATAAAAAAATTCAATAAAACCATACTTAATATTCACCCTTCTCTTCTGCCTAAGTATAAAGGACTAAATACACACAATCGAGCAATTCAAAATAAAGACAAATATTCTGGTGCTACAGTTCATATTGTTAATGATAAATTAGATTCAGGTAAAATTATATTACAAAAAAAAGTAAAAATTCTGAAATCAGATAGTGGAAAAAGTTTAGAAAAAAAAGTATTAAAAATCGAGCATAAAATATATCCAAAAGCAGTTATTAAATTATTAGCTAGTGATTAAAAAAAAAATCTAATTCAATCTTAGCATTTTCAGGGCTGTCTGAACCATGAACGGAGTTTTTATCAATTGAAATGCCGTATTTTTTCCTCAAGGTGCCCTCCTCTGCATCAACTGGATTTGTTGCTCCCATTAACTTTCTATTTTCTGCAACTGCGTTTTCTCGTTGTAAAGTCATGACAACGATGGGACCTGATGATAAATAAGTGCATAAATCGTTATAAAAAGGTTTGGACTCATGTACTTTATAAAATCTTTCGGCTTCCTCTTTAGATATATGTATTTTTTTTTCTTTTATTAATTCAAATCCCTTATTTATAAATTCCTGCTTAATTTGATCTTGAAGATTTCTTTCAACTGCATCTGGTTTAATTATCGAAAGAGTTTGTTCAATATTACTCATAGTTATCCTCAATTAATTTATTTAACAATCTAACTCCATAACCAGTTGCTCCACCAGAATTAAGCGCTCCTCCATATTTTGAAAATGCCATGCCAGCAATGTCTAAGTGGGCCCAAGGAGTTTTATTTATTATGAACCTCTGTAAAAATTGTGCTGCTGTAGTTGAGCCTGCTCCACCTACATAATTAATATTTTGCATATCTGCATTTTTTGAATTTATTAATTTGTCAAAGTTTTCATTTAAAGGCATTCTCCAAAGTTTTTCTTCAACACTTTCACCTGCATCAATTAATTGTTTAGATAATTTATCATTATTCGAAAATAGACCTGCATATTCTGAGCCAAGAGAAACAATTATAGCTCCAGTTAATGTTGCTAAATCAACAATAAATTGTGGCTTAAATTTTTCTTCTGTAAATGTTAAAGCATCTGCTAAAACTAATCTTCCTTCAGCATCAGTATTTAAAACTTCAATAGTTTTTCCACTGTAAGATTTAACAATATCACCAGGTCTTTGAGCATTTCCACTTACCATATTTTCTACAAGTCCAACCACTCCAACAGCATTAATTTTTGATTTTCTTAAAGCTAGAGTTTTCATTAAACCAACAACAGTAGCAGAGCCTGCCATATCATAGGTCATATCTTCCATAAATTTTGCTGGTTTTAAAGAATAACCTCCTGTATCAAAGCACACACCTTTTCCAACAAATCCTAAGGGTTTAGATTTACTTTTTGTGCCTTTCCATTCTATTGTTACTAAATAAGAACCTCTAATACTTCCTTGACCCACACCTAATAAAGCATTCATACCCATCTTTTTTAATTTTTTTTGATCATATACTGTAACTTTTAAACCAAATTTTCTTAATTTAACTATACGTCTTGCATATTCATCTGGATGTAAAACATTTCCAGGCTCTGATACAAGGTCTCTCGTAAGAAATACACCTTCTAAAAGTGAATTTAATTTATTTCTCAAAACATTTGTTTTTTTTGAATTATGTCCAACTATATATAAGTTTGTTGTTACGTTTTTTGATTTATCAGTTTTATAAACATTGAATTCATATGATTTAAGTTGTGCACCATGTAAAAACTTCTCTAATTGTATATTAGTGATTTTAGACAAATTTGTTTCAAAAAAGGATTTTTCAATTTTATTATTCTTTAGAAAAAGAAATAAATTAGATCCAATTTTCTCGTAATCTAAAGAAGTTTTAGACTTAGTACAATTTACAAAAATATATGTTTTGTTATTTAAATTTTGTATCAAAAATTTTGTATCTAAGAATAATTTATTTGCAAATAAAGATTTATTAAGAGATTTAACGATTTTGTTTTGAGTGGTTTTATCCTTTACCAAAATAACATGATTATCTTTGGCTACTTTAGGTACTTTGGTTACAAAATCTAATTTTAGCTTCATTTTTTTGAAATATTTAATAGATATTGTTGTATATTTATTAAATTACTAATTTCAATGAATAAATTAATATTTAGGAAATTATCATTAGATATTTTGGTTTTTTTCCTCTTATCTTCAGTATCAATTACTCTGATTATTTGGGTAATTCAGGCTGTGAACCTTCTGGACATTATATCTGAGCAAGGTCACGGAATAAAAATATACTTTGTTTATTCTGCTCTAAATATTCCTAAAATTTTTAGTAAAATAATAATTTTTACATTTTTTTTAACATTATTTGTAGTTTTAATTAGATATGATGAAAATAATGAAATCATAGTTTTTTGGACAAATGGAATTACTAAAATATCATTTATTAATTTTATAGCAAAATTATCAATTTTATTTGTGATATTTCAATTATTTTTAAATCTATTGATTGTTCCATACTCTCAGAACCTTGGTCAAGAATATCTGAAAAATTCCTCAAGTGAGTTTTTCCCTAAACTTATTCAAGAGAAAAAGTTTTCTAATGTTATGAGAAATCTGACAATATTTGTAGAAAATTATAATGACTTGGGAGAATTAAAAGGAATTTACATTAAAGAAAAAATAAGCAACACTGAAAATAAAATAATAATCGCAAGTAAAGGCAAACTAGAAAAAAACGATGAAGGGTTTAATTTTAAACTTTTTCAAGGTGAAGTAACTACTATAAATAAAAAAGGAAATTATAATTTCGGATTTGAAGAAACAAATTATAATTTGTCAAAGTTCAATTCAAAAACAAGAAAATATAAAAAAATTGATGAAACAGCTACTTTATTTTTGTTTAAATGTTTTAATAAATTTAAAAAAGTTAGAAAAGAAAATAAAATTAGATGTGGCGAAAATAATTCGTACTTATTAAAAGATATTTATGAAGAGATTTTTAAAAGAGTAGTCAATCCAATTTATGTAGTTATTTTATCTTTAATTAGTTCTTTATTAATTTTGAAACCCAAATCAAATTTTTTGCAAAATAATGCGAAATTTTTACTTTTTCTTCTCGGATTTATAATTATTTTATTCTCTCAATTAAGTTATAAATTTATAAATTACTCAACGCCAATAGAATTGATATTTATTTTACTCCCAATTATATCAATAATTATATTTTATACATTTATATTAATTAAAACAAAATTTAGATTAAATTATTTATGAATTTGAAAATTTATCAAAAATATATCTACTCAAATTTTATAAAAAGTTTCATATCTATAAGTTTTGTATTTTTTTTTATAGTAATAATTATAAATTTTTTTGAGGAAATTAGATTTTTAGAAAAATATGATACAGATTTTTATTTTAGTATATATCTGTCTATTTTAAATGCACCTTCTTTAATGTTTGAAGTTTTTCCATTTATTTTCTTAATCACAGTAAAATTTTTTTATTTAAAACTAGAGGAAAATCGTGAAATGGAAATTTTAAATTCTAATGGCGTAAGCAAACTGAAAATAATTTATCTTTTAAGCTTTTTATCTTTAATAATTGGTATCATTTTATTGTTATTTTTTTATTCAATCTCATCTAAACTAAAAACAAGCTATTTGGACATAAAAAATAGATTTTCAAATAACAATGACTACTTGGCTGTTGTAAATGACAGAGGATTATGGATTAAAGAAGAAATTGAGGGAAATATATATGTTATTCATGCTGAAAAGTTTGATAAAAATACTTTGAAATTAATAACAATAAGTGAAGTAAACAAGTATTTTATTAAAAAAAGCACGATTTTTGCAAACACAGCTGATATTTCCTCAAAAAATTGGAAACTTAAAAACGTGTCTATTTTAAATAGAGATGGAACTAAAAATAAATTCAAAAGTTATGTTTACAATTCAGCCTTTAATGGTGAAATTATTTCAAATTTGTTTTCAAATTTAAATGCTTTAAATATTTATGAATTACACAAGTTGTCAGAAAGCTATTCAAAAATTGGATACTCTAACACTGAAATTAAAATTCATCTTAATAAAATTTATAGTATGCCAATTTTTTATTTATTAATGACAGTTTTGGGTTTCTTAATTATTAATAAAATGAAGAAGTTTAAATCAAAATTTTTTACAATTCTGTTTGGTATTTTTGTCTCAGTTTTAGTTTATTATTTAAATTATTTTTCTAGTCTTCTGGGCAGTAAAGGAGCTTTGCCAATATATTTATCAGTTTGGGTACCCATTTTATTATTATTTTTGATGTGCAACATAGGATTAATTAAAATCAATGAAAATAAATAAATTTATAAGTAGTTTAATATATATTTTATTTTTGTCGTTAAATTCCTATGCGGAAGATGTTGATATTGAGTCTTCTCAAATTGAAATAAAGGATAATGGAAATTTAATAATTGCTTATAATTCAGATACATTTCTAAAAAAAGAGAATATTAAAATTAGCTCAAAAATAGTAAATTATTACAAGTCAGAAAGATTAATTAACTTCAATAATGACGTAATCTTCGATGATTTAAATAATAAAGTTAAAATTAAAAGTGACGAAATTATTTATGATATAAATAAAGAAATAGTTAATAGTGTTGGAGATGTTATTTTAAATTTTGATGATAGATATATAATGAACAGCAAAAATCTTTTTTATGATAGAATAAATCAAGTAATATTTAGTAATGCTAAAACAATTATTACTGACTCTCAAAAAAATTCTTATCTCTTAGAAAATAATTTTAGACTTAATTTGCTAAATAACACATTAAAAGCAAATAAAGCTATAATTATAGATAAAGACAACAATAAATTTAATTTTGAAAATTTAATGATTAATTTAAATAATAAACACATAGCTGGTAAAGAAATAAAAATTGAATTTGAGAAATCTTATTTTGGAAACAATAAAAATAAACCCGAATTAAAGGGCAGAAGTGCATACTCAGATGATGAAAATTTAAAAATATATAACGCAGTATTTAGTACTTGTAATACAGATATAAGCAAGTGTAGAGGATGGGAATTGATTAGTAAAGAATTCAACCATGATAAAAAAAATAAATTGTTTGAATATAAAAATTCATGGCTTAAGATTTTTGATTACAAAATATTTTATTTACCTTATTTTTATCATCCTGATCCAACAATAAAGAGAAAGTCCGGTTTTTTGACACCTTATTATTCAAGTTCAGATACTCTTGGAACTTCCGTAAATATTCCATATTTTAAAACATTGGGAATGGATAAAGATATTACTTTCAATCCAAGAGTATATGCGGATAACAGTTTCTTGTTTCAAAATGAGTATAGACAATACTTAGAAAAATCTAAAATATTGAGTGATTTCAGTGTTCTTATTGGTTCAGAAGGTACTAAATCACATCTATTTTATAATCAAATTGGACAATTCAAAGAAAAGTTGAGCTATAAATTAAATATTCAAGATGTAAAAGGAGATAATTATCTTAAAAAACATAAATTAGCTCTTACTTCACCGTTAATAAAAAATGAAAGTCTGTTATTGTCAAATCTGGATCTAGATTTTAATAATAGTAATTTTGACTTAAATACATCTTTTAAAATTTACGAAGATCTCTCAAGAAACTATCATGATAGATATCAGTATATTTTACCTGATTTTAGTTTTAAAAAAAATATTGATATTCCATCTAATTATAATGGTGTTTTTGATTTTCATTCTCATGGATATCACAAAAACTTTGAGACTAATATTACAGAGGCAGTTGTAATTAATGACTTTATTTTTACTTCTAATAACTTTTTTAACTCTAAGGGAATTGTAAGCAAATATAACTTACTTTTAAAAAATACGAATAATTATTCAAGAAATTCCGATAATTTCAGTGATGATAAAAACTATGATTTATTTACAATGTTGAAATATGATCTTAGTTTGCCGCTACAAAAAGAACTTTTTAATTATAAACATTATCTTAAGCCAATAGTTTCTTTAAAATATAGCCCAAATGGTAATAGCGATTTATCATCTAAAGATGTAGCTCTTAACTATAGCAATGTATTTGAATTGAATAGAATAAATACAGACACAGAAGTTGAGGGGGGTGAATCATTAACAATAGGATTAGAATTTTCAAGAGAAAGTAATTCATCAAGAAGAATTTTAGATTTTAAGCTAGCAAATGTTATAAAACCAAAAAAAGATAATAATCTTCCAACTAAATCAAAGTTAGATCAGACAAGATCGGATATATTTGGTGAATTAAGATATGATTTTAATGACAATTTTAAAATTGGTTACTATTTTTCTTATGATAGAGATTTTAAATCATCAAATCTTGAAGGACTAGATTTAGAATTAAGGATTAACAACTTTATTACAAATTTTAACTATTATACTGACGATACAGAAATTAATAATTCAGAAAATATTAAAAATGAAACTAAGTATTTTATAAATGATAGAAATAAAATTGGTTTTGTAGCTTCAAAAGATTTAAAAGAAGATTTTACGCAATATTATGATATTAATTATGAATATAAAACTGACTGTATATCTGTAAATTTAACTTATAACAAAACTTTTTACGAAGCGGGAAATTTAGAGCCTAATAAAAGTATTTCTTTTTTAATAAAAATAATACCATTTACTGAATTAGGTGTAGCGAATGTCTCAAGTGTTTTTGGGAATTAATTATATTATGATTTTGAAAAAAAAAATAATATTTTTATTATTAATTTTTTTATTTAATGTAAACTTTAATACTAATATAGAGATAAAATTTAAAGTAGATAATCAAATTATAACTAATTTTGATATTTTTGACGAAGTAAATTATTTAATATTTATAAGACCTGAATTAAGTAAATTAACAAAAAAAGAATTAGAAAATTTAGCTGAAAATTCGTTGATAAGGGAGATAATAAAAAAAAAAGAGTTGGATAAAATCTTTAAAAACATTGATCAAACAAGGCTTATTGAAGATGCAAAGTTAGATTTATACAAATTTAAAAAAGTGAAAAATGAAAATGAACTGATTAAATTAATAAAGAAAAATAATATTAATTATTCAAATATAATAGAAAAAGTCAAAAACGAAAAACTATGGAATGAACTTATTTATAGAAAATTTAATAAATCCATCAAGATTAATGAAAGTTATCTGAGAAAACAATTGTTGGATAGAAGTAAAAAAATTAAAAAATTTGAATACAACTTATCAGAAATTTTATTTGAACTTGAAAATTCTGTTTCTTTAGAGAATAAATATAAAAATATAAAAGAGGAAATTAAAAATAATGGATTTGAGTCTGCTGCAATTAAGTATAGCATTTCGAACAGTTCAAAAAACAATGGTAATATAGGATGGATCAAAGAAACTTTATTATCAAATAAAATTTCAGATATTTTACGAAAAATTGATATTAATGAAATTTCTACTCCTATAAGGTATCCAAATGGTTATTTAGTTTTGAAAATTAATAATAAAAAAGAACTTAAACAAAAAATAGATTTGGATAGAGAATTTAAAGATTTAATAAAATATGAAAAAAATAAACAATTAAATCAATTTTCGTTGTTATTTTATAAAAGAATTAAACAGAATACAATTATAAATGAATATTAAATATGTAATTATAGTTTTGGGTGAACCATTCAGTGTATTTTCTGAGCTAATAGGAAAATATTTCAAAAAAAGGAAAATAAAAAAAAAAATTATTATAATTGGGAATTACAAATTATTAGACAATCAGTTAAAAAAATTAAATTATAATCTAAAATTGCACAAAATTAGTTTATTAAATGAAGCTATAAACAATACTTTAAATGTTATTGATGTTGAATTTAAGTATGAGAAAATATTTGATAAAATTTCAAGAAAGTCAAATAATTATATAAATTCTTGTTTTGAAATTTCTTTAAATTTATTAAAGAACAATAAGGATGCAATTTTAATTAATGGACCAATATCAAAAAAGACTTTTTTTAAAAAAAATTTTTTGGGAATTACTGAGTTTTTGTCTTACAAAACAAGGTCAAAAAACGAAGTTATGTTAATTTATAATAGTAAATTTTCGGTATCTCCACTGACAACACATATACCTATCAAAAGTGTATCTAGAAAATTAAACAAAAACAAAATAATTAACAATGTTATTAAAATTAATAATTTTTATAAAAATATTTTAAATAAGAAGGCTAAGTTTGCTGTTATGGGTTTAAATCCACATTGTGAGACAAGCGATAATTATAGCGAAGAGGAAAAAATTATTACTCCAGCAATTAAAAGTTTAAAAAAAAAGAAAATTTTTATTGATGGACCTTTTTCTGCAGATACATTTTTTTTAAAAAAAAATTTGCATAAGTATAACATAACAATTGGTATGTATCATGATCAGGTATTAATCCCAATTAAAACACTATTTAATTTTGAGGCAATTAATATTACTTTAGGCCTGCCGTTTATTAGAATATCTCCAGATCATGGACCTAATTCAAATATGTTAGGAAAAAATAAATCTGATCCTAGTTCTTTTATCTATGCAATGAAATTCATAGAGAGACTTAAATAACCAAATGCCAAAAAAAAGCTTGGGTCAAAATTTTTTAAATGATGATAGCTTGTTATTAAATATTGTTAAAGCTGGCGATATATTGGAAAGTGATACTATATTAGAAATAGGACCTGGAACAGGAAATTTAACACATAAAATTTTATTACAAAATCCAAAGAAATTAATAGTTGTAGAAAAAGACACTAATTTAGTAGTCCAATTAAAAAAAAAATTTGGAAAAGATATCGAAATAATTAATAAAGATATATTAGAATGCTACAATTTATTTAATTTTAATTCACCAATAAAGGTATTTGGCAACTTGCCTTATAATATCTCGACTAAAATTTTAACTTCTTTTGTTAAAATAGATAATTTAAAACAAAAGTATAATAAATTTATTTTCATATTCCAAAAAGAAGTTGCAGACAGAATTTTAGCAAAAGAAAATTCAAAAAATTATGGAAGATTGTCAATACTTACATCATGGAAGATGGATAAAATTAAAATAATTGACATAAATCCTAAATATTTTTATCCACAACCCAAAGTATGGAGCACACTATTAACCTTAACGCCTAAATTAAACTTTCAAAAATTAAACAAAACAAAAAATCTTGAACATATAACTAATATTTTTTTTAGGGAAAGACGTAAAATGATTAGAAAACCCATGAAATTCCTTTTTGATGACTTCGAAGGTATTGCAAAAAAATTGGATATCAATTTGAATTTAAGACCACAAAATATTTCAAAAAATAAATATTTAGAAATTTGTCGTATATACGAAAATTTAAGCTAATAAATTGTTTATGTGTTCTTTAATATAATTTTTACTAAATTTGATTTTTTTGGAATTATTAATTGCAAACATAATTTTTTTATAACATTCATTTAAGTCGTCATTTATAACTACTAAATCGTATTCTTTCCATTTGGATAAATCTTTTTTGAAACTCTTCATTCTTTTTTTTACGGTTTTCATATTTTTTTTTTCTCTTTTAATAAGTCTTTTTATTAATTCATCTCTTGAGGGTGGCAAAATAAAAATTGTAATTAATTTATAGTTTAATTTTTTATTTCTAATTTGTCTTGTTCCTTGCCAATCAATATCAAAAATTATATTTTTTCCTTGTCTCAGTTTAGTTGTAACCAAATTTTTTGATGAGCCGTAGTAATTATCAAAAACTTTAGCATGTTCTAAAAATTCACCCTTTTTAATGAGTTTTTTGAAATTGTTTTTTGAGATAAAGTAATAGTCTTTTCCATTTTTTTCTGAAGGTCTTGGAGGTCTAGTAGTATGAGAAATAGAGACTAAATATTTTTTATTTTTTGAGATTTTTTTAACGAGTGTTGTTTTCCCAGCGCCAGAAGGTGATGAGAGAATTATCATTCCACCTTTTTTAAAGCTGGACATTTATTTTAGAAATTAGTTTGCTTTATTTTCAATAAATTTAACAGCATCACCCACAGTAAGTATTTTTTCTGCATCGCTATCTGAAATCTCTGAACCAAATTCTTCCTCGAAAGCCATTACTAGTTCAACAGTATCTAAACTGTCGGCACCAAGATCATCTATGAAACTTGACTCTTCAGTTACTTTTGATTCATCTATTCCCAAATGATCAGCTACAATTTTTTTTACTTTACTTGAAATATCATCTGACATTTTTTCCCCATACGTTAAATTTTGTTAATAAATACTTATATTATTTTGTCAACTAAAATACATGCCACCATTAACATGAATTGTTTCTCCAGTTATATAATTTGACAACTCAGAAGATAGAAAAAGGACAGCATTAGCAACGTCTTCTGTGTCACCAAATCTTTCTAAAGCAATTTTGCCATGTAAATTCTGTTTAAAATTTTCACTAATTTTGTCAGTCATTTCTGATTTTATGAAACCAGGAGAAATACAGTTAATTTTAATATTTTTTTTTCCATATTCTAATGCAAGGCTTTTTGACATACCAATAACTCCTGCTTTAGAGGCCGCATAATTTGCCTGACCTATATTTCCAGTATGTCCAACTACTGATGTTATATTTATTATTTTTCCATTTTTATTTTTTAACATTCTCTTAATAGTATTTTTTGTTAGCATAAAAGTTGAGGTTAAGTTTAAATTTATTACTTTATTCCATTCCTCATCTTTCATTCTTATTGTTAAATTATCTAAAGATATACCTGCGTTATTAATCAAAATATCAATTCTATTATCAAATTGCTCATTACATTGATCTATAAATTTTTCAATAGATGGATGATCCAAAATATCAAATTTTTTTATAATAACAGAGTCGAATTTTTCTTTAATTTTAATCAGCTTATCTTGATTTGTACCACAAGCAATAATATTTGCATTTGTGCTGTGCAACTTTTCTAGTATTGCACTGCCAATTCCCCCCGTAGCACCAGTTAAAATTATATTTATATTTTTTAGATCAATCATTTATAATATTTTTTATATCTATTAAATTGTTTACCTGAATTAATTTAACTTTTCTATCAATTCTTTTAATTAGGCCAGATAAAACTTTCCCTGGACCTACTTCTATAAATTTATTTACTCCATTATTTATCATTGTATTTACGCTTTCTCTCCACCTCACCGGCTTCTCAATTTGTTGTATCAATAATTTTTTAATATTCTCGGATTTATTTTGTGGTTCAGCAGTAACGTTTGAGATAATGCTAACCTGAGGATCATTAAATTTAGTTTCAAGAATTCTGTTTTCCATTTCATCTTTAGCATTTTTCATTAATGGACAATGAAAGGGTGCACTTACAGGGAGATGAATAAATTTTATATGTTTTTTTTTCAACTCTTCTCCTAGAAATTTTAGAGAATTTAATTTTCCACTTACTACTGCTTGACCTAATGTATTGTCGTTTGCAACAAAACATTGAAATTTATTAGTATTTTCATAAATAATTTTATTGATTTCTTCAATCTCTACACCTAAGATTGCGTACATACCTCCTTCTCCATTAGGTAAAGCATTTTGCATTGCTTTGCCTCTATGCTTTAATAAATCTAGAGTTTTTTCAAAACTAATTGAACCTGCGCAACATAGCGCAGAATATTCACCCAGAGAGTGGCCTGCATAAAACTTTGCCTGTTTAAGATTTAAATTACTTTCTTTTTCTAAGACTTTAAATATTGAGTAGCTAACTAAAAATATAGAAGGTTGAGTATTTTCTGTCTGATCTAATAGTTCCTTTGGACCTTCTAATATAATTTTACTTAAATTTTTTTTTAATAAGTCATCAGCTGATTGAAAAAATTCTTTAACATAACTAAAATTATCAAAAAACTCCTTGGCCATACCTTTAATTTGCGAACCTTGACCTGGAAAAATTACAGAAAACATAAAAATGCTAATATATTAAGTGTTTTTTTATATTGTATTTAAAAATTTATAATAGTATATCCTCTGTTTTTCTAGAAAAAATATATGAACTTTTATGAACATACATTAATAACAAGGCAGGATATTTCTCCGAGTCAAATCAGGCAAATTGAAGACAAGTATAGCAAAATAATTCAAGATAACGATGGAAATATTTTAAAATTTGAGAGTTGGGGTTTAATGAATTTGTCATATCTTATTAAGAAAAATAAAAAGGGTAATTTTTTACATTTTAAAATTAAAGCTAAGGCTAATACAATAAGAGAATTAGAAAAAAACGAGAAAATAGATAAAAATTTACTAAGATATTTATCAGTAAAAGTAAAAAAATTAGATTTAGAAACAGAATATTTTAAAAAAAATGAAGAGCCGGTAAAGAAAAACTAATATGAAAAAGAGAAATATAAAAAAAAAAAATACTCAGAATAATTTTTCAAAATTGAGCGTTTTTTCAAATCAAAAATATAAATTTAAGAAAAAATGCCCCTTATCAGGAAAAGGTGCTCCAATCATAGATTATAAAAATATAAAATTATTAAAAAGATATATATCTGAAAATGGTAAAATTTTACCCTCAAGAATAACTTCCGTTAGTCAGAAAAAACAAAGAGACCTATCTCTATCAATAAAAAGAGCGAGGAATCTAGCCCTTATATAATATGAAAGTAATTTTATTAGAAAATTTAAGAAAAGTTGGATCAATAGGAGAAATAATTGATGTTAAAAGAGGTTTTGCCCGAAATTATTTAATTTCGAAGAAAAAAGCTCTATTTGCTTCTAAAGAAAATATTAAAGAAGTTGAAAAAATTAAAAACGACCTAAATAAAAGAGATCACGATAAAAAAAATGAGGCGAAAGAAATTGAAAACAAACTGAGAAATAAAGAATACAATATATTCAAATTAAGTACCGAAAATAAAGAATTATACGGATCAGTTAAACCAACTGAAATTTCTAAAGTTTTAGAAGATCAAGAAAACATTGAGATAAATCCATCATTAATACAACCTGTTAAAGAGATAAAATCACTTGGATTATTTAATGTAATTCTAAATTTGCATTCAGAAATTCAAGTACAGATTAAAATTAGAGTAGACTCTCAAGAAGTAAATAAATAATTATACATTTTTTTCCCCAGCAGTTAATAAGTTTGGAATTTTCTAAATAAATTTATTATTTTTAAATATGTCACAATCATTAAATATTATAAAAAGTAAAACAGATGAACTACCAAATAATATTGAGGCAGAACAATCAGTTATAGGTTCAATACTTTTAACTAATGAAATATTTGACGAAGTTAGCTTAATTATTTCAAGTAAAAATTTTTATGATCCTATACATAAAAGAATATTTGAAGCATTAGAAAAATTAATTTATGGGGGTTTATTAGCAAATCCAATAACTTTAAAAAATTATTTTGAAAAAGAAAAAGATGATTTAAATATACCAGAGTACTTAGTTAAAATAACGAAATTTTCTACTTCATCTAGACAAGCACTTGAGTACTCTAAACTTATTTTTGACTTATATGTAAAAAGAGAATTAATTAAAATTTCTGGTGAGATAATTTACCAAGCAAAACTTAATGACTTGGGAACTGATGGTCAGAGAATAATTGAAAATTATGAAAAATCTTTATTTGATCTCGCTGAAAAAGGATCATTTAATTCATCAATTATAAAATTCGATGAAGCTATGAAACAAACAATAGAAATGGCCTCTAATGCATACAAAAATGAAGAGGGTATAGTTGGTGTTCCAACTGGATTGAGAGATTTAGATGATAAACTTGGAGGTTTGCATAAATCAGATCTTGTGATTATTGCTGGAAGACCCTCGATGGGTAAAACTGCATTAGCAACAAATATAGCATTCAATGCAGCAAAAAAAATACAAGAAAATGGTGAAAAAAGTTCCATAGCTTTTTTTTCACTTGAAATGTCATCAGAGCAACTTTCTACTAGAATTCTTGCAGAACAATCTAGAATAAAGTCAAATGATATAAGAAGAGGAAAAATTTCTGAAGACCAATTTGATAAGTTTATCGAAACGTCTAAAGATATTTCAGAACTGCCTTTGTATATTGATGAAACGCCAGCAATTTCAATCGCTGCATTGAGCAATAGGGCAAGAAGAATCAAAAGATTATACGGTCTTAATATGGTTGTTATAGATTATATTCAACTTATGAGGGCCACTAACTCAAACAATGGAAGAGTGCAGGAAATTTCTGAGATTACACAAGGATTAAAGGCTCTAGCTAAAGAATTAGCAGTCCCAGTATTAGCACTATCACAACTTTCAAGAGCAGTAGAACAAAGAGATGATAAAAAACCTCAATTATCTGATTTAAGAGAGTCTGGATCAATAGAGCAAGATGCTGATGTGGTAATGTTTGTATTTAGAGAGGCATATTATTTGCAAGGAAAAGAGCCAAGACCAGCAACCGTTGAACATGCTGAATGGCAAGCGAAAATGAATGAAGTTTCACATTTAGCAGAGCTAATTATTCAAAAACAAAGGCATGGTCCTACAGGTAATGTAATGCTTGAATTTGAGGCAATGTTTACCAAATTTAAAGATATTCAAAATAATTAAATTAAATTATAAAAGCTAATAGTTGATGTTAGCCAAATTTTATCAAAATATTGTTTTAAAAAAGCCAGGCTTAATACTAATTTTATTATTAATTTGCTTATGTTTTTTTGGATATTACTCAAAAAAATTTCGGCTTGATGCATCATCTGAAACTTTGCTAATAGAGGGTGATCCTGATTTAAAATACTTAAATGAAATAAACGAAAGATACGGTGCAAAGGAATTTTTAGTTCTTACCTACACACCTAAAAAGAGTATGATAGATGATACTTCTATTAATAATCTACTAAATCTTAAAAACCAAATTCAACAACTTAAATGGGTACATAATGTAATTACATTATTAGATATTCCTTTATTGAGTAGTTCTGATGAGCCGCTTATTGAGAGACTACAAAACTACTCAACATTAAGATCAGATAACATTGATAAAGTAAGAGGATTTAATGAAATATTGAATAGTCCCGTTTTTAGAAATTTTGTAATAAGTGAGGACGGCAAAACATCTGGTATTATAGTTTATTTAAAATCAAAAGATAAAGTTAAAGAATTTAAAAGTAAAGAAGATGAAGAGTTATATAAAGATAAATTAAAAAAACAAAATCATCAAAATATTTTAGAGATAAGACAAGTCATAAAAAATTTTAGTTCAACAAGCACAATTCATTTAGGTGGTATTCCTATGATTGCTGATGATATGATGACTTTTATTAAAAAAGATATAATTGTTTTTGGGCTTGGGGTTTTTTTATTTATCGTAGCAACTCTTTGGTATGTATTTAGAAGATTGATATGGATAATTGTACCTATAAGCAGTTGTTTTTTTTCAGTTATAATAATGACTGGACTTCTAGGTCTCTTAGGATGGAAAGTTACCGTTATATCATCTAATTTTATAGCTTTAATGTTGATATTAACAATGGCTATGAATATTCATATCAGCACAAGATATCTTCAGCTTTCAAAACAATTTCCAAAGTTAAGTAAATTTAAAATTATTTCTTTAACAACGAGTAAAATGTTTTGGCCTATTTTGTATACAGCTTTGACAACTATATTCGCTTTCTTGTCTCTGGTGTTTAGTGAAATAAAACCAATAATAGATTTTGGATTTATGATGACTTTTGGTCTAATTATTTCATTTCTTATTACATTTGGTTTATTGCCAACATTAATTAGTTTATTTAATTTTAATAACGTTGCATTAAAAGAAGAAAAAGGCACCAATATTACTAATTTTTTTAGTAATGTTTCAGTTTCAAATCAAAATACAATATTTGGAACGACCTTAATAATTGTACTTTTAAGTATATTAGGAATTTCAAAGCTTGAAGTTGAAAATAGTTTTATAAATTATTTTGATAAGAATACTGAGATATATAAAGGAATGAAGCTCATTGATGAAAAGTTGGGTGGTACAACACCGCTTGAAGTTATTTTAAAATTTCCAAAACAAGATGAAGCTGAACAAAAATCAAAAGATGAAGAGGATGATTGGGGAGATGAAGATGAGAATGATGAAAAATATTGGTTTACTAAAGACAAAATTGATAAGATAAAAAAGGTTCATAATTATTTGGATTCTTTAGAGCCAATTGGAAAAGTTCTCTCTTTTTCATCAATAATTGATGTTGCTACTCAATTAAATAATAATAAAGAACTTGGCTCTTTAGAAATGGGCGTCTTATATACTAAGATTCCAGATAATATAAAAAAAGAAATTGTTGATCCATACATATCTATAAAAGACTCTGAAGCTAGAATAAGCTTAAGAATTAAAGACTCACTAGATAATCTGAGGAGAAATGATTTACTAATTAAAATAAATTCAGATCTTGAAAATAAATTAGATTTAAAGAAGGACGAATATAAATTAGGTGGAGTATTAATTTTGTTTAATAATCTTTTACAAAGTTTATTTAAATCTCAAATTTTAACACTTGGATTTGTTATGCTTGGAATTTTTATAATGTTTATAATTCTTTTTAAAAATTTAAAATTAGCTTTAATAGGTGTTGTTCCAAATTTTATAGCAGCTTTTTTTATATTAGGATTGATAGGATTGTTAGAAATACCACTTGATATGATGACAATAACAATAGCTGCCATAACTATAGGTATAGCTGTAGATAACAGCATTCATTATATTTATAGATTTAAAGAAGAGTATGCAAAATTAAAAAATTATAATAAGACATTAAAACTTTGTCATTCAACAGTTGGTAAAGCTATTTTAAATACATCAATTACAATAGTTTTTGGATTTTCGATTTTAGTAATGTCTAATTTTATACCTACAATTTATTTTGGTGTGTTCACAGGCATTGCTATGTTGCTTGCAATGGTTTCCGTTTTGACACTTTTGCCTTCTTTATTGCTTAAAATTAAACCATTCAATTAATGATTGAAGCTATTCAGGGTTTTTTAATACAAGTAACATTATTTGACTATATTTTTTTTGTATTAACAATTTATTTTTTAATTCAAGGATCTAGAAAAGGTTTTGTTTTAAGTTTATTATCAACTGCTAAATGGGTATTGGCTTATATTTTAACAATTTATTTGTTTCCAAAAATAAAACCTTATTTTGATGGTATTTTAGATAGTGAATATGTTCTTGATATAACTGTTGGTATAATATTGTTTATCTTAATAATATTTCTTATTCTTTTAGGAAATAAAGCAATAAGTAAAGTTGTTACTTACACTGGATTAGGTTCAATTGATAAGGTTTTTGGCTTTTTCTTTGGAATCGCTAAGAGCTATGTTCTAATTGTTTGTTTGTTCACAGCTATTGACGTTGTCTACGATAGCAAAAAATGGCCGTTAAATTTAAAAGATTCGTTAACATTTCCTTGGGTTGAAAAAGGTAGTATCTATCTTATAAGGGTATTTCCAAATCAAAAACAATATGAAGACGCTAAAGAAAAAGTTCAAGATGTATAATCCTAAATTAAAAGAGGAATGTGCCGTCTTTGGTATAAGCAATACAACAGATGCATCAACCTTAACCGCTTTAGGACTTCATGCGTTACAACATAGAGGTCAGGAGGGTTGTGGAATTGTATCATTTGATGGCGAAAAATATCACTCTGAAAAAAGATTTGGTTTAGTTGGTGACAACTTTAATGATGAAAAAGTTTTAAAAAACTTGCCAGGAAATTATGCGATAGGTCACAATAGATATTCTACAACTGGTGGAACTGCTTTAAGAAATGTACAACCATTCTTTGCTGATACTAATTCAGGTGGAATTGGAGTTGCGCATAATGGAAATCTAACGAATGCAATAACACTTAGAAATAAAATGGTTGAAGAAGGCTCAATTTTTTACACAACATCAGATACTGAAACCATAGTAAAACTTATAGCAAAATCAAAAAGACCAAAGACAATTGATAAAGTTATTGATGCTCTGTTTCAAATTCAAGGGGGATATGCATTAGTTATGATGACACAGAATACTCTTATTGGTGTAAGAGATCCATATGGGATCCGACCTTTGGTAATAGGAAAACTAAAAAATTCTTATGTATTTGCATCTGAAACATGTGCGTTTGATATTATAGGTGCAAAGTTTGTCAGAGAAGTTGAGAATGGTGAAATTGTTTATGTAGAAAATAATAAATTACAAAGTATTAAACCATTCCCTCAAAAAAAAGTAAGACCATGTGTGTTTGAATATATTTATTTTTCAAGACCAGATAGTATTTTAAATGGCAAAACAGCTTATGAATATCGTAAAAAATTTGGAGCTGAATTAGCAAAAGAAGATAATTTAGATGCTGACTTAGTTGTGCCAGTACCAGACTCTGGTAATGCAGCAGCATTGGGTTACGCAGAGAAGAAAAAAATAAATTTTGATTTAGGTTTAATAAGAAATCATTACGTTGGTCGAACTTTTATTGAGCCATCACAGCAAATTAGAAGTTTAGGTGTTAAATTAAAATTGAACGCTAATGTCTCAGTTGTAAAAAATAAAAAAATTATTTTAGTTGATGACTCTCTTGTAAGAGGAACTACTTCATCAAAGATTGTAAAAATGTTGTACGACAATGGTGCTAAAGAGATACATGTTAGAATAGCTAGTCCAGAAATAAAATACCCAGATTTTTATGGAGTTGATACTCCTACTAAAAAAGAACTATTAGCAGCAAACAAATCAGTTGATGAAATAAGAGGATTTATAAAAGCACAATCTCTCAAATTTTTAACTTTAGATGGTTTATATCGGGGAATGGGTTTTGATAAGAGAAACGATGCTTATCCCCAATTAACTGATCATCATTTTACTGGTGATTATCCAGTAAAAATAATTGATGAACTTGGAGAAGATAAAGTTACACAATTATCATTATTAAGTACGGGGTCGAATAATTAATGAAAAAAGTAAATTTTACTGAAATGAAAAATGGTTCAAAAGAAGATTATGAATTATTAGAAAGGTACGAAAAAAATTTTGAACGTAAAACTGCAGATAGATTACTTAAATATCTTGCAAGTCAAACTACAACTCTTGAAGGCTATCAAATAACTAGATTAGAACATTCATTGCAAGCAGCCACAAGAGCATATAAGAACGGTGAAAGTGAAGAGATGGTTGTAGCAACATTACTTCATGACATAGGAGATGATCTGGCACCTATGAATCATTCTCAATATGCAGCATCAATAATCAGACCATATGTTTCGGAAAAAACATATTGGATAATACTTCATCACGGACTTTTTCAAACTTATTACAGTGCTCATCATTTAGGTGGGGATAGAAACGCTAGGGATAAATTTAAAGATCACAAATATTATCAAGATACAGTTGATTTTTGCGAAAAATATGACCAGTCTTCTTTTGATCCTAATTATAAATCTATGTCTTTAGAAGAATTTGAACCAATGGTTAAAAAGTTATTTGATAGAAAACCTTTTTACCATCACTAGTATTTAAAATAAAACATGACTAATAAACTTAGGGAAGAGAAAAGTCCGTATTTAAAGCAACATAAAGATAATCCTGTAAATTGGTTTGCTTGGAATAAAGAAAGTTTAAAACAAGCAAAGAAAGAAAAAAAACCAATATTTCTTAGTGTTGGGTATGCAAGCTGTCATTGGTGTCATGTTATGGCGCATGAAAGTTTTGAAGATGATCAAACAGCTAAAATAATGAATGAAAAATTTATAAACATTAAAGTTGATAGAGAAGAAAGACCTGATTTAGATTATGTTTTTCAAAGAAGTTTGTCTATTTTAACAGGAACACAGGGGGGTTGGCCTTTGTCTATGTTTCTTGATGAAAATGGAGTTCCTTTCACTGGTGGAACTTATTTTCCTCCAAAAGAAATGCATGGAAGACCAGATTTTCAAAAAGTTCTAAATAATGTTTCAGATGTATATAATAAAAATAGACAAAAAATTCTTGATCAAGCACCCCAAATGCGAGATATATTTGGTAAAATTAATCAAAGATCTGCAGTATTAAATCAACCATTAGAGCCATTTTTAGAAAAAATTATTCAACACCTTGATAAAGATAATGGAAGTTTCAAAGGAGCTCCAAAGTTTCCTCAATTTTATTTATTTGATGCAATGTTTTATTTTCATTTAAAAACAGGAAAAGAGGAATACTTTAAGCCTGTTGAAACTTTACTTTATAATATTTCTTCAAAAGGAATGTATGATCATCTAGCTGGTGGTATAGCAAGATATACCGTCGATGAAAATTGGATCATCCCTCACTTCGAAAAAATGCTTTATGATAATATCCAATACATCGGATTGTTAAACAAGTTTTTTCAAAAAACTAATAATCTTTATTATAAAAAAAAGTTAGAGCAAACTATAAATTTTATTAATTCAGAATTTAAAAATGATTTCGGTCTTTACGGGTCTGCATATGATGCTGATAGTGACGGTGTTGAAGGAAAATATTATGTATGGAATTATTTAGAACTAAAGAACACTTTGGGTCCTAAATTTGATTTATTTACAAAAAAATATACTTTAACTGAAGAGGGAAATTTTGAAGGTAATAATATTTTAATAGAAAATAAGAATCAACTCTCCAATGAAGAGACTAAAGAAATTTCAAATATAGAAAAAGCATTATTAGATCAAAGAAAAGAACGTGCTAAACCATTATTTGATGATAAATCTCAAACTGATCAAAATTGTTTTTTATTAGAAACACTCCTTTTTTCATCGCTAGTAACTGATAATGAAGAACTAAAACAAAATACTCTTGTTAATATAAAGATATTGGAAAAATATTTGTCAGACAAAATTTTCCATTGCTATCAAGACACAGAGATTGATGCTTTTTTGGAGGATTACATATATTATGCAAGTCTTTTGATAACTATTTATGAATTAGATGGTGAGGATAAATTCATCGAAAAAGCAAAAGATATTTTAATAAAAACCTGGGAATTCTTTTTTGATAAAAAATCAGGATTAATGCAAAAAAATAAAATATTAGATAATGACCTTTTTGTTAAGCCAGTGGATCTAAATGATAATAATATACCTAATGGAAATAGTGTTTATTTAAACTTATGTAATAAAATATACATAATAACTAGCGATAAAGTATGGTTTGAAAAAATTGATATTTTAAAGAAAAGTTTCCACCAAGTTTTAAACTCAAACTTTGCACAAATGTTTAGTTTTGTAAAATCATTGGATATTTGTAATGAAAGTATATCATTTACAATTCATGGAAAGCAAAATTTAGATCCTAATATAAAAAAGTGTTTGCAAAAAAAATTTTTTACTAGAGCTACATTTAAATATCTAGATAATGAAGAAAAAGATGCAAAAATTGTTATATGTAAAAATCAAACTTGCTCAAACAAATTAAGTAATATAAAGGAAATCGAAGATTATCTAGAAAGAAACAATATAAGCTAATGATAGAAACAAAGGAACAAATAATAGAACATTTTAAATTGGGCTCAAAGGATAAATCTAATTTAAAAATTGGAGTTGAGCATGAAAAATTTATTTTTGATAAAAAAACAAATACGAGAATCGATTATTCCAAAATCAAAAAAATGTTTGAAAGTTTATATGAGTTTGGCTGGAAACCTATTTTTGAGGAAAAAAGTCCAATAGCATTAACTAAGAATGGTAAAAGTATTACTTTAGAGCCTGGCAATCAAATAGAGCTATCTGGTGCAAAATTAAATAATATTCACGAAGCTTGTGCTGAGTCTCATGAATATTTATTTGAGTTAAATCAGGTAATTGAAAAATTAGATTTTAAAATAGTAAGCTCTGGATATGATCCAATATCGAAACTTGAGGATATACCTAATAATCCAAAAAAAAGGTATGAGGTTATGACCAAAGATATGCCTGTTGGAGGAAAACTAAGTTTGGATATGATGTATAAAACTGCAGGTACGCAATTAAATTTAGATTATACCTCAGAAGAAGATTTTATAAAAAAATTTAAGTTGGCAAATAATTTAGTTCCAATATCTATCGGACTTTTTGCAAATTCCTCTATAGTTGAAAAAAGTAATAGTGGATACTTATCTTACAGATCTAAAGTTTGGCAAGAAACATCTAGAGGTGGATTGCCTGAGTTTTTTTTAAAAGATGTAAATTTTGAAAAATATGCAGATTATATTATGAATTATCCAATCTTATTTTTACAAAGTGAAGGAAATTATATCTCTGGAAAAAAATATTTATTTAAAAACTTTATGAATGGAGAAATTAAAGAAATTAGAAATAAAATTTCTAGTACTGATGATCTTGATACACATTTAGGAACAATATTTACAGAGAACAGATTAAAACAATATATCGAATTAAGATCTATGGATGCGTGTGGATGGGAATGTTTGTGTGCTGGTCCTGCCCTATTCACTGGATTGCTCTATGGAAATCTAGAAGAAGCTTTAGATTTAATTAAAAATTGGGAAGTTGGTGAGGTGCTTTCAGCTTATAAAAATGCACCTAAAAATGGTTTAAAAACTAATTTGATGGGCAAGGATATAGCTTATTGGACGGAGAGACTAATAGATATATCAAAATCAGGATTAAAAAAGAGAGACTTTTTAAATAGAAAAAAATTAAGTGAAGTAAAGTTTTTAGATCACTTAGAAAAAATTGTAAAAAATAAAAAGACTAATGCTGATAATATTATAAGTAAGTATTCAAATTCTGAAAATTTGAATGATTTATATGACCAATAAAATTGTTGCTATACAAGGTGATAATTTAAAAAAGTTAAATATCAAAACAGATACTACTATTTTTTTAGCTCATGAAGCTCAAAACAAAGGTTATAAATTGTTTTATTATTATCCAGAAAATTTATCGAATATAAGAGGAAAAACAGTAAGTGAGGGATATTTTATTAAAATTGATTATTCAAAAAAGAAATTTTATAAAATTCTAAAAAAATCAAAATTAGATTTATCCTTTACAAAATATGTTTTAATAAGACAAGATCCGCCTTTTAACTTAGAATATATTTCAACAACTTTAATGTTAGATAGAATCAAAGATAAAACAAGAATAATTAACGATCCGACTTCGGTAAGAAATATTTCAGAAAAATTTTATTCTTTAAATTTCAAAAAATATATGACTGATACAATATTTACTAAAGATTTGTTTGAAATTAAAAAATTTTTTAAAAAACATAAAAAGATAATAATTAAACCTATTCATAGCTATGGTGGTAACGATATAAATCTTATTTCAGGAAAACTTAATACATTAAAAATAAAAAAAATATTGAAAAAACATGGTCATATTATGTGTCAAAAATTTTTGAATAAAATTAAGTTTGGAGATAAAAGAGTTTTCATTATAAATGGTAAAGTTTGTGGAGCCATATCTAGAGTTCCAAAATCAGGATCAATATTGAGCAATATGAGCAAAGGTGCAAAACCTAAAATTGCATTTTTAAATAATAAAGAACTGAAAGTTTCAAATATTATAGCAAAAAAAATTAAGAAAGATGGGATTTACTTTGCAGGTATAGACTTCATTGATGGAAAGTTAAATGGAGATATAAATATAACATCACCAACAGGTATAAAAACATATTTTGATTTATCTCAGATAAACTTGGCTAAGATTTTTTGGAAAGGTTTATAGTTGAAAAATTTGTCAAATCAGCAAAAAGGATCATCCCTTGCATTTATTGCTGTGATGTTTATTACGCCAGATTCACTTTTTATAAGACTATCATCTATAGATACTTGGGGATTATTATTTTATAGAGGTGCGATACCATTTGTAGCAGTATTGATTGGACTTCTCATATTTTATAAAAAAAATTTTATTAAGGCATTTTTGAATGTTGGTTATGCAGGTATTTTTTACATCATAAGTTTTTCGATTTGCAACATCACATTTATAATTTCAATCCAAAATACAAATGTAGCAAATACACTTATAATGATTGCAATGGCACCCATGCTTTCAGCAATTCTTGGTGCAATATTTCTAAAAGAAGTTCCCGATAAGAAGACTTGGATAGCAATAGCCATTACTTTAGTCTCAGTAATATATATATTTTACGACTCTTTAGGGATGGGTAACTTATTTGGTGATCTCATGGGTATAACAACATCTTTTGGACTCGCCACTAACGCAGTAATAATCAGGTCAGCAAAAGATAGAGATTTGCTTCCCTCAGCTGTTGTTGGTAAGTTTACAGTAGCTCTATTTGCTCTTTTTTTTGTTGAAAGTTATGAATTAGTTGAAAAAGACTTAATTTACATACCTTTAATGTGTATTTTGTGCGTGGCAATTCCATTCGTTTTGGTGACAATTGCTCCAAGATTTATACCTGCCGAGGAAGTTAATCTATTTTTTCTTCTTGAGACCATTTTAGGACCCGTTTGGGTTTGGTTAATTATAAAAGAGCAGCCTAGCATAGAGACAATAGTTGGTGGATTCGTAATTATATTCACTATAGCTGTTCACTCATATTTAAAAATAAAATCGTCATCAAAGTAAAATTATTTTACTTTTTGTCACAAATTTGTCTTGATTTAAAATTACATCGCCCATAAACACCGCTAATTTTATGAACAAAATTATAAAAAACTCTTGGGCTCTTTTTACAGGAATGGCATTTATAATGCTCGCTCATGGTTTTCAAGGTACTTTATTAGGTGTTAGGGCAGTTAAAGAAAATTTTGGACTATCATCGACAGGTTTTTTATTTTCTGGATATTTTGTTGGATATTTTATTGGAGCAAAGATTATACAATCTTTAATTCATAGAGTTGGGCATATTAGAGTTTTTGCAGCTTTTGCTTCTGTAACCTCAATTGTCGTCTTATTACACTCAATTTTTGTAAATCCTTTCTCCTGGTTTGTACTTAGAATGATTTCTGGATTTAGTATGGTTTGTCTTTATACAGTTGCTGAAAGTTGGTTAAACGACAGATCTACAAATAAAAACAGAGGTGGTGTTTTATCAATCTATATGATTGTTATGTATGCTTCTATGGCAATTGGAATGT
>CABZFJ010000008.1 GCA_902524995.1 uncultured Pelagibacteraceae bacterium | reverse complement strand
ATAGCTAAACTTGGGATATCTAATGTTATGCTAGAGCCATAATTATATTGATTTTTTAAATTTAAAAATTCTCCTTTAAATACATTTTTGGATATTTTGTAGTGGGTTTCAAAACTATTCAATTTTTCAATTTCATCTTTTAAATTAATTTCAATTTTTTGGCTTTCTAAATTTTCTTCATTTATAAAATCTGATAAATATAATTTGAAACCACCATGAAGGGCATCGTACGCATAGGTATATTTATTTTTTAGTCCATTAGAAATAGAATTGCCTAATGAGCTAGATGAAGTAAATGATGTTTGTGAAACTGGATATTTCTTCATTACTGAAAAAGGCATAGTATTACCAGATCCACCGCCTCCAGATCCACCACCTCCAGATCCGCCCCCACCACCAAATGATAATGGATTTTTACTAGTAGTTATCGGTGATAACGCTGCATAAAGATCGGGAACACCATGTCCCCATTCATTACTATAACCATGTTGAATAGAAGCGCCATGTGTAGTGAATGTTGTATTTCCATTTGGAGTAAACCATAAATTGTTAGCTGAGGCTAGCAATCTATCAGTTAGTTGTTCGGGGGTGTGATTTGGAAAAGCTTGACCAAGCAAAGCTATCATTCCTGAAACTTGTGGAGCTCCCATTGAAGATCCGCTAAGAGAGGCATACTGACTGGTGCCACCACTATCAACCCATCCTGCTGCACCTATCTGCCTATCATCTACCACCAGACACCATTCTTTAGCACTCCCACAAGGATTACCTAACCTATTAAAATCAGATGTTGATGCACCTGATAATGAGGTTCCTGTGAACTCAGCATACATAACTGAAAGCCAAGCATCAGATAAATCTACTGAGTCTTGAGTTCCGTCGAAGTATGCTGGCAGTCCACCTTCCATACCAACATCACTATCGTTTACATAATTCGAACTTGCCCAAACAACAACTCCATTATTCTGAAAATTATCTAGAGCAGTTATAAAGCTTGAAACAGATGAAGCTCCTCCCCAATAATTTGCCAACTGATCTCTAAAAGTAATACCGTTACTTGTAGCAGCATTTTTAACTTCATTAAATTCTACAGCACTTGTACACACAAGAGGTGATCCACTACAACCTTCCTGTTGACCCCAACTATTATTTACTACAATAGGTGCATGATTTGTTCTAGCTGTATCTAGATCTGTAGCTAAATTTGCTATACTACTTGTTGCAAATGATGCTAATACAAGATCTGCATCTGGAGCAACACCATGAGTTGTCCCATTTATATCTCCAGCAGCTATACTAGCAACATGGTCTCCATGATTAAAAGATGTAGTACTTGGAGTAGTTACATCAATTACAGTAACTGTTTTATTGTCATATGTTTCATGAGAAGGACTAAATTTGTCATCTATAACAAATATTGTTTCACCTTCGCCAGTTAAATATTGACTACCACTATCCTTATAAGATTGAGCTTTATGTAAATTAAATAATTCATAAGGGTGCACATTGTTACTAGATTGATCTACTGTAGTCCATGCGGACCTACTCTTAATAGTATTTTGAACCGATGTATCTTCAGAATAAGCAGTTGAATTACAAGCCAAAACATAATCATGTATAGTTATAGTAGTACTAGTATTACCGGTTGAGGATACATCTGTTGTACTAGCTGTTACAATAACCGTTTCAGATGTTTCATTAGTAGTGTCATTTACTGGAGATAATGTTATTGATGCAGAAGTTCCACCAGCTACAATTGTAGAACTTGTTGATGACAAATTATAATCAACACCATCAGTCGCTGTTCCTCCAGTACTGTAAGTGATTGAAACATTAGATGAATGAGCTTTAGTTAAATTTGCAGTAAAAGTAATGGAAGTTCCACATTCGCTAATACTGCTTGATGATTTGCTATACGAAATTGTAGCAGGTCCGGAGGATCCACTATTTCCACCACCTCCACCTCCACCTCCACCAACAGCTGCAATTCCACCTACTACAGCCAAAACTCCTAACTGGGAACCTCCAGCAGTACCAGTAAAAATATTAGTTTTTGCTAAACTGCTAAATAAAAGTGGATCAAAGGAATTATAAATATTTAAAAGTAGTTCTTGTCTTTTAAATTCAGATAAATATCCTTTTTCAAATGTTAAAAAATTAATATCTTCAGTTAGTCCATAAATATCATTAGGATTATTTTTGATATGTCTATTTAGTTTTCTAAAGTCTTTATCATCCATATTAAAATTCTGAGCCTCATTATAATTATCTGAAAAAACTGACGGTTTGTTAAATATGTTTTCTTCTTGAGCAATTTTATCTAAATCAGGATTAAATGTTTCATTTAAGTTTTTTTCAAAATTTTTTAATTTTTCTAAAAAACTTTTTTTTTCGGCCACAACTTCTTGGTTAGGTAATTCTAATTCAATTATGTCATCTATAATACCTGATTTTTTTTCGATTAGTTTGAATGAGTCTCTATCTACGTCTATTCCCTGATTTTTAAAACATTCATTGAGTTTGTTTTTGTAACCTGTAAAACTATTATATTCATCAACACATGCGCTTAATTCTAAATAGTTTTTGAAATTTACAGAAAAAGCATTGCTGAAATTTAATAAGTAAAGTACTAACGATATAAAAAAAATCTTAGTTCTCATAAATTATTATCTATTTGGGGTGTCTGTCGCTATCATCTGATTTCTAACTTTTTCTCTAATATATATATATATACCAGCAGAGATAATAATTACTGCTCCAATTAAAGTACGAGGAGTTGGTATAGTCTCAAAAAGTATATATCCTGCAATCATAGCAAATATTATATAAGAATACTCAAATAATGAAATTATGGATGGGGACGCAATACTGTAGGCAGAAAAAACACAGAAGAAAGATATAGAAGCAACCACTCCCATTACAAATACGTAAGGCCATGAAGCGGAAGGGTTAGTAAACCATTCCCTCACAATAAATTGTAAAGTAGGATCAGAAAAATTGTTAAATTTACCATCTCCACTAACAAGATAAATAATTAAACTTACACTAACTGCAAAAATATAAAGCAAAGTCATTTGAGTATAAATATTATCTTTATCAGAAGTATATTTTGTAATTGTCATTGAGCATGCATAACAAAGTGCACATCCTACAGGTGCCAATTTAAAAAAATTAAACTCTTCAAAAGTTGGATTAAGTACTATTAATACTCCTATAAAACCCACAACAATTGCACTCCATCTTCTAATTCCAATTTGTTCTTTTAAGAAAAATTTTGCAAACATAGACATAAAGAAAGGACATGAAAAAAATAATGCACTAACCATTGCTAAAGACATAAAAGTTAAAGAAATATAAAAAAAAGCAAATCCAAAAAAGAAACAAATAACCCTAACTAAAGTTAAAAAAGGATAATGAGTTTTAAGAGTAATTTTTTTTTTTGTTATTAAAAAAAAGGATATGAGAATAGTCGCTTGTATTAAAGTTCTTCCCAAATATAATTCAAATAATGCAATATCTTCAAAAATAAATTTTATCAATGAATCTTGAATGGAAAAAAAGGCCATTCCAGTCATAATAAAAAAAATACCCTTTTTATTATCGTTTGTTTGCATAACGCACCTATATCAAAAAAACTTTAACCTTCATAATTAATAAGATACTCTTGAAATTATCTATGGAAGATTTTAAACCAATTTCTGGCAACTGTATTTGTGGAGAAGTTGAATATACTATTAAATCTAAGCCTTTATTTACACATGCTTGTCATTGTAAAGATTGTAAGAAAATAACTGGATCATCTTTTGTTGTTAATACAAGTATTTTTGAAAATTCATTAGATATTAAAGGTGAACTTTTAGAAAAAAAGTTAATTGCAGGTAGTGGAAAAAGCTGCAAGATTTACTTCTGCAAAAAGTGTGGTGTCTACATTTATTCTGACTATGAATTTGCTGTTAAAAGGATAAGTATCAGAACAAATACTTTATCTAATCCAGAGCATTTTCCACCTCAAGCACACATATTTGTTAAAAGTAAAGATCCATGGATAAATATTGTAGATAAAAATATTTGCTATGACGAGATGTACGATCCAAAAATTGCTTGGCCTAAAGAAAGTTTAGATAGATATAAAAAATATCTCGAGACTAATTAAGAATAAAATTGGCCGCTCTTTCACCTATCATTAAAGTTGGTGCATTTAAATTACCACTTGTAATCTCTGGCATAACAGAAGCATCTGCAACTCTTAAATTTTCCAAACCATGAACTTTCAATTTTTCGTCAACTACCGCCATTTTGTCTGTTCCCATTTTTAATGTACAGGATGGATGATAAGCTGTTTCGGCTTTTGATCTAATGTACTCTGTAATTTGTTCATCATCAGTAGCACTTTCACCTGGACCTATCTCTTTTCCAGCGTAAGGCTTCATTGATTCTTGACCCAAAATCTTCCTAGCTACACGGACACACTTGATCGTTTCTTTTAAATCATATTCGTCCTCTAAATAATTAAATTGAATTTTTGGGTAATCATATGGATTAGAGCTATTTAATTTAATATGTCCTCTGCTTTTAGGTTGATTCAAACTTGCGTGTAATTGATAACCATGTCTGTCAGGGTCAACTAATCCATGATCAATTACAAATGCTGGAAAAAAATGAAATTGAATGTTTGGATAGCTTTTGTCTTCTGAAGATTTGCAGAAACCACCTGCTTCTAAAAATGAAGTAGAACATGGACCACTTTTTGAAAGAAACCATTGAATACCAATTTTAAGCATATTTATTTTATTAACATAAGAATAGAGAGTATCTTTAGTTTTACATTCTTGCTGAATGTAAGTTTCTAAATGATCTTGTAAATTTTGGCCTACTCCCTCTAAAGAGTGTAAAACATTAATTCCTTTATCTTTTAAATCTTTTTCAGGTCCTACACCCGATAACATTAATAGTTGTGGTGAATTGATTGAACCCCCACATAAAATAACTTCTTTATTAGCGTAAACCTTTGTGACTTTATCTTTAATATTTACCTCTATTCCAACTGCTTTTTTTCCTTCAAAAATAATCCTTTCAGCAAAAGAATTGGTAAAAACTTTTAAATTCTTTCTTTTTTTTGCAGGTTCTAGATAATATTTAGAAGCGCTAGCCCTTTGACCTTTATGAATGGTGATGTCATACATTCCAAATCCTTCTTGATCTTCTCCATTCATGTCATTATTTTTTTTGTACCCAGCTTCAACAGAAGCGTTAATAAAAGCACCAAATAAAGGATTTTGGTTTTTGGATTGATTTATTGGTAAAATCCCTTTTCCACCTCTAAATTCATTTTCTCCCTCTGACCATTTCTCAATTTTTTTAAAAAAAGGTAAAACATTTTCGTAAGACCATGTTTTTAAACCAAATGATGCCCATCTCTCATAGTCGTTTTTATTTCCTCGCACATAAACCATCCCATTATGAGCAGAGCATCCACCTAACATTTTACCTCTTGGACAAAATAATCTTCTATTATTCAAATAAGGCTCTGGTTCTGAATAATATTTATAGTTATATTTGGGATCGTGCATTGCATATAGAATTGCCAGAGGCATATTAACTTTCCAAATATCACTAGAACCACCTGCTTCAAATAAGGCAACATTAAATTTACCACTTTCACTTAATCTATTTGCGAGAACACATCCTGCTGTGCCAGCTCCAATAATAATATAATCAAATTTCACTAATTTTCTTGTTATGATTGTTATGAAGGTCGTTCACCTTCGATTGCTATTCTATCCATTATCCTTTCATGACCCAAACCTCTTCCCGGAAAGAAATCAGTCAATCCTTGATGCAATGTGCATCTGTTGTCCCACAGTGCTACTGCATTTTCTGTCCATTTAAATCTACATGTAAAGTCTAATCTTTCTTGATGGACAAATATTTCTTTCAATATTTCATCACTTTCATTCTTTTCAATTCCAATAATTTTTTTTGTATACATTGAATTTACATATAAAATTTTTTTCCCAGTTTCTGGATGTGTTCGTACTATTGGATGAGAATTAGAATATTCATCGAGATTTCCATTGCCCTCCATTTCTTCGTATTTATCTACAAAAGCTGAAGCACCTAGAGAGCTATGAATTGCTTTCTTTCCATTAATTTTCTTTTTTATATCAACATTTAATGTTTCGTACGCAAGCTGCATATTTGAAAACATTGTATCACCACCCACAGGTGGAATTTTTCTAGATCTTAAAATTATGACCTTTGTCGGATTAGTATTATAGCTAACATCAGTATGCCAAGTTTCTCCCCACTGATGTTTTTCACTTGCACCTTTCTTAATTCTGAGAATTTCTGGATATTCATCTAAACCTTTTACATAAACATGTTTTTCTAAAGGTCCAAATCTTTTAGCTAAGTTTATTTGTTCTATTGGAGAAATATTTTGATCTCGAAAAAATAATACTTTGTGTTCTAACATTAGTTCATTTATTTGTTTCCAATTTTCTGGTGATGAATCTTTTAAACTAATCCCTTTTATTTCAGCACCTAATGCTCCTGCTATTAATTCAGCTTGCATACTATTTTTTTAGTTTTTCCTTAAACATTAAATTTTCAATTTTAAAGTCTACTTTATTTTTATCAATAAATTCATCCATAATTTTAACTTTTTCATCTTCAAATTCAGTAACTTTTCTTTTATCTAAATCTATATAAAGAGATAAATTTTCCATTGTTGCTGACAGCTTTTTAGTTTTTTTTTCATACATTTCACATTTTAAATGCAGTCTTTTTTTATCATGGTCAAAATAGGAAACATACACATCAACTTCATCTCCTTCTTTTACTTCACTGTCATAGGTTGTTCTTGTTTCAACAACCATTGTAGTTCTTTTGCTTTCTTCAGCTTTTTCACCACCCATTTGGAATTTATTCAAAATATTCTCCCAAGCTTGGTCAAAAATTAATACATAATAGGCCATATTCATATGACCATTATAATCTATCCATTCTTTAATAATTTTTCTTGTATCAATATGTACTGACATTTTTAATTTTTGCTTATTTTATCTGCCACCAATATTTTTCTTTGCATTTCTCGTAGGACAGGTTTTTCAATTAGTTTTCCATCTATTACTACCAAACCGGTGTTTGCTTCATTGAATTGGTTTACAATTCTTTTTGCTTTAATAATTTCTTCTTGGCTTGGAGTAAAAATTTCATTTAAAATATTTATTTGTTTTGGATGAATTGACCCTTTGCCTGTAAATCCCAAGTCTTTAACAAGTTGAGCCTCTCTTTTCATTCCATCCATATTTTCTAAATCCAAATATGGAACATCTATTACATCCACTCCAACACTAGCACCTGCATGAACTAATCTTGATCTTGCGTACACAAGATTTTCAAATTTATTCTTTACCCTTAACTCTGCAGCCATATCTTCTCCTCCAAAATATAAGGCAACTATTCTCTCGCTAGAATGAGCAATATCATAAATATTCTCAAGAGCTTCATTAGTCTCCATTATAATATGTAGATCAGTATCTAAGCCACTATCAGTTAACAGATCGTCTATAAATTTAATTTCATCAGGAGTTTTAATTTTAGGCAACATCACTGCTTTGATTTTAATTTTACTTGAAATGAACGATTCTAAATCTAAAAGACCATGCTTTGTTCTTTGACAATTAAATCTAACTACTAACTCTACATCATTTTTTATTTCAAGATTTTTTAATGCATCAATAGTTTTTTTTCTTGCTTCATCCTTATCTTTAATAGCTATTCCATCTTCTAACTCAATACAAACCATATCTGCACCTGATGCTATTGCTTTTGGAAACATCTCTGGTCGTAGACCTGGGGTAAATATGAAGCTTCTTCTTACTCTAATTTTATCAAATTCCATTTAGCTCTTATATCTTATAATTTTTGATGTTATGATAATATACTTTTTTAAAATAAAAAATGAATAATAAGGTCTTCATCTCATGTGCACTTACTGGATCTGGTGATACAGCAAGTAAACATCCTGATTTACCTAAAACTCCAGAGCAAATTGCAAAGGCTGCGATTGAATCAGCTAAAGCAGGAGCTGCAATTGCTCATATCCATGTAAGAGAGGAAGATGGAACTCCAAGTAGAAGACTTGAGCTTTATAAAGAAGTGGTTGATAGAGTGAGATCATCTGAAACAGATGTAATTCTTAATCTTACAACAGGTATGGGTGGTGATTTAGATATCGGACAAGGCAAGAACCCTTTAGACTTTGGTCCAATGACAGACATGGCAAATGTAATGGAAAGAATTGCTAATGCAGAACAATTTCTGCCTGAAATATGCACACTAGATTGTGGTACGTTAAATTTTGGAGATAGCTCTGTTATCACAGTCAACACACCTAACGATTTAAGAAAAGCTGCAAAAAAACTTCAAGAAATAAAAGTTAAACCTGAGATAGAAGCTTTTGACTTGGGAAATATGTGGTTTGGCGCTCAATTATATAAAGAGGGATTATTAAGTGATCCACCTCTTTTTCAAATGTGTTTAGGCATTCCATGGGGAGCACCTGCAACACCACTAGCTATGCAAGCAATGAAAGATATAATGCCTAAAGAGGGTATATGGTCAGGGTTTGCAATATCTAAAAATGAAATGCCATATGTCGCTCAAACTGTAGTAATGGGAGGTAACCCAAGAGTTGGATTAGAGGATAATTTATATTTATCTAAGGGTAAATTAGCAACAAATCCTAAATTAGTTGAGAAAGCAATTAGGATCGTTACAGATCTTGGCGTTGAGATAATGTCTCCTTCAGAAACAAGAGAAAAATTAAAGCTTGTAAAACACAAGTAATGTCAAAAATTAAAACTGTTGGAATAGTTGGAACCGGTGTAATAGGGACAGGCTGGATAATTAGAAATTTAGCACACAACAAAATTGTTCATGCGTATGATCAAAACAAAAATCTTAAAAATTATGTTTTAAAAGAAATAAAAAGAACCTCAAAAAGTATAAAAAAACTTTTTGGAAAAAAAATTTTAATTAAAAATTTAAAATTCTTTAATTCTTTAGAAAAAGCTCTTTCAAATGTAGATTTTGTACAAGAAAATGTATTAGAGAATTATAAAGTTAAAACTGATTTAATCCAAAAAATCTCTAAATATGTAAAATCAAATGTAATTATTTCCTCTAGTTCGTCAGGACTTTTACCCTCTAAAATTTTTTCTAAGAGTAAAAATCCACAAAGGGGCATAATTGGACATCCATTTAACCCAGCATACTTGTTGCCAGCAGTTGAAATAGTTCCTGGAGAAAAAACCACAAAAAAGTTTCTTGTAGACGCAAACAAATATTATAAATCAATCTCAATGAAGCCAATCATGCTTAAAAAAGAATTACCAGGTTATTTATCAGATAGACTTCAAGAAGCATTGTGGAGAGAAGGTTTACATATAATTAACGAAAATTATGCAACAACACAGGAATTAGATCGTGCAATAGAAGATGGACCAGGTCTTAGATACTCAATAATGGGTACCTTTTTAACATTTCATCTTGCGGGAGGAAATGCGGGAATGAAACATATGTTAAAACAATTTGGTCCAGCTTTAAAATTACCTTGGACAAAATTAAAAGCTCCAAAGTTAACAAATAAATTATCTGGTAAGCTTATATCAGGCACAAAAAAACAAGCAAAAGGTAAATCAATTAATATGCTTTCAAATATTAGGGACCAATATTTAGTTGATGTTTTGAAAATTAGAAAAAAATATGAGAATAAAATTAGAAATTGATGAAAGAAAAAATATTTATAAATAAAACTGGTGGATGTATCTGTGGAGATATAACTTTTAATGTTAAGCTTGATGAGGTCCCTTTAGTATTCAATTGTCATTGCATTGATTGTAGAAAAAAAATAGGAGGAATGATGACAATTATACTGCTCAGAGACGGCGCAATAGATATAGATAAGTCAAAATTAAAAATTTATGAACATGAAGGTGGTAGTGGCAATAAAATCAAAAAACATTTTTGTGGGAAATGTGCCGCTCCAATTTTAACTTATGTAGAAAAGTATAAAAAATATTATTTATATGCAGGTTTGCTGGACGATATCAGTTTTCTAAATAAAGAAGAGAACATACATTTTAATGATTCTCATTTTCCATTTATGGAAATAAGCGAAAAAAACATTAAAGTTTAATTATTAATGCATTCTTAAAGTATTGCCGTCTACAGCAATTATTTGTCCAGATATCCTTGGTGCATCATTCGAAATTAAAAAACTACAAATCCTTCCAATATCCTCTTCATAAACCCAGGTACTCATTGAAGTCATTGAAACAAATTCTTTTTCTATTAATTTTTTTGAAACATTTAAAAACTTCGATTTATCTCTTACCACTCTACCCATTCTATCTCCCTTAATTGTTCCAGGACAAATAGCGTTTACTCTAATTTTAAATTTTCCTAGTTCCATTGCCAGCGTCTTAGTTATGCCTATAACTGCCCACTTACTTGCACAATAAGGAGATCTTAATGGAAATCCAAATATACCTGCTGTTGAAGATAAATTTATTATAGCTCCACTTTTATTTTTTTTAAGCATAGGAATTGAATATTTTGAAAAATAAAAATGGCTAATAACGTTTACCTTTAATGTATTTTCCCAATCCTTACTTTTTAATTTTTCAAGGGTTCCAGTTGGCCCAGCTATTCCAACATTATTTATAAGAGCATCAATTTTTTTTGTTTTTTTTAATACTTTGCCAAAAAAATTCTTTACTTGGTTCTCATCTGAGGCATCACACTGAAATACAAATAATTTTTTATTATAGAGCTTGTGTTTCTTACATTTATTAAGAAAATTGGAATTGATATCACAAAGATATACTGTTGCACCTTTATCTAAAAATATTTTTGCAGAACTCCATCCAATACCCGATCCTCCTGCGGATATGATTAGTTTTTTATTTTTTAAGGTTATGCTCATTTTTTATTTTAAAAGATAATTCAAACTAATAAATCTTCCAACAATTAATAAGTCAACTAATAATTGAATTGATTAATAAATTATTTTATATTTATATTGATTATGCACTCAATTTCAAAAATCTCAAAAAATGGGACTTATCTCCAAGTAATATGGGATGACGGTAAAGAAAGTAAATTTAATTATATGTGGCTGAGAGATAATTGCCCGACAGCACACGATAAAGATTCTAGGCATCGAATGTTTAATATTTTAGATGTATCAGAAAACATAAACCCAAAAAAATATAATCTTAATAGTGATGGTAAATTAGAAATAGAGTGGAGTGAGGGAAATCATGTAAGCCATTATGACATTAATTGGCTTAGAGAAAATTGCTACACTATAAAAAATAATGAAGAATACAAATCACCCTACCAATTATGGGATGGCAATTTAGAAAAAAATATTGAGAGTATATATATAGATCATAATGAAATTATATCTTCCGAAGAGGGATTGATTAAATGGTTAGAACTTCTTCACTTTAAAGGAATAGCTATAGTTTATAATGCTCCAGTGGAAAAAAATTCAGCGTTTCCTGTATTAAATAGAATTAGTCACACTAGAGAGACATTTTTTAAAACACCTTTCGAAGTTATAAATATACCAAAACCAAATAACTCAGCTTATACAGCTCATGCGCTTCAAAATCATATGGATTTACCGTGGTTTGAAAATCCTCCTGGGTATCAATTTTTACATTGTTTAGTTAATTCAGCAAAGGGAGGTGATTCATCAGCAGTAGATGCATTCGCAGTCGGAGAATATTTAAAGAATAATGACAGAGATACTTTTGATACGCTTACAAAAATTCCTTTAAAGTTTAGAGATAAAGATTACACACAAGAAGCTCATAGAAGCTTTTATGGAACTGCAATAAGTCTTACAAAAGATGGTGACTATAATGATGTTAGATTTAGTACTGCAACCATGGACGCTTTAGACTGTCATCCAGATCAAATGGATAAAGTTTATAAATCTCATTATAAATTTGGAAAACTCTTACACGATAATAGATTTCAAATAAAATTTAGGCTAAGGCCAGGAGATATATATACATTCAACAATAGAAGAGTACTACACGGAAGAACTGAGTTTGATCCAAATTCTGGACACAGACACCTGCAAGGTTATTACATGGATAGAGATGAAATTGTGGGTCGATTAAATTATCTTAAGAAATAAAAAAAAGGGCTTTGAAAATCAAAGCCCTTTTTAACTAATTTATTTAAAAGTTATTATGGAAGCCAACTTTTCCACTTATCTGGATTATTATCTAACCACTCATTAACAACTTCTTTTACATCTCTTTTCTTGATATCAACTTCCACTAACATCTTAGCTTGGTCAATATTTTGTAAAGACATTTTTTCAAAGAAAGCTTTTGCATCTGAGTGCTCAGCACTAGCAAAAGTTGCTGGATTACCATAATTCATTGTATAATCCTTAGCCCAACCAGTTGCTGGCCATCCTTTTGTTCCACAATCTTTCCAATTTCCTGCCTCTGTGAACGTATCTGGATCACAAACTTTATGTTCAGGTAGTTGTACTCCAACCATATCAAACTCTCCAAAGAACCAATGTGGAGACCATAGATATAACATAAATGGTTCTTTTCTCATGTATGCAGCTTTAGCCTCTGCTATTGCAGCAGCCTCAGTACCAAGTTCGTCAGCTTGGAAATCTATGCCTAAAAGATCAAGTCTTTTTTGGTCATGACAGTTCCATCCTGCAACAGGACATCCAATAAGTCTTCCTTTTTTACCACTCTCTATTGTTGCAAATTTAGCTTTATGTTTGTTTAAATCTTTCCAAGTTTTGATGCCAAATTCCTCTGCTGCATATCTAGGTATCCAATAATCAGATAAACCAATTATTCCTGATGTACCTAAAAGATCTACACTTCCGTCTCCGCTGTAACTTCCTACAACTTTGCCTTCGTATATTAAATCTTCATTTAACATTACAGAGTCAGCTTCAGCATAGCTTGGCCAACTTTCGCATGCAAAATCTAATTCACCAGCAGCAATGGCTTCCCATAATCCTGTTCCAGATGGGAATACTGTTTGTTTAACCTTATATCCCATTTCTCTTTCAAGGATTGCAACTGCAACTTCGCATGTAATTATCCCACCAGTCCAATCTGCAATAGCCGCATGAAGTCTTTTAGCTGCATTAGCATGTCCAAAAGATCCAATTAGCAACACCACAGATAGTATTAGTGCTGATATTTTTTTTGATAACTTCATTTATTTCCTCTCTTTTAATTAATTAAAAATGTATTTTAAAACAAAATATAACTGTATGCAAACCGTTCAAATCGGCACTATTTTATTGGTTTATAAACCCAAAGCCTCTCTCTGTTTTTTAGTATAAGCTAATGTAATTCTATCAATAATGATTGCCAAAAGAACAATTCCTATCCCCGCAGCAAGACCTCTACCAGTATCAGATCTTGCTAGTCCATTAAATACCTCTAATCCTAAACCTTTGCCTCCAATTAATGGAGTAACAATTTGCATTGCAAATGCCATAATTACTGTTTGATTAAAACCTATTACCAAACTTGGTATTGCTAGTGGAAATTTAACTTTATTTAATGTTTGAATTAAAGTACCTCCAAATGATCTTGAAACTTCAGAGTAAGTACCTGATACTTGAGTTAATCCTAATGAAGTTAATCTAACTATTGGAGGAATTGAGTATATAACTGTTGCAAGAACAGCAGAGACAGTTCCACCACCAAAAAACATTAATACAGGTATTAAATAACAAAAGTATGGAAGTGTTTGCATAGCATCAAGCACTACATTTTGAATATTTCTAAATCTTTCGTTGTAGGATGCAATTATACCAAGTGGAACTCCTACCACAAAACATAATGCAACAGATACTAGTACAGAAGATAAAGTTATCATTGATTGTGTCCATATTCCACACGCACCTATAAATAATAAAAGAAGCGCAGTAATAATTGCAAATCTTATACCAACTGTTACATAACCTAATGCAGCAAATACTGCCAATGTATACCACCAAGGTATTTGAGTGAGAAAAACATCTAAAGGTCTTAATAAATTTAAGTAAACAAAAGCTCTTAAACCTTTTGCAAAAGAAATAAAACCTGGGTTTACAGTCAAACTTTCAACCGCATTAGTAATTGGTTGCCTTATTGATAATTTCCATTCTTTTGGGAATGTTCCAATTTCTAAGAAGTAATGATCCAGAAAAGCTATAAATAATAAAATTAGAAAATATGGAATTACATAATATCTCTTACTAATGAACTCACCAATGTTGTCTGCAGTAGATTTATTAAAAACTGATACTAAAAGTTTGAATAAAGATGCTATAATAGTTGTAACAAGTTGGCATATAATTTTTAAAATCTTATTTCCAAAATTTAATGGCATTTCAATTATTTTTGCAATTTGATATTTTTCCCAACTTTGGGGAAGTAAATAAAATCTTTGAACATCAGATGGTAATGTCCTTTCTGTTTTACTAAAAGCTAAACTAAATCTATCAAACATTATCGCCATAAATAAAATACATAGCCCACCTTCCATTGCCCATCCAACGTCCAGTCTTCTTATGGCTTGCCAAACCTGCCCACCAATACCCTCAGCACCAATAAAACATGCAAGAACTACTAAAGCCAATGCCATCATTATTACTTGATTAATCCCCATCATTATACTTGGCAAAGATAATGGAATTTTAATTTTAAATAATAGTTGAAGTTTACTAGAACCAAATGATGTAGCCGACTCAATTGTTTGTGCAGGTACTTGTCTTATACCTGTATTTGTTAATCTTATTATTGGAGGCATTGCATATATCATTGTAGCCAAGATAGCTGGCGCACCTCCTATCCCAAAAAAAAATAATGCAGGAAACAAATAAACAAATGCTGGCATTACTTGCATCGTATCTAAGACTGGCTTCATAAAATTTTCAAATCTATTACTTTGTGAGCACAATACTCCCAATATAAAACCAAAAAACACACATAATAAAACCGA
Source organism: uncultured Pelagibacteraceae bacterium (assembly GCA_902524995.1). Lineage (GTDB taxonomy): Bacteria > Pseudomonadota > Alphaproteobacteria > Pelagibacterales > Pelagibacteraceae > Pelagibacter. The sequence goes on along the minus strand of CABZFJ010000008.1, from coordinate 21,404 downwards.
TAAACCCATTAATGCTACAGTTTGCAAGGAAGGCTCCCACATTCCTGTAACTCCCCAAAAATAAACTACAAACGAAGAATATATTCCTAGACGTAAGCCTCCTGCGATTATACAGGGAATTATAATTATAGCTGCGATTAAAATCCAAGAAGACTCTAATAAAAAGTCTTCAACAAAATAATAAGTTTCTTTAATATAACTTGCTATAAGTTTAGTTACCCATCTATAATTTTTTTTTAAGTAATCTTCGCCATCATTTACCCAAGCTGTAAAAGTAAATTTATCTGTGACCTCTTTTGGAAATTTTGAAGGGCCCTCACTTTGGGTAGATAGCCATAATGCTACTAAAAAAACAACTCCAATGATTACATATGATAATATGTTTTTTGATTGATTAGATTTATCAATTAAGTCAGATCTAGTAGCCATAATTGCAAGTTAAAATAAATAATTTTACATTTAAAGTAAAATATTGTCTATTTTTAAGGTAATATTATTTATTAAAAATGGCTACAGAACAAAAAATCACTTGCACAAATATATGGAAATTATTTGGACCAGACGAAAAAAGAATTATTAAAAACCTTGATAAAAGTTTAACTATAAAGGAAGTCCAAGAAAAGACAGGCCATGTTGTTGCAGTTAAAGATGTCAGCTTCTCAATCCAAAAAGGTGAAACATTTGTTGTAATGGGATTGTCTGGTAGTGGAAAATCTACATTAGTAAGATGTATTTCAAGACTGATTGAGCCAACAGCTGGAACTGTCAAAATGGATGAAGTTGAAGTAACCAAAATGAGTGCAAGAGATTTATTGGAACTCAGAAGGAATAAAATGAGCATGGTATTTCAACATTTTGGTTTATTCCCTCATAGAACAGTTTTAGAAAATATTGGATATGGTTTAGAGGTAAGAGGAACAAAAAAAGATGTTAGAGTAGAAAAATCAATGGAAGTTCTAAAGATGGTTGGTTTAGATGGTTGGCACAATAATTATCCAAGAGAACTCTCTGGCGGTATGCAGCAAAGAGTTGGTTTGGCAAGAGCGCTAGCTGTAGATCCTGAAATATTAATTTTTGATGAACCTTTTTCCGCTCTTGACCCTTTAATCAGAAGAGAAATGCAAGATGAACTTTTAAAGATCCAAGAAAAACTTCAAAAAACCATGGTATTTATCACTCATGATTTTTTGGAAGCTATTAAAATGGGAGATCATATTGCAATTATGAAAGATGGAGAAGTGTCTCAAGTTGGCACTCCAGAGGAAATTGTCTCTAATCCAAAAGATCAATACGTGAAAGATTTTTGTGAAGATGTTCCAAAATATAAAGTGTTAAGTGCAGGAAAAGTTATGAGAACAGAATGCTGTAATGAAACAAAAAATTTATTTAATGATGGAAAAGATAATATTTTAGATAATTCTAAAATTGAAAATTTAATAGATAAACTAATTGATAATGATAAAATTTATCCAGTTGTTTGTAATGAAACTGGAGAGTTGTTAGGAGAAATAGATAGAGTAATAGTGATGAAATCTATGAGATCTAATCAATAAACTTGTTTATTACCTTCAGCTTTTTTTTGTTTAACATTATCTCTCCAAATAATAATCATACCTGCAAAAATAATTACTAATACACCTGGAAACAGTTGACCCCATGGCGCTTCAGAAAAAAAAACCCATCCAAGAATAAAGGATGATGGTATACCAAGATATTCAAACGATGCAATCTTGCTTGCTGAAATTAATCTATAAGAATAAATAAATAATATTGCTGCTGTACCACCTAAAATACCAGTGGTTGTCATTAAAATAAAATCTTTTAAACTTTTTATTTCTAAATGACCTGTTGTTACTAAAAATAGTATTATCCCACCGCTGACATTAAATATTAATGTATATAATTGAATTTTAGCAGTCGAATGATTTCCTTGAATAAACTTTAAAATGATTACAGTAAAAGCCCAAGCTATAGCTGTAAGAATAGGAAATATTGAGTAAAAACTAAATATTTCGCTTGTTGGTCTCATAATCATTAATACTCCAACAAAACCTATAATAACTGCCGACCATCTATAAATACCAATCCTTTCGTTCAACATTATTATTGATAAAATTACTATGAAAAATGGTGATGAAAAAGTTAATGTCATTGCGGTTGCAAACTGAAGATTAATAACAGAAATAAATATAAATACATTCATTGAAAGGAAACAAATGCCTCTTAAACAACTTAATATAAGAAATTTATTTCCTAAATTTTTAAAAATTGTTGAAAATTCATTTGTGAATAAAATTAATAGTAACAAAGGTATGATCGCAGCAATATTTCTAAACAAAGTTAATTGAATTATTGAATATTCGTCACCCAGAAATTTAATAATTACCATATAAAGATCTATACACAAAATTGCTAAAAGCATAGTTGCTACAGCTAGATATGTTTTTTTTATATCTGATTTTTCAGATGAAATTTTCATTTAATAATGTTTAAATTAGTATAAGTTTTTAAAATATTATGCAAAATTTTAAACTTAATGAAGATTTTTTATTAAATAATCAGGATTGGACTTTTCCTACTTTAACTGCTTATGGACCAGGCAGACTCAAGGAAATTGGAAAATTTTGTAATAATTTTAAAATTAATAATGCTTTAATAGTAACCGATAATGGTAGTGTTAATCTTCCATTTATTAGTGATCTACAAAACTTACTAAACGACTCAAAAGTAAAATCAGCAATTTATTCAAATATATCACCAAATCCTAGAGATGACGAAATAGATTCTGGATGTAAAAAATTTCGTGATGGAAATCATGATGCAATTATTGCAATAGGTGGTGGAAGCGCAATGGATGGAGGAAAAGCAATTTCTTTAACAGTTAATAGTGGTGTATCGTTATGGGATTTTGAATTCGAAAAAGAACCACCAAAATTAGAGATGGAAAATCCTTTTCCTAAAATAATAACGATTCCTACAACAGCAGGGACAGGAGCTGAAACAGAAGTTACTGCTATGGTAACTCATCTTGAAAAAGGAATGAAGTTTTGTTTGTGGCATCCTGATGCTAGACCTTGCCTAGCTCTAGTAGACCCAGAATTAACATTAAAATTACCCGCAAATCTAACTGCATGGACTGGAATAGATGCTATGATACACGCGATAGAAGGCTATAGCGTTCCCATGTTTCATCCATTATGCGATGGTTCTGCTATAGAAAGTTTAAATTTAATCTCAAAATCTCTTTACGCAGCTGTTGAAGAACCAGATAATCTATTAGCAAGAGGAGGAATGATTGTAGGATCTTATCTGGGTGGAATAGCATTTCTAAAAGGTTTGGGTTTAGTCCATGCTATATCACACATGGTAGGTGCAGAATATAATACTCATCATGGATTAACAAATGCGATAATATTACCTGCAGTAATGAAATACAATTTACCTGGATTAGATGAAAAAGTGAAAAGAATGTCAGAAGCTATGCAATTTAAAGATCACTCTATTGAAGCATTTCAAAATAACTTAAATATTATTTTAGATAGATTAAAAATACCAAAAGGCTTAAATGAAATTGGCGTTCCAGAAGATTGTGAGGAGAGAATCGCAAAAAAATCTATGCTTGATCAAGCTTATGGACAAAATCCTAAAAAAGCATCTTTGGATGAGGTAAAAAGTTTAGTTTTACAGAGCATTAGACAAGCAAGATAGGTTTGGAACAGTGCTTGAAACATTTTCTGTATCTCAAATTATCTCTAAAATCAAAAATAAAGAAATAAAAATAGTTGAAGTAATAAATTTTTATTTAGACAGGATAAAAAAATATAATCCAAAATTAAATGCTATTATTTCAATATTAGATGAACAAAAAATTATTGAATATGCAAAATTAAAAGACAAAAACTTCAAAAATGAAAATCAAGATGATATTTATGGCCTTCCAATTGCAGTCAAAGAATTATTTGATATTAAAAATGAGGTAACATGCTATGGATATAAAGAGTTATTAAAAAATATCCCAAAACATGACTCTTTATTAGTAAATAATTATAGAAAAAATACAATTTTAATTGGTAAAACAAATCTCTCTGAATTTGCTGTTGGTTGTCATACTACTAACAGAGTTTATGGAGCCACATCCAATGTTTATGATTATAGTAAGTCAGCGGGAGGGTCATCAGGTGGTGCAGCAGCAGCTGTTGCAGCAAATTTAATTCCTTTTGCAGATGGTACAGACATGATGGGATCCTGTAGAAATCCTGCAGCATTTGCCAATATTTATGGATTGAGACCAACACCTGGTGCGATTGCAGAAGACAGATTTGAAATTAAAAATTTAAATGGTCTCCCTTTAATTTCAACGACCGGCTGTCTTGCTAGAACTCCTTATGACATGGAATTTTTATTTAAGTATATAAAAGGGAAAAATTTAAAGGATAAATTATCTTTCGATCTTGAAGATATAAATATTAAAAAACTTTCAGATTTAAAAATTGGATGGTGCATTGATCTGAATGACCAATATAAATTTGAAGATGGAATTATTGATTTATGTGAAAATATTTTAAAAAGATTGCAATCAAATAATTTAAATATTGAAAATTTAAAAACTGAAATTAATTCAGAAAAATTATGGTTTTCTTGGACAACATTAAGAGCCAAAACATTATATGAAAATTTTCTGTTATATAATTTAAAAAATTTAGACGAATTGCCTTTACAAGCATATTGGGAATATGAAAAAGGGAAAAGTGTTAAAACAAATGATGTTTTAAAAGCGATAGAAATTAGAAATAAATATCAGGATAAAATTCAAAAACTATTTAATCATTATGATTTTTTGGCATTACCTTCAGCTCAATTATTTCCATTTGATAAGAACCTAAATAATCCAGAATTTATCAATAATAATAAAATTGACACTTATCATAGATATATGGAAGTCTATATATTATCTAGCTTGCTTGGTTTGCCAACTATATCTGTTCCAGTTGGTTTCAATGACAAAGGGCTACCAATGGGAATGCAGATTATAGCAAATGTTAAAGAAGATAATAAAGTAATTTATTTTGCCAAATCTTATGAAGAAATTTTTAACTTTTCAAAATTTAAACCAGAATTAATGTAATTATAATGACCAGACACCCTCATCATTTTAAAATTTCGTTTGCATTAGCTATCGCTGCAGGTTCGTGGGGAATTTATTGGTTACCTCAAAGAATACTAGAAGATGGAGGTTTGACTGGTGGCTGGGGAACAATATCCCAAATGGTAGTTGGAATATTAATATTATCACCAATCGCAATTTGGAGAGTTATAAAAGGAAAGTCTATTGGATTGGAATTTCCTCTCACTGGTTTTTTTGTTGGTAGTGGATTTGTTTGTTATGCTCTTAGTTTTCTTCTTACTGACGTTGTTAAAGCATTAATCATGTTTTACATGATACCTGTTTGGACAACAATATTTGAAATTATATTTTTAAAAAAGAAATTTGGTTGGAAGAGGTTAATCACATTAGGTTTAGCATTAGGAGGTTTGTGGATTGTATTTAGTCAAGAGAATATAATTCCATTACCTCAAAATGCAGGAGATTGGTTGGCTCTTGCTGGAGGTGCACTATTTGGTGCTGGTTTAATTAGAATGGAAATAATTAAAACCGATGGTGTCTTTCCAATTATATTCACATTCTTTTTTTATGGTGGTTTAGCAAGTATACCCATTGGGTTATTCTTAGTAGATTATTTAGGACCAGTTCCATCAGTGGAGGTTATTATGTCAATGTCCACTTTTTTATTACTTATTTCAATATTTTATTTCATTCCTACAGGGGTAATAATATTTTGGGCTCCAAGTAAATTAGGAGCCGGCTTATCATCTATTTTATTTTTAGCTGAAATAATTGTTGGCGTTGTTAGTGCTAGTATTTTAACAAATGAACCATTTGGTTGGAGAGAAACACTAGGAAGTATTCTAATAATTCTTGGTGGTGTAATTGAAGTTGTATATGTTCCAAAGTCAGAAAAGAAATTAGCATAATGGATATTAATGAATTATTGAAATCAAAAAAAAAAGTCTTCTTAGATGGTGGAACAGGCTCAGAAATTCAGAGACTTGGTGGAATAATGGGACCAGCATTTTCTGGCTTAGCAAATGTTTTCTCACCAGAAATAGTAATCAAAGTACACGAAAGTCATATAAATGCAGGATGTGATATGATAACAACCAACTCTTTTGGAACTGCAAGACATTGTCTTGAGCCTTCAAATTTAGGAGATCAGACAATAAAAATTAACATTGATACAGTTAAGTTAGCAAGACAAGCAGTCAAAAATTCTGGAAAAAAAATTAAAATTGCTGGAAGTATGTCAACATATTTAGCTTTGGCTGAAAATGAATTTAGACCTGACACAAAATTTGTACCATCATTTGCAAAAGAAGAAAAAAATTATAAAGAACAAGCGAAAGTATTAAAAGAAGAGGGAGTCGAAGTGCTTATTCTTGAAATGCTTTTAGACATTGATCACGCTAAAATTTTGCTAAATGCAGCTTTGGAAACAGATTTGCCTGTTTGGGTTGGATTAAGTTGCTGCATAAGTAAATTTGATGAAACCGTAGTAGGTAGAAATTTTAGAGCAGAAAAAGAGAGATCTATTATATATGACCCTTTAAAATATCCTGATGAGCCAAAATTCCTTCCTGAAGATAAAATTATAAATTTTGCTGAAATAATTAATTCACTCAAATCTATTGGTGGAGATGTTTATGGCATAATGCATAGTTGGTTTATTGATACGAAAGAGGGAATGAAAGTTTTAAAATCAAATTGGAGTGGGCCAATTATGTTCTATCCAGAAATTCATAAATTTGACACTAGTACTATGCAAGCATTAATAACTGAAAATGAAATTGAATTTGTTGATAAGTGTTCTGAGCTAATAGACGATCAGGTAAAAATTATTGGGGGTTGTTGTGGAGTCACAGATAAACATTTAAAATCCTTGATAACAAAATTTTCTTAATTTAGTAATCTTTACTAATTATTTGGTCTACCATATTTACCATATCTTTTTTATATTTTTCATTTGTTGCAGATTTAGTCTCTAAGACAGAAAAAAACGCAGCAACAACTTTTGTTTTCAAATTTATTCCTAAAAATTGGCCCCCATATCCAGAGTGACCAATCCAGTTATCGCATTTCATTAATGAATTTACATAACAGACAAATTTATCCTTAGATAATTGAATGTATTTGGGTCCCTCACTATTAATAGTTTTACTCAAAAAAGTTTTAGAACCAATATTTTTTCCATTTATACCTTTTCCAAACCTAGAAAAAAGTAAACCCATTCTTAAAAAATCTCTTGTGATTAAACTTCCACCTCCAGACATCCACGGTGTTCCAAATCTATCTGTTCCTATATACAATCCTTCTTCAAATCCTGTTGCTTCAATTGTTTCCAACAGCCACTGTCTTAAACTTTTTTTACTTACTTTTTCTACAATTAGTCCAATAACATCGGTATTAGCTGATTTATAATGCGCCAGATCAGTATAATTTTTTAAATCTCTGCTTTTTAAGGATTTAATTGAATTTAAATATTGTTCCTGACTTTGAATATTTTTGCCTTTAATCGGCAGTCTCCATCCTCCCACAGGCTCATGTAGAAATGAAGACGAATAAGCTTTTGTATAATCTTCGCTATATAGATTTACAATGTTCATGTCTAATACGTCTTTTACTTTTGCACTTGCATAACCACTGCCAATTTTTGGTAAGTAAAATGAAATTTTCTTATTTAAATTAATTAGTTTTCTGTCTATTAGCTCCCCCACAAATAAATGTATAAACATTTTTGTAATTGACATAATTGTTTGAGGCTGATTTGCAGAAAAGTCTTTTGCATACTGCTCGAATAAAATATCCTGATCTTTACCAACTATTAGAGAGCAAAAAGCTTTATTTTTAGTTACCTTTTTTACATAAGATAATTTACCAATTCTCTTATTAATTTTTTTTTTTAATTTTAGAACAAAATCTGATCTAAGGTATATTCCATATCTATTAATTTTATATAAATTTCTAAAACCCAACCTTCTTTTATTTGGGAGATTCCATTGAGCTTTATTATCTTTTCTTGTAACTAATTCTGAATTTTTTTCTGAAATAATTTTTTTCAAATTAGTATTTTTTATCCAAACTTAAGAGATTTATTTTTCTCATACTTTTGATGATAGCCTTCTGCTTTACAATAGTTTTTTTCTTTGGAAATCTTTGTAGTAACTTTTCCATCTAATTTCTCATTCATTTCTTTTAAAATTTTCTCTGCTGTATTTTTTTCATTATCATTATTATAAAATATCTCAGAACGATATTGAATTCCTACGTAAGTTCCTTGTCTATTTTTTTGAGTTGAGTCATGTAATTTAAAAAACAATCTGACCATATCTTCATAGCTTAAAATATTTTCATCATATTGAACTTTAACTACTTCTATGTGACCTGTATCTCCACCACAAACTGCTTTGTAAGTAACATTAGGATTATCGCCTCCGCAGTAACCACATTCGGTAGATACTATTCCTTTTATACCATCGTATTTAGTTTCGTCCCAAAAGCAACCAATACCACCAATAAACGTTTTCATAATTTTACAATATATTATTACTTCAAAATTGAAACAGCTTTTATCTCTTCAACTCCTATACCGCAACAACCACCAACAATTTTTACACCTTTGCTAACCCATTTTTTTGCAACTTCCAAATAATCATTAGGTGAAAAATTATCTACAAACTTCCAATTTGGTTTTTCGTAAAAGCCTTTATTAGGGTAAGCACCGATAACTCCATTATAATATTTTAATGCTGTCTCTAAAGCTGCACTTGTTGTTTTAATATCTGAGTGAGCAATTAAAATTGGCCCATTATGTAATTTGCTAAAACTTTTCAGCGATTCTTCTAAATCCTCGTAAATTTCAGTTTTATTCTTTACATCATCATAGCCAAGCGTAATATTTTTTGTATTCTGATCTACTACACAGGAAATAGAAAGCCAAATAGGCAACTTTATATTTGAAGAACACTCAAGCATAGTCTCCACAATTTCTGCTTGAGATGTCATTGCTTCTAAAATTATTAAATCAACACCCTCATTTGATAAAATTTTAATCTGTTCATTAAAACTCGGCTTCATATTCTTTGTTCCAAGTTTAAGAAAACTTCCATAACTCGAAACACTTCCTGCTAAACAAACGCTTTTTTTTGAAATATCAATTGCTTGTTTTGCAATTTGAACTGCTTGCTTATTAAATAATTCAATTGAGTCTTCATATCCATGTTTTCTAAGAGAAATTGGAGTAGTTGCATAAGTATTTGTTGTAATAACATCAGCACCCGCATCAATATAATTTTCATGAACTTCTTTTAAAAATCCTGGGCTATCTACCGAACATTTTCCACACCAAAGGTTTTTATCCATTTTAGCTCCCTTTTTTTCAAGCTCGGCACCTATACCTCCATCAAGTAAAATAATTTTTCCTTGATCAATTTTCTCTTGAATGAAAGTGTAAGACATTAATTGTTTGTGAAAGCACAAATTTTATTATTATCAAGATCTCGAATATAAGAATAGTAAACCCCAGAACCTTCTGGTCTTTCACCTCCAGCTCCTTCACTTTTTCCTCCTGCCTTAAGCCCGATCTCATGAAACTTATCAACTATATCTCTAGATGATGTAATAAATGAAACTTGCGTTCCATTTCCATTAGTTGCCTCTTTCATGTTGACAGGTTTAGTCACATAAAACTCTATAGTTCCATCACCATTTTTTTCTGTGTAACCAGCACAAACTTCATCTTTATAGTTTCTTTCTAGATTTAAAACTTTTAAGACTTCATCATAAAAAATTATTGCTTTTTCTAAGTTATTGGTTCCCACCATTACATAACCAAGCATTTTAATTTTTCCATTCAGTAATAGTTTTTACTTCAAGATATTCATGCAATCCCCAAGTTCCACCTTCACGCCCATTTCCAGATTGCCTATACCCACCAAAAGGAGTTCCGGAGTCAGCCGCTTTATGATTTACATACACAATTCCAGATCTTAATTTTTTTGAGACTCTTTTTGCCTTTTCTTTATCCTCTGTTTGTAAATAGTTTCCTAATCCATACTCTGTGTCATTTGTAATTTGGATAGCCTCCTCTTCATTTTCAAAAGGAATAATTGACAATACTGGTCCAAATATTTCCTCTTTAGCAATTCTCATATTATTATTAACATCAGTGAATACTGTCGGTTTAATAAAATAACCTTTCTGTAAGTCTTCAGGTTTATCAGGACCACCTGCTACTAAAGTAGCACCTTCTTCAATTCCACTATTTATTAAACTCTGAATTTTGTCAAATTGAGTTTTTGAAATTACAGGTCCTATATGATCACCAGCTTTTGAAGCAAGATCAACTTTAATTTTATTTGCTTCATCTGCAGCCTCTTCAACAGCTCTTTTATAAATTGATTTTTCAACAAGCATTCTAGTTGGAGCATCACATGATTGACCTGAATTACTCATTACGTTTCTAATGCCATCTCTAACTGCATCAGGATATGCATCAGCAAAAACAATATTTCCACCTTTACCACCAAGTTCAAGACAAACTCTTTTTATAGTTTCAGCAGCATTCTTTGTAATTAATTTTCCAGCTCTAGTAGATCCTGTAAATGAGACCATATCAACATCAGGATGTCCTGACAGGTCAGTTCCAACACCAGGCCCATCACCATTCACTAGATTAAACACTCCAGCTGGAAATCCAGCCTCATCTATCATCTCTGCAAATAGCATTCCTGACAATGGTGCAATTTCAGATGGCTTAAGTACCATTGTACATCCAGTAGCAAAAGCTGGAATTACTTTTAAAGCAATTTGATTTATAGGCCAATTCCAAGGTGTAATTAATCCGCAAACTCCAATTGGTTCATATACAATATGATTAGTAGATCCCTCATCAAAACCTGGTTCGAATTCGAAATCATTTAATCTTTTTATAAAGTCTTCGATATGACCTGCACCAGAAGATGTTTGATTAGCTGAACACCAATCTTTAGGACAACCAAGCTCTGAAGTAATAGCATTTGTCATATCATCCCATCTAGAATTATAAATTTTTAATAATTTTTCTAATAAATTTAACCTTTCTTCTTTTGAAGTTTCTTTCCAAGTTTCAAATGCAGATTTTGCTGCTTTGACAGCAGCATTTGTATCATCAGAACTTCCAAGACTTATAATTGCACAAACTTCTTCTGTTGATGGATTAATAACTTCACATTCATTCTTGTTTACTGGCTCAACCCATTTTCCATTGATATAAAATTTTTTTTTATCGAGCATTTATATTTCAAAATTAATTTTTCTTATTATACGTTTATTTGCTCTTACCATTCAAGAAATTAGATGCAGTTTTTAAATTTTAATGATTAATCAATAAGTGGTGGTATATTATATTTATGAAATCACAAAAAATAGAACCAAAGTTTGAAAAAAATCAAAATCCACGTATTGGACTCATCGCTTTAGCAACTGATCTAGTGATTGAAAAAGATTTTATAAGTGTAATTAAAGATAAAAAAATAGATTTTTTTGTAAATAGAATAGAATGTTATAACCCCTTATCTAGAGAGAATTTAATCAAAATGTCAGAGAATATTACTCAAGTTACAAAACATATCCTCCCAGAGCAAAAATTAGACTGTGTTGTATATGCTTGTACATCAGGAACTATTGCAGCAGGATACGATAATATTAAAAATAAAATACAAGCAGCAAAACCAGAGGCAAAACTTTCAACACCAAGTACAGCAGCTCTGAAAGCATTGAAAAAATTAAATATTAAAAAACTTTCTATTTTCACGCCTTATAGAAAAAAAGTTAATGATGATGTTGTTGATTACTTTAAATCATCTGGTTTTGAAATTACTTCTAATTCATACTTTGATATTCATTCTGATATGGAGATTGGTAAAGTAGATCAAAATTATCTGTTTGATGTTCTTATAAATTTAGATGTAAGTGAGGCAGATGCTTTATTTGTATCTTGTACCGCTTTACCAGTACTTGCTTTGATACAAAGGTTAGAAGATAAACTAGGAATACCAGTTCTTTCAAGCAACCAAGCTTTAATCTGGGATTCTTTAGAAAACATTGGTGAAAATAAATCTGTAAAAGGATTTGGAAGACTGTTTGATTAATTTATGTCTTTTTCAAAAGAGGAATACAAACAAAGACTATTAAAAGTTCAATCTCTGATGAAAGAGAAAAAAATTGATTTAATTATTTCTCATGACACAAATAACATGAATTATCTTACAGGCTACGATGCTTGGTCATTTTATTATGCTCAATGCGTATTAGTGCATGTTGATTCAAAAGAACCAATTTGCTTTGTTAGAGATCAAGATGCAGGTGGGGCGCACATAAAGACCTATTTAAATAAAGATAATATTATTGTTTATGATGAAAGTTATATTCACACATGGCCAAAACATCCCTATGATTACCTGACTAAAGTAATTAAAGAAAAAAAGTGGGATAAACTATCCATTGGAGTTGAAATGGATGCTCACTATTTTACAGCTTTTTGTTACGAAAAGATCAGGCAAGGATTGCCAGGAGCAAACATTATAGACTCTGATCGACTAGTTAATTGGGCTAGATTAATTAAATCTAATGCAGAGATAAATTATATGAAATCTGCAGCTTTAATTTCTCAAAAGGGAATGCAAACAGCAATGGAAGTAATTAAACCTGGCACAAGACAATGCGATGCTGTTGGAGAAATTCAAAAATCTTTGTTTTATGGCACTGAAGAATTTGGGGGTGAATATTCAAGTATTGCAACACTACTTCCAACTGGCAAAGGTACATCTGCTTCACATTTAACAGCAACTCAAGATAAATTTGTTGAAGGAGAAGCAACTATAATTGAACTATCAGGTGTTTATAAAAGATATCACGCGCCTATGGCTCGGACAATTTTATTAGGTAAACCTGATCAAAAAAAAATTGATACAATGAATAAAACTATTGAAGCTTTACAAGCAGGTATTGATGTTACAAAACCTGGAAATACAGCAAATGATGTCGCGCAAGCTTTTTGGAAAATTTTAGATAAATATGGTATCGAAAAAAAATCAAGAACAGGTTATTCAATAGGAATTGGATATCCACCAGATTGGGGAGAGCATACTTTAAATATTTGTAAAGGAGATATGACTTTGCTTGAACCAAATGTTTGTTTTCACATGATTGCAGTAATGCAGTTCGGTGATTGGGGCGTAGAAGCATCTGAGGCAGTACGAGTTACTGACAAAGGTTGTGAATTATTCTGTAATTTTCCAAAAGAATTGCGTATAAAGAACTATTAGCTATTGAAAATAAACTTCTTAAATGTTTTAAACAATATTCATGTCTAAAAATACAGAATTCGTCAAATTTGATAAAGTAGATAAAAGTTACGATGGCAAAGTCTTAGTTGTAAAAGATTTAAATCTTAATATTTCCGAGGGAGAATTCATTACAATGCTTGGTCCCTCAGGATCAGGAAAGACTACTTGTTTGATGATGCTGGCAGGATTTGAAACTCCAACTAATGGTGAGATCTACTTAGATTCTAATCCAATTTCTAATATTCCACCACACAAAAGAGGAATAGGAATGGTATTTCAAAATTATGCTTTGTTTCCTCATATGACAGTATTTGAAAATTTAGCATTTCCTCTAAGAGTAAGAAAAATTGAAAAAGACGAAATAGAAAAAAAAGTAGATAAAGCTTTATCGATGGTTTCTTTATCAGGTTTCGAAAGTAGAATGCCCGCACAACTATCTGGAGGACAACAACAAAGAGTTGCAGTAGCAAGAGCATTAGTTTTTGATCCAGCAGTTGTATTAATGGATGAACCACTTGGTGCATTAGATAAAAATTTGAGGGAAAGCATGCAATACGAAATTAAACACATTCATGAAAATATCGGAGTTACTGTGGTTTATGTTACACATGATCAAGGGGAAGCCTTGACTATGTCAAATAGAATAGCTGTATTTAACGATGGCAAAGTTCAGCAACTTTCAAGTCCTGACAAACTTTACGAAGAACCAGTTAATTCATTTGTTGCAGAATTTATTGGAGAAAATAACACTTTTGGCGGTGAGGTTGTAGATATTTCTAAAGATGTCTGTAAAGTAAAATTAAACAAAGGTGAAATTTTAGCCAATCCTGTTTCGGTGGAGTCTAAAGGAGATAAAACAACCGTTTCTATAAGACCTGAAAGAGCTTTGATAAATCCAAAAAATAAAATGGATAATAATCAAATTGGTAAAATTGAAGAAGTAATTTACCATGGTGATCACACAAGAGTTCGCTTAGATCTGTTAGGAAATAAAGAATTTATTTTAAAAGTTCCAAACAGTTCAAATGAATTAGATTTAAAATTAGGTAATGAGATTAAGATTGGTTGGAATAGCCAAGACGCCAGAGCTCTAGATCCTAAATAATTTAACAAATATATAGTATTCCATCAGCAAAATGGCCTGTTGACTCTGAATATCGTTTTTGTTGTACTTAAAATATATAAATTAATTTATAATAACGTTTAAACGGAGGATAAATGAAAAAAATAAGTAAATTATTACTTGCTCTTTCTTTTGCTCTTTCAGTAACTACATCTGCATTTGCGGTAACGGTCGCATCTTGGGGTGGAGCTTACACAGAGTCTCAAAAGCTAGGGTACGGTGATCCAACTGCTTCTAAACTTGGTGTAGATATCAACTGGGTTGACTATTCAGGAGGATTATCTGAGATTAAAGCTCAAAAAGAAGCAGGTGCTATTACTTGGGATATTATCGATGTATTTGCATTTGATACTATTAACGGGTGTGACGAAGGAATTTTTGTTGAATTCGATTTTGACAAAGACTTCCCAGCAGCTCCAGATGGAACTCCTGCAAGTGAAGATTTCTTTGCTCCAATGCCAAGTAAATGTGCAGTAGGAAACATTTTATATTCGTGGAATTATGCTTATAACAGTAAAAATGTTGACGGCACACCATCGACAATAAAAGATTTCTTTAACACTAAAAAATTTCCAGGAAAAAGAGCTATTTACAAATCAGCTCTAACAAACCTAGAAATCGCATTAGCTGGTGATGGAGTTTACATGGGTAAAGGTGGATCTGAAATCTACAAATTACTAGAAACAGAAGCTGGTGTTAACAGAGCAATGGCAAAAATCAAAGATCTTTGTACAGATCCAAATGGTGGATGTGTATTTTGGTCTGCAGGTGCTCAACCACCAGAACTTTTAATGAGTGGTGAAGTTGTAATGGCAACTGGCTGGAACGGAAGATTTTTTAACGCAATAGTCGGTGAAGGTGCACCACTTGTGCAAGTGTGGGATGGTCAAGGACTTGACTATGAATATTTTGCACTAGTTAAAGGTGGACCAGATGAAGCAAATGCTAAAAAAGCTTTGGCAATGATGACTAACACTGAAATGTTAGCTGGAAGTGCTAAATACATTGCATACGCCCCATACAGATTATCGTCTTTAGAAATTATCAAAGCAAATGAGCCTTGGTACAAAGATGGTAAAACTGAAATGATGCCACAAATGCCTACTTCTCCTTCAAATACTAAAAAATACTTTTTAGTTGATCCATTTTTCTGGGCTGATAACGGAACAGAACTTGGTGAAAAGTGGGAAGCTATGAAAGCTGGTCTATAAAAAAACTATAAAAGACTAGTATAATATAATATATATAGGGCGACTTTTTAAGTCGCCCTTTTTATTTATGAGCAGTGAAACAAAACAAATACTTACAACTGACGGAATTCCTTTAGAGATAAGCTTAAAGAAGGCTGAGAGAAAAAACAAAATTAAAGCCTTTCTACTAGTAGCTCCTTTATTATTATTTTTAATTATTACATACATTTTTCCTATTGGTGAAATGTTTACAAGGAGTATCGATGATAAAATGATCACTAACATGCTCCCCAAAACATTTAAGTCTATGGAGACATGGGATGGTAAAGAGCTTCCTTCAGAGGAAGTGTTTGCTTCATTTTTATCTGACTTTAAAATTCTTGTTGAAAAAAAAGAACACGGAAAATTAGCTCAAAGACTTAATAAAGAAAAAAATGGTTTTACTTCAGTTGTTAAAAAATTATTCAGACAGGTCAAAAGAAATAAAATTGATGAAACTCAAAATATTAAAGAACAAATAATGAAAGTTCACAAGAGATGGAGAGATGTAGAATATTGGCAAGCAATTAAAAGAACTGCTCCTCCTTACACATCTGCAAAATATTTAAAAGCTATGGATATGTATCTAAATGAGGATAATAAAATTGTGCAAGTTAGCGAAGATAGAAGAATACATAGAATTTTATGGTTAAGAACTTTAGAGGTTGCTTTTTTTGTTACGATATTCTGTTTTTTAATGGGTTATCCAATAGCTCATTTGCTAGCTACACTTCCAATGAAATACAGTAATTTACTAATGATATGTGTTCTTCTTCCATTTTGGACTTCATTACTAGTCAGAACTGCAAGCTGGATGATATTACTTCAACAACAAGGTGTGGTTAATGATTTCTTTGTAATTATAGGACTTGTAGCAGACGATAATAGGCCGGAGATGATGTACAATAAAGTTGGAACTTATGTTGCAATGACACAAATTCTATTGCCATTTATGGTTTTACCTCTTTATAGCGTGATGAAAACAATCTCACCAAGTTTAATGAGAGCTGGAAAATCATTAGGTGGAACACCTTTTGTAGCATTTTGGAAAGTTTACTTCCCATTAACAATACCTGGAATAGGTGCAGGGTGCCTTTTAGTTTTTATTCTTGCAATTGGTTACTACATTACTCCAGCTTTAGTAGGAGGTGCTTCAGGAACATTAATTAGTAACCAAATTGCCTATCATATGAAGTCAACTTTAGATTGGAGTTTTGCTTCAGCGATGGGACTAATGTTACTAGGTGGAGTTTTAGTTATCTATTGGCTTTATAATAAACTAGTTGGAGTTGATAATATTAAATTAGGTTAGTATGGCGTTACCAAAGTACACAGAAACTAGATATAGAATTTGGCATTATTTTTACATTGCCATATGCACCTTCGTATTTTTTTTTCTTATAGCGCCATTGTTTGTTATATTCCCACTTTCTTTTAATGCTGAAGAATTTCTTGTTTTTTCAGAAGGAATGAAGAATTTAGACCCAGATGCTTTTTCTTTAAGATGGTACAAGGATATGGTCTATGGAACTAAAAATCCATGGGGCCTTGCTGCTAAAAATAGTTTTATTATAGCTATATTTGCAACTTTGGGCTCAGTAATTTTAGGGACCGTAGCTGCATTAGGATTGAGTAGCAGACATATGCCTTTTAAAGGCATAATAATGGCAACTTTAATTTCACCAATGATCGTTCCACTTATCATATCTGGTGTTGCAATATTTTTCTTTATGGCAAAAGCTGGTTTAGCAGCAACTCATACAGGAATAGTCCTAGCTCATATAATTTTAGGAACACCTTTCGTTGTAATAACTGTTACCGCAACATTGTCAGGTTTTGATCATAGTGTAACAAGAGCAGCAGCTAGTTTAGGTAGTAATCCAGTAAATACATTTATGAAAGTTACCCTTCCTTTAATTTTACCTGGAGTAATATCTGGTGGTTTGTTTGCTTTCGTAACTTCCTTTGATGAAGTTGTAGTAGTTTTATTTCTAGCAGGACTTGAAAACACGACTATTCCAGTTCAAATGTGGACAGGATTGAGAGAACAATTAAGCCCAACAATTCTTGCTGTTGCTACATGTCTAATTGTTTTATCAACATTAATACTGATAAGTGCTGAATTATTGAGAAGAAGATCGGAACGTTTAAGAGGAATTAATAGATAATTAATTAACCGATTCTATTATAGTTGCAATACCCATTCCTAAGCCTATACATTGAGTAGACAGAGCATACTTTTTATCTTCACGTCTAAGTAAATCGGCTGCTTTCCCAGTAATTCTTGCCCCTGTAGCACCGAGTGGATGACCTAATGCTAATGCACCACCATCTAAGTTTATTTTATTTTGGTCAATACCAAGATCTTTAACGCATGCAATTGACTGAGATGCGAACGCCTCGTTAATTTCAACTATATCAATATCATTAATTGATAAATTTGCTCTTTCTAATGCTTTTTTGTTGCCCCAATTGGTCCAAGCCCCATTACATCCGGCTCACATCCTTTAACTCCAGTTGCAATAATTCTCCCTAAAATATCTAAATTATTTTCTTTAGCAAAATTTTCTTCACATATTAGCGTTGCCGCCGCTCCATCCGTGAGTGGTGATGATGTTGCTGCTGTGACAGTTCCTTCTTGATCAAACGCAAGTTTCAATCCATCTAAAGTTTCTTGACTACTTTTAGGACGAATATTTCCATCTTCAGCACATCCAGAAATTGCAACAATTTCATTTTTAAATTTGCCATTAAGTTGAGCATTATTTGCTTTTTGATGGCTTTGAATTGCAAACTCTTGCTGTTCTGTTCTAGAAATATTATATCTTTTGGCAACATTTTCTGCAGTGATACCCATTGAAAAATAAACATTTGGATTTTCTTTTTCTGTGTACGGATAGGGTATAGGCTCAAAACCAGTTGTCACTCTTGTCATACTTTCAACACCTCCACAAACAAATGCTTTTCCTGCTCCCATAGCTATTTTTCCTACAGCCACATGTATAGCCTCCATTGATGAACCACACCATCTATCAACAGTCATACCTGAAGTATGTATCTCCATACCTGATAAAAAAGTTGTAAGTTTACCAATATTAAAACTTTGCTCTCCAACTTGAAAAGCACATCCAACAACAATATCTTCGATATCAGCTGGATTAATTTTTGATTTTGAAACTAAGCTCTTCACAACCTCAGCAAACATATTTACTGGCTTGACATCGATTAGTGCTCCTTTTCTTGCCATTGTAAAAGGGGATCTTGAATATCCTGCAATAACCGCTTTATTCATAAAGATTTTATACCAATAATTATTATTTTTTAAATGGTAAAGAAGACACAATACCTTCTCTAAGCTTGCTGTCTGGTGTGTGAACTATAACTTCAGTACCTGTTTCACAAAACTCATTTAAAATCATAGATAATCCAATATTTTTTTTTAATTTTGGTGAATAGATACCTGAGGTAACTTTACCAATTATTTTTTTATTTTTTGAATAAACTGGAAAAGGTATCGAGCATGGTGGACAATTATTTCCCTCAAACATAATACCTTTTAATCTTTGTTGAACACCGTTTATTTTTATTTTTTTTAATGCCTTCTTACCAATATAGTCGTGTTCTGATTCGTTTTTAAAGTATTTTTCCAAGTTACATTCAAGTGGATTATTGTCTTTAGTAAAATCATTTCCATAAGACAAGAGACCCGCTTCAATTCTATCAATTAAATTAGGACATCCTGGTGCAATATTAAATTCCTTACCAGCTTTCCATATTATATCCCAGATTTTTTCTCCCATTTCATTTTTATCAAAATATTCCTCAAAGCATTTAAAATAAATTTCAAAACCATCTTGATTGCTATAACCTGATCTTGCGATTATCTGTTTAGTTCCCAAAAAATCAAATACTTTAAAATTAAAAAATTTCAATTTCCTGATATCTTCGCCAAATATTGAAGCCATTAAATCTTCAGCCTTAGGTCCTTGAACAGCGAGTGGATATACATCTGGTTCTTTTATATTAACATTTAAGTTTAAACCTACTGCAATACCTTTTGCCCACAACAGTATGTCTGAATCTGCAATTGAAATCCAAAACATATCATCATCTAATTTTAATAAAACTGGGTCATTAATCATTCCTGCATTTTCATCAATCATTGGTATATAAAAGCATTTTCCTGTTTCCATATTTTTTAATGATCTTGGTGTCATTTTTTGAACTAATAAACTTGCATCAGGTCCCGATATTTGAACTTGTCTTTGACATGAAACATCCCACAATTGAACGTATTCATTTAGATGCCAATAATCATCTTCAACAGATTTTTGAAATCCCTTGGGCAAAAGCATATGATTCACAACTGTAAAATCAGTAACACCACACTCTTCTACTCTTTTTGTATAAGGAGTTCTTCTAATTCTCCTAGACATATTTAGTTTAGTCTTAATTTTACTATGAATTAAAGAAGCCATAATTTATTTAGACCACCAAACTGTATAACTGTTCGGAGAAATTATAATAGGCAGATGGTAACTTCTTTTGTTATTTATCATTTTAAATTTTATAACTATTTCACTCACAACTTTTTTCTTTTTAAAGTATTCTCCTATCTCACAAACTATTTCATAATTACATTTACAATCTTTTTTACTGAGATTAAAAATTTTGTTTATCCTACCATTTATGTCTGTCTTTGTATTCAAAAAAAGTTTTTTTAATTTTGAGGATTGTATTTGATAAATCTTTACTTTGACGTTACTTGCATGAGTACCATCAGAACCATTCAATAAATGTGAGCTAAATTTCGCCATTTTACTCTATTGATGATTTCTCTCTTTTACTAGCAACTGCCGCAACAATTGGACTTAATACTGGTTTAGCTTTTACATTAACACATGCAGTTTTACCACTTGCAATGGCTCTTTTCAAAGCGGGGCCCAATTCATCTCTTTTAGTTACTAATTCTCCAAAACCTCCAAAGCCCTCAAATATTGTGTGAAAAGGAATATCTCTAAAATCGGTTGCTACTCTTTTTCCACTTTCAAATAATCTTTCTTGTTGTTGACCAATTGATGCTAAGCCACCATTATTGTCAATAACAACAACGATTGGTTTCTTTTCAAAAAATGCGGTTTCTATAGACATGCCGCCAGATAAAAAGGCACCATCTCCACTAATTAAAATTACATTTGACTTAGGGTTATTATTTTTTGCAGATAATGCAAATGATACACCAACACCCAGCATACTAAATGTGCCTGGATGTAAAATTCCGCCCAATTTTTTTCCTTGAGCTCCTGCTAAATTTATTGCGATCTCCGACCAGAAATGAGTATTTCCTCCATCAATCACAAGCCAATCTTTCTCATCCATTACTTCTTGAACGTCTAAAGCTAATTGCAGTGGATGAATTTTTCCACCATTTTTTTTGGCTTGATCGGCCTCAATCTTTAATTCATTTAAAGATTTATCCACCCAATCTTTTTTTTTATTTTTATTTTCATCAAACCAATTATTTCCTATGTTCCATTTATTATTTTTCTTTAAATTACATAAAGTATCCAAAAACACCCCTGGATCACATAAAAGGTTATGATCAGCAGCTC
>CABZFJ010000007.1 GCA_902524995.1 uncultured Pelagibacteraceae bacterium | reverse complement strand
TTTTTTCTAATTTAATTTCTAAAATTGAAATTTTGTCTAATAACTCGCCGGCTGACACCTCTACAAGAATTTTATTCATATAAAATTATATTATGTTAAATTGTTAAAAATATGTCTAATATACTTATCATAAAACAAGGTTCTTTGGGTGATATAGCCCAAGCAAGTGGTGCAATTCAAGATATATCTGATAATCATCCAAATGATGATCTTTATATACTATCAACCAAACCTTATTATGATTTATTAAAAAAAAATCCAAATATAACTGATGTCATTTTAGATAAACGACTCTCTAGGTTTAATTTAATTTACTTATATTTATTAATGAGAAAGATAAAAAAATATAAATTTATTAAAGTTTATGACCTTCAAAATTCTAAAAGAACTAGTTTTTATAAAAAAGTTCTCTTTCCAAAAGCCACATCAGATATCTGGTCATCAACAGAAACTACACTTCCTGAAGGAACTAGTAAGATTGATTTTGATAAAGACACTGTGCTAAATCGCTTTGAACATCAATTAAATATTTCCGGAATTAAAACTAATAACGTAACTAAACCAGACTTTTCTTGGAGCTGTGAAGATATTTCAGAAATCAAAAAAAAATATAATTTAAACAAATATGTAATTTTATTCCCTTTTTCATCATCTCATTTAACAATAAAGAGATGGCCATATTACAATGAATTGATTAAAAAAATTAAATCTTCTTTTAGAGATGAATTCAAGATTTTAATTGCTCCTGGTCCAAACGAAATCAAATTAGCAAATGATATTGATGCTAAAATAATTTTAGATAATGGTAAAGCACTGAATATTTCTCAACTTTCATCATTAATTAAAGATAGTTATTTTGTTATATCTAATGATACTGGTCCAGCACACGTGGCCGCGCATTTAAATGTAAAAGGGTTAGTTTTATTTGGATCACATACTACTGCTAAAAAAGTTAGTATTGAGCGAGAACATTTTAAGGCAATTCAAGTTTCTGATTTGACCAAACTTTCAGCAGACAAAGTATTTCAAAGAATGCAAGAAGCTATTAATTAGTTTTTCTAAATTTAGATAACAAAAAAGGCAAAAATAAAACTATTATGAAAATTCTTAAAAAATGATGGTAGCTCACAAAAATAGGATCAATGTTATAAGCAACACTAATAACTACCATTTCATGAATTCCCCCTGGTGCAAAACTTAAAAAGGTTGGAATAAATTCAAATCCTATAAAAGTAAGCAAATATGCAGTAATCATTGCTACAATTACTAAAATTGAACTAACTATTATTCCATGAAATATAAAAAATAATAATTCTTTAATTTTTAATCCATTTAATCTGGTGCCCAAAGCTGTTCCAAGAAATATAAATGCAATATTTATAAATGCATCTGGAAATCTGGCATTAATTATTTCAAAGGTATAAAAAGCACCGGATAAAGCCATTGCACCAACTAAAGTAGGTGATGGAATTTTATAATTTTTTAAGATATTTGCAAAAATGAAACAAATAATTAATAAAAATAATATTTCTAAAAAATATCTTTCATTATACACATTTTCATAATTGTAGCCGGTCATTTCTGAAAAGCCTAAATTATTAATAAAAAAAATAGGAACAAAACTTACAATAAATATTACTCTAGTAGCCTGAGGGATCAATACACCTTTATCATTTTTACTTTTACCAAATTCTAATAAAGCTGCAGATATTGGAACAAATGCACCTGGAAGCGCTGCCAAAACTGAAATGAATTTACTAAATTTACAAACTTTAAAAAAATAATAACCTGCAAGAATAGTACTAACTATTGTACAGACCAACATTGCCAATGACGAAAAAACCCATAAATGAATTTTATACAATAATGTAACATTTAAAGTTCCACCCAGAATTATACCAACGATTAAAAATATAGGATTTAATAATTTAGTTGGAAAAACTATTTTAAAATTTGTAAATGCGAAACATAAATTTAAACCGAGGGATCCTAATAACCAGGGCAAAGGTAGATTAATTAAAGTACCTAAGTATCCACCAACAAGTCCTATAAATAGAGCTTTATAACTACCTGCTAGTGCTAAAAAATATTCCTTTATGTTTTTGGAAAAATTATATTTGAGCATTGACTAAAATTTATAACTTATGTTTAATGATGGTTTCATAAATATAATAAGAGAGGAAATAATGAAACTAATTAAAACTTTTATTTCAGTTTTATTCTCTGCTTTCCTTCTATTTTCATCAACAAGTTCATTTGCAGTTGAAAAATTACATTTTTTAATTGGCGGTGGTGCTGGTGGTGGTTGGGATGGAACTGCTAGAGGTACTGGAGAAGCATTAACAAAAGCTGGTTTTTTGAAAAGTGCATCATTTGAAAATATGTCAGGTGGTGGGGGTGGTAAAGCTTTAGCTTACCTAATCAATAACACTCCAAAAGATACAGTTTTAGTTCAGTCAACACCATTGGTGTTAAGATCTATTACAAGACACAAAGGTTATGTAAAAGGTACTGGAACATTATCTTATAAAGATGTTAAACCAATTGCAGGTGTAATTGGAGATTATGGTGCAATAGTTGTAGCAAAAAATTCACCTATCAAAAATTTCAAAGATGCAGTTGATCAATATCAAAAAGATCCAAAATCAATTAAAATGGCTGGTGGATCTGTAAGAGGAAGCATGGACCATTTAATTGGTGCGTTAGCTTTCCAAGCGGCTGGAGCAAATC
Organism: uncultured Pelagibacteraceae bacterium; assembly: GCA_902524995.1. Classification (GTDB taxonomy): domain Bacteria; phylum Pseudomonadota; class Alphaproteobacteria; order Pelagibacterales; family Pelagibacteraceae; genus Pelagibacter. The sequence continues at coordinate 42,340 of CABZFJ010000007.1, read as the reverse complement.
CTAACGATGTGATTTATGTTCCATATGATGCTGGTGGAAAGGCACTTGCTGGACTTTTATCTGGAGAAACTCAAATACTTTCAACAGGTTTAGGTGAAGTAATGGGTGCTAGAGATCAAGTAAGAATAATTGGTATCACTGCTCCTGAAAGAGTAGGTGATGCACCAGAAGCTCCAACATTAAAAGAGCAAGGATATGATGTTCAGTTTGTTAACTGGAGAGGTTTCTTTGCACCAAAAAGCATGAGTATGAGTGACTATAACAAAATCTCTAAAATGCTTGGAGATGTTCAAAAAACACCAGAGTGGGAAGCTGTTAGAAAAAGAAATGCATGGGTAAATATTTATAACCCAGGTTCTAAATTTGATGCGTTCTTAGAAAAACAAACAGTTGAAATGACAGCTCTGATGAAAAAACTTGGAGTAATATAATCTTTATAGATTATTAAAGAATGTAAAGCAGTGAGAATAAGTCCTACAAAATTTATCTCACTGCTTTTTTTAGTTTTATCAGTATTTTATCTATACACAGCTTACAACATTCAAGTATTTGCATTTGATGAGAATGCACCATTCAATGCTAGGACTTTTCCAATATATTTAGGGTGGGCAGGAATAATTTTATCAATTTTAAAAATAATTTTACCTGAAAAAATTACTACAGAGGTAAATCATAAACTCTTAGATTATAAAAGTATAATCTATCTAATAATTATCTCACTAATATATGCTGCTGTAATTCTAAAAATTGGATATTTTATATCAACTTCTTTATTTCTTTTTGCATCTTACTATTTCTTAGGTGAAAGAAGATGGGGATTGATGTTTATTTTATCTTTTCCATTTGTTGCTGCGTTTATGTATTTATTACATGGTTTACTAAATATTTACCTTCGTGATCCATTTTTAAAATACATTGGAGTTATGGGATGATCGAAGGAATACTAATTGGATTATCAACTGCGTTATCATTAACGAATATTTTAATGGTGATGGTTGGTTGTTTTGCTGGAACAATAATTGGAATGTTACCGGGACTTGGACCAATGACTGCAATTGCATTAATGATACCAATTACTTACGGCTTTGATCCATCAACGGGTTTAATCTTAATGGCTGGTGTTTACTATGGTGCAGTATTTGGAGGATCTACATCTTCAATTTTATTAAATGCACCTGGAATACCAGGAACTGTTGCTACTGCATTTGATGGTTATCCAATGGCACAACAAGGAAAAGCTGGTAAAGCTTTAGCTATCGCTGCTTATAGTTCATTTGCTGGTGGAACAATTTCTGCAATATTTTTATTAGTTGCAGCCCCTAGTTTGTCAAAAGTAAGTTTAGCTTTTAGATCACCTGATTATTTTGCACTAATGATTTTAGGTTTAACTGCAATTTCTGCATTTTCATCTAAAGGACAATTTTTAAAAGCAATGATGATGGTAGTTTTAGGATTAATGTTAGCAACTGTAGGACAAGATTCTTTATCAGATATTACAAGATTTACCTTTAACAACATGAATTTAACTGATGGAATAAGCTTTGTATTAATTGTCATGGCAACATTTGCAATGAGTGAAGCTCTTACAATTATATTTAGAGGAAAGGACCCAAACAGAGCTACAAAGCAAATATCATTAACAGAATTAGGTTCAATTAAAGTAAATAAAGAAGAAACCATTAAAATGGCCAAAACAATACCCAGATCCTCAATACTTGGTTTCTTAATTGGAGTTTTACCTGGTGCAGGCGCAACAATTGCATCTTTCTTGGCATATGGAATGGAGAGAAATTATGTAAATGAGGAAGAAAAACAAAAATTTGGAAAAGGTAGCGTTCATGGTTTATCAGCACCAGAGACGGCAAATAATGCAGCCTGCTCTGGTTCTTTTGTACCGTTACTAACATTAGGAATTCCTGGAAGCGGTACAACAGCTGTAATGCTTGGAGCTCTTTTAGGATTTGGTATTCAGCCAGGACCAAGACTTTATCAAACTAATCCTGAAATTTTCTGGTCAGTTATCATGTCTATGTATATTGGTATGGTAGTGCTTTTGATCTTAAATTTACCTTTAATACCTTATATCGCTAGAATTTTAGCAGTACCTAGAAATTATTTAATTCCTTTAATTTTATTTTTTTCAGTAACAGGAATATATCTAATGTCATTTAACAATTTTGATATTTTTTTAATGATAGGTATTGCTATAGTTGCAACTTTTTTAAGGCTCTATGATTTTCCCATGCCACCTTTAATATTAGCTTTTGTACTCGGGGGATTAATGGAGGAAACATTGAGAAGATCACTTTTAATAAGCGATGGTTCGCCTAACTTTTTATGGGATAGGCCTATAACACTAATAATATTATTGATAACAATAATAATTGTTTGTTGGCAAATTTTTTCAACTTTTAGAAAAAAAAGTTAAATATAAATTTTATCAGCTAGACCATAGCAAAGAATTCCACTTAGCAATGTTAAAATTCCTGATGCAATGACACCTTCACTATTTGTTTTTTCGTTATGTCCAAGCTTATTGATATAAATTGTATATATTCCAATTAAAAAATATAAAACGTTTTGTGCAAAAATTAGTGTAAAGAAACCCCATGTTCCTACCAAACCATCTGCTTTGATTAACATTATGTAAAGTGCCACTAAAATTGATGCAATAAATGGAGCCCCAAAAAATCTAACCATCACAGCTGCAGAGTGATCTATATTGTATTGATCTAAAAAAGATTTTGTTGCAAAAACTGTTCTGAAAGCATAAATGGCGTAAACAATAAAATGAACAATAAAAATACTTAAATAAATTATTCCATTAAATTTATCTAACATAATTTAATTTTATAGGATTCTTTTGTAGTTTTCAATTACCCTGTCCCAAAGAAAATTTTCGGAGTGTGTTTTGCACTCTTGTCCAAACTCAATATATTTATTACCTACAAATAGATTATCTATACTTGAATAAATATCATCTAGGCTATTGCCATCGCAAATTAATCCCGTTTTATTATGAATAATTGCATCAGAAGCACCACCATCCTTACCACCTATTGATGGAATCCCATATTGTGCAGCCTCAATAAAAGAAATTCCAAACCCCTCAACTGAGGTTTTGTGAATTATTGAGGGCATTATAAAAATATTTGATTTTGCAATTAATGCATTTTTCAATTCATTAGTTATATCGTTTAAAAAATTTACATATTTATCAAGCTTTAATTCTATCACCAATTTTTTTAAATTTTCTTCTTCATCTCCGTATCCAATACAGGTGTAAGTAATATCAGGATATTTTTCTTTTAAATTCCTAATAGCCATTATAACCTTTTCATGATTTTTTCTTTTGTCAAATCTAGAAACAGTAATTAGCCTTTGTTTTTTTCCTTTTAGTATTTCTTCTGCTTGTTTAAGGTCATCTTTTGGAATTTCTTCAACGGGATCTACACCTGGATTAATGACTATTAATCTTTTTTCTTCAACCCCAAGACTAACTGCTAAATTTTTCGTAAAGTTTGAGTTTGCCACTACATGGTCAACATTATTTAAAACTTCTAAAACTTTTTTGTTTAATCTAGATCCTTTAGAATGATTAATTTCTTTAGAATGAATTAGACATATTTTCTTTTTTGAGGATTTTATAAATTCTAAACTTTTCCAGTGATCTGAAATTATACAATTTACATTTTTATTTTCATTTAAATATTCATTTATTAGTAGAGATTTTCTATATTTTCTTAATAATTTAACTCCACTAACTCTTTCAATTGTAAATGAAACTTTATCATCAAACTTTTTATGATCTTCGTGATAATCAGCAAAAACTTTAACCATATCAATTTTTGATAAAGATCTTGCCAATCCCCACATTAGATTTTGCATACCACCAACTTCAGGAGGGAAAGTTCTAGTTATTATTAAATACATTAATTAGATGACCACTTTATACCACAACCCATACTTGGAAATTGTTCTTCAGGACCTTTACCCGTTTCTGAAACTTGTTTCATAGCAATAAATAAATCACTATCTCCAGATCTGACAGGTTTTAGTTCCCTTAACTCTCTAATTCTTCCTCTATATTGAAGACTAAAATCTTTATCATAACCAAAAAAATCTGGAGTACATACTGCATCATATTTTCTTGCAATGTCTTGTGTTTCATCAATTAGGTAAGGAAATTTAAACTTATGTTTAAATGCAAACTCTATCATTTTTTCAAAAGAGTCTTCTGGATAATTAATTGGATCATTAGAGCATATTGCAACTGAATTTATTCCTAAATCATTAAGTTTAGTACAATCCTCCACCACATCCTTTATTATTGCTTTCACGTAGGGACAATGGTTACAAATAAACATTACAAGAGTTCCATTTTCACCTTTGATATCATTTAGGGATATTAATTTGCTCTCGGTAGATTTTAATTCAAAATTTTCAGCTTTTTTTCCAAAATCACATACTGGTGTTTTAATAGGCATAATGTAATAATATATAAATTATGTTTTACGATTTGGAAGATAAAAAACCAAAAAACTCTGGCGAAAATTGGGTAGCACCAAATGCAACTATTATTGGAGATGTCACATTAGAAAAAAACTCTAGTGTATGGTTTAATGCAGTAATTAGAGGGGATAACGAAAACATTCATGTTGGAGAAGGTTCAAATGTTCAAGATGGAAGTGTTTTACATACTGACCCAGGCTGCCCATTAAAAATAGGTAAAGATGTAACCATAGGCCATCTCGTTATGCTTCATGGATGTACAATTGGAGATAATAGTTTAATTGGAATTGGTGCTGTAATTTTAAACAATGCAAAAATAGGCAAAAACTGCATCATTGGTGCCAAAGCATTAATCACTGAAAATAAAGAAATCCCAGACAATTCATTAGTGGTTGGTGCTCCAGGAAGAGTAATTAAAAAACTTACAGATGAACAAATTAGCCAAATAACTGAAAATGCAAAACATTACCAAGATAATTGGAAAAGGTACTCTAAATCAGTATTTTAAATCTTATGAAAAAAACAATTTTATTATCAATCATTTTTTTACTTAACTTAATTTCAAATGTTTATGCTGATAAATGTTATGATAACGATACAACACCAGTTATTTTAGATAGTGACAAAAAACCTGGAAGATATTTTGAGGATCAGCCTGATGTTAACGATGATTTCCAAGTTCACATTGTTTATACTTTATTAAAGGACGCCAAAGATAAAGAGGGAGATATAAATGGAGAGTTAGAAAAATGGGTTGAAACCGCCGATAAATGGATTTTAAAAACAACTGCTAAAGCAAACAAGAAATCAAATTTTAATAATGGAGAAGGTCAGAAATTAAAATGGGATAAACGTCAAGACGGAAAGTTAGATATTACTTTTCTTAGAATAAACAAAACCAAGAAAGACATGAAAAAGTCCAAGTGGGGTACTTGTGGAAATGTATTTGGAAGATCCATTGTTAATAACGGAATGAACAACCCTAAGAAAATATATTTTAACTTTGGAGACTTTACTCATAAAGATTGGCCATTTTCTGGTGGATTTCCAATTTTTAGTGTATTTTCTAAACATCAAAAAAAATGGCCACTTAATAATAAAGAGGTTGGATATTTTATTTTACATGAAATTTTACATGCTATGGGTGGAATTTATAAATGTTCACCAAATTTTACCGAAGGACACAATACAAAAAAAACAAAAGATATGATGAGTAGATCGGGTGATGGAACAAATCACACTTTAGATCCAAAGAATGATGATTATTGGGGTCATAATAATAAAACTTGTCCTAACATGCAGGACAGTGTTTATTTTACACCTACATCAGATACACCATTTGATCCATTTGAAATTACTTGTATGCCAAAGGAAAAATGGAAATTTACAAAACATAACTATGAAAATATTTATGATAGAGATGAAGGTGGAGACTGTTTTTACGCACGAGACGATGTAGAAGCTCCGTGGGAAAAAAAATTTGGTATATTTCAAAGGAATTAGGTGAAAAAATTATTTTAATATGCCAGCAGGGTATGTAATTGCACAATTAAAAATAACCAATCCAGAAAATTATAAAGAGTATATTGAAAAAGTTAATCCAATTGTAAAAAAATTTGATGGAGAGTTTTTAGTTAGAAATGGTGAATATCAAATATTTGATGGTGAAACTAAATTTCCAAGAATAATAGTTTTAAAATTTCCAAGTTATGAGAGAGCACTAGAGTGGTATAATTCAGAAGAATACAAACCAATAAAACAAATAAGATTAGATAATTCTGAAGGCACTAATATAATAATTAAAGGTTTATAAAATACAGTATGTTAAAAATATTGTTTTCAATTTCACCTGCAATTTTAATTTTACTTTTTTTTTATTTTAAAGATAAATTTAGAGAGCCACCAATACATGTTTTTCAAGCCTTTTTCCTAGGAATTATGATTGTTCTTCCAGTAGTATTAGTTAATGAAATTTTTTACTATGATTTTTGTTGGAACAAAATTCAAGGATCTTATTTTGGTAAATCAGTCTACAATCATTTATCTAGGGTAGCTTTTCAAGAGGAACTATGGAAATTTTTAATTTTGTTCTTTTTCTTTTCACATTTAATGGAAGAGCCAATGGATGGAATTGTTTATGGAGTGGCTGTTTCTTTAGGTTTTTCTGCATATGAAAATATTGATTACGTTTTTAGAGCTGACAAATTTAATATCTCTTGGACGTATATGTCTTTTGTAAGAATTTTGCCAACATTTATGCATTTTGTTACAGGTGCTTTTATGGGTTTATTTATTGCTCTTAATCTTCTGTATTATAAAAATAAAAATAATTATTTTTATATATTCCTTTTAACTGTTTTATTTCATGCTTTTTATAATATATTTTTGGATTTCTTTTTTTACAGCACCATATTTATACTTTTTATTGCAGTAACAACTATGTTCTATTTTTATAAATTAATAAGTAAAGAACAGATTAAAAATTTAAGAAAGTTAGATAAAATCCCTGAAGAATTTAAATCAAATCCTGAAAGGTTATTTTATCCCGATCCATCCAAAGCAAAAATAAAAGATATTGTATTTCCAATTACATCTGTTTTTATTTTAGTTCATTTGATTGCGGCAATTACTTTATTTATCTCACCAAATCTTACTCCAGAAATATATCCTATTTTAGAGAAATAATTAAGGAACTAGCCAAGTATCTTTATTATTATCAACATCAAATTTAGCTCTTCGATGACCTTTTGCAGCTAAATATAGCCATTCCATAGATTTAATTTTGCATTGTATAACTGTAAAGTTTTTATATCCTTCTTCGCTTTGCTCTTTTGTGTAATCAAAATTATCTAATTCAGGTTTTAAACCAGATGTTGGAATATCAGACTCTGTACCTGGTCCATTATCTACTAAGTAACATTTACGACTTATATGTTGAGTTTTTTTCCAAGATTGTTTTGTTATATCATTATTGTGATTAATAATTGCTTCAACTTTTAGTCTAACCTGTATTTTTTCATCTTTATCATAAAATAACATCGATGAATTCGGATTTTTTTCTAAGATTTTAATTTTATCAGATCTAATATCACTATGAAATTGAACTAAATTATTTTCTTCATCTGATTTTCTAAGAACAACAATTCTACTTTCAATATTGTCTCCATTTCCACATGAAAAAACAGGTATTCTAAAAGGAGAGGATCTATTAGTAACTGCATCAGTTAACATTAACCAAATTTTCTTTTTTATTTCGGAAAAATCCTCGTAGTAGGGAACAGTTGTAGACACAATTATTTTTTCTTTTTTAATCTAGCTATTAAACTTGAGCTATCCCAACGGTTTCCACCCATTTTTTGAACTTCAGCATAATAGCCATCTACAATTTCAGTTACTGGTACAGGTGAACCATTTCTTTTTGCTTCTTCAATACAAATTTTTAAATCTTTTCTCATCCAATCTACAGCAAATCCATAATCAAATTTATCAGCTACCATAGTTTTATATCTATTCTCCATTTGCCAAGATTGAGCAGCACCTTTTGAAATAGTTTCCATAACTTTATCCATATCTAAACCTGCATTAATTCCAAAATTTACTGCTTCAGATAAACCTTGAACTAAACCCCCTATACACATTTGATTAACCATCTTAGTTAATTGTCCACTACCTGATGGTCCGATTAAAGTTACTTTTTTACTATAACAATCAATTATTGGCTCTGCTTTTTTAAAATCATTTTCATCGCCACCAACCATTACAGTTAATATTCCACCTTCAGCACCTGATTGTCCTCCAGATATAGGAGCATCTAAAAAAGCAAATCCTTTATCTTTTGCAGCTTTATAAAGTTCTCTAGAAATTTCAGCAGACACTGTTGAATTATCTATATATACGCATCCTTCCTTAGCATTATGAAATAACCCATGTTCTCCTAAAGAGACTTGTCTTAAATCATCGTCATTTCCAACACACGTAAAAATAAAATTAGCATCTTTAGCAGCTTCAGATGGTGTATTAGCCATATTACCTCTGTATTCACTAATCCATTTTTCAGCTTTTGATTTTGTTCTGTTAAAAACAGTTACATTATGTCCTGCTTTTGATATATATCCTGCCATTGGATAACCCATTACACCAAGACCTATGAAAGCAACTTTAGAAGTCATATTTTTTTATGTTTAAAAATTTAAGTTTAAAAGTAATTGTATTTGGATTTATATTTACATTTTTTTCAAGCTTTGGACAGAGTTTTTTTCTTGGAATATTCAATACAAGTATAAGAGAGACACTCTTGATATCTCATGGACAATTTGGCTCAATATATGCATCGGCAACATTACTTAGTAGTTTGTTACTTATTTGGGTAGGAAAAAAAATTGATGACATAAACATATTTCGATTTGCAATTTATGTAACATTGCTTTTATCGTTTTCCTGTTTCTTTTTTTCTAAAATTTCTTCGGTTGTATTTTTATTTATAGCTATTTTTTTAATGAGATTTTCAGGTCAAGGAATGATGTCTCATACAGCTACAACTACTATTTCTAGATATTTTACTAAATCAAGAGGTAGGGCATTAAGCATCTGTTGGTTTGGTTTATCTAGTGCTGAATTTATTATGCCCGTTTTAATGGTTTTCTTGTTATCAATTACAACTTGGCAAAATATTTGGACCATAATTGCAATTATAATTTTATTTTTTCTTCCTATTGCATCTTCCTTTTTAGTCAAAAAAGTTAATCTTGATACAAGAGAAAAAACTGAAGGTGAAGAATTTAAAGAGGAAAATATAAAACAATGGAAAAGAATTGAAGTTTTAAAAGATTATAAATTTTATATTGTTAGTATGAATATGCTTGCTATGCCTTGGATTGCAACTGGAGTATTTGTTTATCAATCATTCATATCATCTTCAAAAAATTGGGGACCTTTTGTAATTGCACAATCATTTATGTCTTATTCAGTGTTTTCAGTACTTACCCTCTTAATATCTGGATTTTTAATTGATAAGTTTACAAGTCGAAAACTTCTAATTTTTATGAATATTCCATTATTTTTATCAACTTTTGTAATTATATATTTTAATGCTCCTATAACAGCATTTGTATTTTTAGGTCTAATTGGCATATCAAATGGTTTAGCTAACGTTTTAGGATCCTCAACTTGGGCCGAAATTTATGGTGTTAAACATATTGGTTCAATAAAGGCTTTAACAACTGCTCTAATGGTATTTTCTACTGCCTTTGGCACAGCTCTTTTTGGCATTTTAATTGATATTGGATTTTCAATTGAAAAAATTGCTATAATTTCTGCGCTTTATATACTCACCTCTTTTATCCTTCTTTTATTTGTTAGAAAAAAATTAAATCCTATTTTAGTTTAAAAATGCTTGATTTTATTGATGTTGAAGTATAAGTAATCGCGCATGGCAAGAGTTACAGTTGAAGATTGTATTGATAAAGTAGATAGTCCCTACGAGTTAGTATTAGTTGCCAAAGAGAGAGCTACTCAACTTAATTCAGGAATTGAACCTACATTAGAAAGAGATAACGACAAACACACTGTTATTGCTTTAAGAGAGATTGCTGAAGAGACAATAAAAGTTCCAGATTTAACAGAAGCTGCAGTTTACAAGTTAAGAAAGCATGTTGAGCAAGTAGATGATATAGCTGAAGAAGATGAGGATGTAGGTGACGATTTTGAAAATCTTTATAAAGGTGAGATTTCTAAAAGTGGTGTTCCAATACTTCCTTCAAAAAGAGCTCGAAAAATTCCAGAAAAAATTCAAGTTTCAAAAGATGATCTAGCAGAACTTTCTCCGTCAGCTCAGCCAGATGTTGAGATTGAAACATCAAATGAATTAGAGGAAAGTGATGACGTTTCACTAGATCAAGTTTCTGAAGCAGAGGAACAAGCATCAGAAAGTATAGCTGAAGAGGAAAATAACTCTTAATTAGAAAATTCTTTTAATATTTTGTCCCTGTGTTCATCTAAATCAGGAATATCGCCTCTTGTAGACTTATCTTCATAAGAAGACATTTTTATTGGATTTCCTGCTAATCTAAAATCTCCAACAACTTTGTGATAAGCTTTAACAATCATATTTCTAGATTCAATTTGTGGATTTTCTACTGCTTCTTTAATATTAAATATTGGACCACAAGGTATCTTTAAAGCTTCCATTTCACTGACCCAATCTGATGTATTTTTTGCAGAAAGTTTATTTTCAAATATAGATTTTAATTCATTCATATTTTCACATCTTTGTGAGTTAGTATTAAATCTTTTATCATTTACCATTTCATCAATTCCCAAAACTTTACAAAGTTTTTCAAATAATTTATCGTTTCCTGCAGCAATAATTATATAACTATCCTTTGTTTTAAAAGCTTCAAATGGAGCTATCGATGGATGTCTAGATCCCATTGGCTTTGGAATTTCGTTTTTCGATAAATATCTTGCTATAGCATTTTCTAAAATAGCAATTTGACAATCTAACATCGAAACATCAATAAACATTCCTTTACCAGTTTTCTGTCGGTCATATAAAGCTGCGTTAATACCTATTGCTGTGAAAAGACCTGCTGTAATATCTCCAATAGATGTTCCAACTCTAGTAGGTTCACTATCAGGATGTCCCGTAACACTCATTAGTCCACCCATTCCTTGAACAACCATGTCGTATGCTGGTAATTCTTTTAAAGGACCTGTTTGTCCAAAACCTGAAGCTGATGCATATATTAGTTTAGGATATTTTTTCTTAACATCATTCCAACCAAAACCCCATTTTTCCAATGTTCCAGGTTTAAAATTTTCAACTAAGATATCTGCTTTTGCTAAAATTTTATCGAAAATTTTTTTATCATCTTCATTTTTTAAATTAAGAGCTATACTTTCTTTACCTCTATTAAGGGACATAAAATACGCTGAATAATCTTTAACAAATGGACCAAATTTTCTTGAGTCATCTCCAATTTCTGGGGCTTCAACTTTTATTACTCTGGCGCCAAGATCTGATAAAATCATTGTGCAATAAGGGCCTACCAAAACCCTAGTAAGATCAATAACTAATAAATTTTTTAATGGACCATCCATAATAAATAGTATGTCATTTCCTTATATTGACTCTTCTTAATAAGTTCAATTTAATATCACAAATATAAATTAAAAAGGGGAAACTATGTTAAGAAAAATATCTTTTTATTTATCATCAATAATTTTAGCTTTTTCAATAATTGGATCTGCTTATGCAGTTACATTAAAAGCAAGTCACCAATGGCCAGGAACTCCAAGAGCTGATGGCTCTTTTGACCCTCGTCACGAAATGGTACAAATTATTGCTGATGAAGTAAAAAAAGCAAATGTTGATTTGGATATAAGAATTTATCCAGCAAAATCACTTTACAAACCAAAAGAACAGTGGAAACCAATGACAACAGGTCAATTAGATATCTCTGCTTTTCCACTTGCATACGCATCAAAATTCCATCCAGAATTTGATGCTACTTTAATGCCAGGAACTGTAAAAAATCATGAGCATGCTTTAAGATTCAACAAAGGTCCAATGATGACCGAGATTAAAAGAATCATAAGTGAAGCTGGCGTTGTAGTTTTATCTGATGCTTGGTTAGGTGGTGGATTTGCCTCAAAATCTAAGTGTATTAAAAATCCTAGCGATGCAAAAGGTCAAGTAATGAGAGCAGCAGGAAAAGCATTTAATCAGATGTTAGAAGCCGCAGGTGCAGGTATTCAAAGCATGCCATCATCTGAAATTTATACTGGTTTACAAACTGGTGTACTTACAGGTGCAAACACAAGTTCTGGAAGTTTTGTAAGTTACAAAATTTACGAGCAAGTTTCATGTGCAACACCTCCAGGAAAATTTGGTTTATGGTTTATGTATGAGCCAATTTTAATGTCTAAGAAAAGTTACAATGAGCTTAATTCTAGCCAACAAGTTGCTTTAATGAAAGCAGGTAAAGTTGCTGAGAAATATATGACAGCTCAAGTAGAAAACTTAGATAAAAAATTTGAGGACGCATATAAAGCTGCAGGTGTTAAGTTAGTATATATGGATGCTAATGATCATGCTGCATGGGTAGAGATTGCAAAGCAATCTTCTCACAAAGCTTTTGCTGAAAAAGTTCCAGGTGGTGATAAGCTGATGGAAATGGCTTTAGCAGTTAAATAAAATAATATATAAAGAACCCCTATTTATTTGATGTAAGTAGGGGTTTTTTTTATGAAAAATAAATACTTAAAATTTTGTGATCTAGTTGCTAGAGCTTGTGGTGCTTTTGCTGTTGCAGCTTTACTTTTATCAATTTTAGTGATCGTTGAGTTGGTATTTGAAAGATATTTTTTTCAAAGAGCAATAACTTGGCAAACAGAGCTTGTAACAATGCTTCTAGTTGCCTCTACTTTTATTGGAAGTGCTTATGTTCTAAGTGAAAAAGCACATGTAAGTATGGAGTGGATCTACGATTTTTTATCACAAAAAAATATTTTAAGACTAAAAATTTTTACATCATTACTAAGTTTACTGTTCTTTCTTATTCTTTTCTATTTTGGGTTTTTAATGGTTGAAGAAGCTTTTACTAAAAACTATTCTACAGGAACAGTTTGGGACCCACCTTTATGGATACCTTACTCATCAATGATGATAGGTGCTGGATTAATGATACTTCAATACATCGCTGAAATAATAAAACTTTATGAGGAAAAGGATAAAAGTTAATGGATCCTTTATTTATAGCCATAATAGTTGCTGTTTTTACATTAATAGTTTTATTTTCAGGAATACCAATAGCATTTGGTTTAAGTTTTGTATCAATTGCACTTTTAGTGGCGTTTGAAGGTTTTCAAATGCTAGATGTCTTTGCAGAAACGTTTTACGCTGGATTAAATTCTTTTGTTTTACTCTCAATTCCAATGTTCATTTTAATGGGAATGGCAGTCGCCAATTCTCCGGCAGGAAAAGATTTGTACACAGGATTAGATAGATGGCTTTGGAGACTTCCGGGTGGTCTAGTAATCTCTAATATTGGTGCTTGTTCAATTTTTGCTGCTTTAAGTGGATCAAGCCCTGCAACATGTGCTGCAATTGGAACAATGGGAATACCTGAAATGAGAAAAAGAGGTTACTCAGATCAAATTGCTACAGGAACAATAGCAGCTGGAGGAACTTTAGGAGTATTAATTCCACCAAGTATCGTTTTGATAGTTTATGGAATTGCAACCGGAACTTCTATTGGAAGATTATTTTTATGTGGGCTGGTACCTGGTTTTATGTTGGCAGGTATGTTCGCAATTTGGGCTTTAATACACAGTTATTTTATTGATAAAGAGTCTGCAAAAGCTTTAAAGAATAGAACACCACCAACTTTAAAAGAAAAAATAGAAGTACTACCAAGAATTTTACCCTTTTTGGCAATCATAGCCGGCGTTTTATATGTTTTGTATGGTGGCGTTGCAACACCATCAGAGGCTTCAGGTGTAGGAGCATTTTTAGTCTTCGTACTAATCGCAGTAGTTTACAAAATTTATCAACCCAAAAAAATATGGAATATTGTTAAAGTTTCAATGAAAGAAAGTGTAATGATAATGTTTATCATTGCTGCCTCTTATCTTTTTGCATTTACTTTATCACAACTTTACGTAACACAGTCTTTAGCACAGAGCATGGTGGAGTTAAGTTCAAACAAATGGGTAGTATTTATTTTAATAAATATTTTCCTCTTAATTGCTGGTTTCTTTTTACCACCAGTTGCAGTTATTGTTATGACTTCTGCAATATTACTTCCAGTGATTACACAACTAGGTTTTGATCCATATTGGTTCGCAATTGTATTTACTATAAATATGGAAATTGGTCTTATTACTCCACCGGTTGGATTAAATCTTTATATTATAAAAGGAATTACACCTGATGTTAGTTTGTCTGAAATTTTAAAAGGATCAATACCCTTTATGATTATCATGGCGCTTGCAATACTAATTTTATGTATTTTTCCTGAAATTGTTACTTGGTTACCTGATAAAATAATGGGTAAAAGTTTAGGTTTTTAATATATAAAAAGCACCATGTTAAATATAAAAAGAATTTTTGAGACCATTGCAGATGCTGGCCAAAGAATATTAGAAAAGAAGTCTATAGCTAAGTTCACCAAAAAAAGGGAATTAATAGAACTTTGTGAAGATTTACTTTCTTCTAAAGGCGCTGCTTTTGGAATTACTTTAGCTAGAGACGTATTGTTTAGGTATCACAATTTGTCCGAAGAAGAAAAATTAAAATTTCTTTTGAAAGTTAACGAAAAATATAAGCCTAATCCTGAAAATGTAGATGAGGCAATCAAGGATTACAGTCAGAGTAAAAGTAGTAGGTCAATTTTAAATTTATCAAGAGTATCGTCAGGTAAACGTAAAGAACTATTTAAAAGATTAAATATGGCTCCAAACGGAACACCTGAAATAGTATCTCTGAGAGAGGACTTACAAAGTTTTTTAACAAAAAATCCTGAATTAAAAGATTTAGATTACGATCTGATAGATATCTTTAAAAATTGGTTTAATCCAGGATTTTTGAAATTGAGAAAAATAACTTGGGATACCAAAGCTGCTATATTAGAGAAGTTATTAAAATATGAAAAAGTTCATTCAATGAAAGATATGAATGAATTAAAAATTAGACTTGGAGAAAATAGAAGATTTTTTGCTTATTTTCATCCTGCCTTAGACGAAGAGCCAATTATATTTGTTGAAATAGCTTTGACAAAAGGTTTGGCAAAATCTATCCAAGAATTAACACGACCAAATAACGAAAAAAAAGAAAGTTACGATACAGCAACATTTTACTCTATTAGTAACTGTCAAGAAGGTTTATCCCGGGTCACACTAGGAAATTTTTTGATAAAAAGGGTAGTGTACGAGTTACAAGAAGAATTACCTGATGTTAAAAATTTTGGAACACTTTCCCCGATGATAGGCTTTGCTGATTGGGTCAAGTCTTTAGATAATGAAACATTAGGCGAAATTGTGAAAAAAGAAAATTTTCCTAAAGTTGAGTTTTTGAAATCGTTAGGACTAAAAATAGGTGATAGAAAATTTATTGATAATAAAGACTTAATTGTAAAAATAGCGCTGAATTATTTAGCAATACAAAAAAATAAATTAGGCTTTCCAATAAATGATGTATGCAGGTTTCATTTAAACAATGGGGCAGAAATTGATGATGTGGTAATAAATGCTAATGTATCTGATGTAGGTTTTAAAAGATCATTTGGAGTGATGGTTAATTACAAATATGAGTTATCAAAAATTGAGCAAAATCATCAAGAATATGTAAACGATAAAAAAATAAATTTATCGAGCAAATTAAAAAAATATGTCTAAATTAATCAGAACTGTTTCTGTTGCACCAATGATGGATTGCACTGATAAGCACGAGAGATTTTTTTTAAGATTAATCAGTAAGAACGTCCTTTTATATACTGAAATGATTGTATCAGAAGCTATTGATAGAGGGGATAAGAAGAAACTACTAGATTTTGATATGAGAGAAAAACCTGTAGCGCTGCAGTTGGGAGGATCATCTCCAAAATTGTTAGCAAATGCTGCTTTTTTGGGTCAGGAATTTGGTTATGATGAAATAAATTTAAACTTAGGATGTCCGAGCAAAAAAGTTCAAAAAAATAGATTTGGAGCATGTTTAATAAAAGAGCCCAATCTCGTTGCTGATTGTTTAAATCACATGGTATCAAAAACATCATTACCAGTAACTGTTAAGACAAGGATTGGTTATGACAACGTTGATCAATATGAAAATTTATACAATTTCATTAATACTCTAAAAGATACAGGTGTTAAAACATTCATAATACATGCAAGAAAAGCAATGCTAGGAAAATTTACTCCAAAACAAAATTTAAACATACCTCCACTAAAATATGAATATGTAAATAAATTAAAAAAAGATTTCAAAAATTTAGAAATTATAATTAATGGAGGAATAACTTCAACAGATCAAATTAAAGATCATTTAAAGAATGTTGATGGAGTTATGATAGGTAGATCCATATATCAATCACCATATATGTTAGCTGATATTGAAAAACAAATTTTTAATAATGAGTATATTTTAACAAGACAACAAGTTGTTGAACAATTAATTGAATATGTAAGAGAACAAATAAAAAAAGGAACAAGATTAAATCAAATTATGAGACACACACTTGGATTATTTCATGGACAAACAGGTTCAAGTTTTTGGAAAAGACATTTGAGTGAAAATATGTGTGTGAGAGATGCCGATATAAAAAAAATTGATCACTTTATGGATAAAGTAAAACTCTATCCACAGACCTTATCGGCAGGTCAAATTGAATAATACTCTTTTAGAGATTAATAATATTTATTTTATTTTCTTGATGATGGCTGCAGCCGTTCCAGTTGGATTTTTTGCAGGGTTTTTTGGAATAGGTGGTGGCCTTATATCTGTTCCATTTTTATTTTTTGTATTTGAAACATTTAACGTTGATAAAGATTATCTAATGCATTTATCTGTAGGAACTGCATTCTCTATTACAATTTTAACATCAACAGCATCTGTATTGACGCACAGAAAATATAAAGCTGTAGATTTTAATATAATTAAAAATTATGGAACGTTTGTCATTATAGGAGTTTTTACAGGAACTTTGATGGCGGCATTAATGAATACAAAAACATTGTTATTTTTTTTTTCAGCTGTTGTGTTTTTTTTTGGTGCTTACTTATTATTACAAAGTGAAAAATCAAAAAAAATAAATAAAAATTTTAATATTTTTCCTAGAATGATATTTGGTTTTTTGTCAGGATTAATTTCAGCTCCAATGGGTATAACTGGTGCTATGATGAATGTACCAATATTAAGATATTTTGGTTATCCAATAAATTTAGCAATAGGAAGTTCGGCTGCTATTGGATTTGTAATAGCTTTATTTGGTTCAATTGGTTTTTTTACATCTGGGATGATGTTAAAAGCAGACATACCTCTAAGTATTGGTTTTATAAATATACCTGCATTCCTAATATTCGTGCCAGTGACAACTGTAATGGCTAGAATAGGAGCTAAAACAGTTCAAAACCTTGATAGAATTAAAACCCAAAGACTTTTTGGTTTATTTTTATATGTAATAGGGACCTTATTTTTGTATAGATTTTTGGTGACTTAGGAGACGAGGTGGTTTCAGTCTCCCTCCGCCACCTCATTTGTTATTATAATCGATTCTCTCAAATCTTTTTAACTTTTTTTTTTGAAACTTAAATTTTTTGATCGTAATCCCCAACCTTACCGGTTTGCTGGAGAAGCTCATCAATAAAGTCAAATATTTTCTTTTTTCTTAAATCTGAAGTTGGACTTTCCGTAACAATTACTAATGACGGTTTGTTAGAAGATGCTCGTATTAAGCCCCAAGATCCATCTTCAAAAGAAAATCTTACACCATTAACTGTAAGTACATCATTTATAACTTGATCATCTATTTTAAACTTTTCTTCTTTTAATTCTTTTATTCTTTTAGTCATATCATCAACAACACCATATTTTTCACTATCTTTACAAAAAGGACCCATTGTTGGACTTTGGAAAGTTATTGGTAAATCTTTAAGAATATCGCTAATTTGTTTATTACTTCTCTCTAATAATTTGCAAACTTGTATTGCTGAGTTAATTCCATCATCATATCCATATCCAAGAGGTTCATTAAAAAAGAAATGACCGCTTTTTTCAAATCCAGCTATGGCTTTATCTAAATTCACTTTTCTTTTGATGTGAGAATGTCCTGTCTTCCAGTAAATAGTTTTACAATTATTTTCCTTTAAAACCTCATCCTTTAAATAAAGCCCGGTAGATTTAACATCGACAACAAATTTACTATTTTTATAATCTTTAGATAAGTTTCTTGCAATCAAAAGCCCTATTTTATCCGAGAAAATTTCGTTACCTTTATTGTCTATTACTCCCACTCTATCCCCATCACCATCAAAGCCGAAACCGATATCAGCATTATTTTCTATAACTGATTTCGATATAGCATGAAGCATCTCTAAATCCTCAGGATTTGGGTTGTATTTTGGAAATGTCCAATCTAATTCACAATCCATCTCAATTACCTCACAACCTATTCCTCTTAATATATCTGGAGCAAAAATGCCTGCAGTTCCATTTCCACATGCAACCACTGCTTTAATTTTTTTCTTTATTCGATTTTTATTAATCAAATCATTTTTGTAAACATTTTTAAAACCATCTATTATTTTTAAATTTCCTTCACCTTTCACAAAACTCTGATTTAAAGTGATTTCTTTTAACTCTTTCATTTCATCTGGTGCATGGGTTAGCCCTTTTTTGATACCCATTTTTACACCTGTCCATCCATTTTCATTATGACTGGCTGTTACCATTGCAATTGCATCAGTCTCCAAATTAAATTGAGCAAAATAAACCATCGGAGATAATGATAAGCCTATGTCTTCAACATTACATCCTGTTGAAATCAGACCTTCAATCAAATTTTTTTTGATATGCTCGCTATAAGATCTATAATCATGTCCTACTACAACTCTTGGGTTATTTTTGTGTGTGTGTTTTATTATTTGGGAGCCAAGACCTTTTCCCAATGAATCGATTCCTCCATCATCAATGTCTTTTTCGTATATCCATCTTGCGTCATATTCACGAAACCCATAAGGATCAATTTTTACTGAATTATTCATGTGGATATATGTACATTTTTTTAAAATTTTTATTGATAAATTTTCCTAAAGTTCTATAAATGTTCTATTGATTTACATTTTATATAGTATAACAGGTAAATCTACACACTACATCTAGTTATTTACTAGATTTTTTAGTATAAAGAAGAAAAGGGAGTTTAATGAACAAAATATTGTCTCAGGCAATCAGGAAAGCTGTCTCTGATTTTAAACCAGCGGAAAACGTCAGCATTAAAGATAAAAGACCAGATTTATTTTCTTTAAATAATAACACAGAGTTATTTCAAAATTCAAAAGGCATCACTATCAAAATTGATAGATCAAAAGATGACAAACTAACTGATTTTGGTAGAGCAACATTAAGTGACAGATATCTTGGTGAAAACGAGTCATTCCAGGACTTATTTGCTAGAGTAGCAAGTCATTATGCAGACGACAACTTACATGCGCAAAGACTTTATAATTATATAAGTAACCTTTGGTTTATGCCAGCAACTCCAGTTTTATCAAACGGTGGAACAAAAAGGGGATTGCCAATTTCATGTTTTTTAAACGAAGCAGGTGATAGTTTAAATGGAATACTAGATCTTTGGAGTGAGAATGTCTGGCTTGCAGCAAAAGGTGGAGGTATTGGAAGTTATTGGGGAAATTTAAGATCTATCGGTGAGAAAATTGGTAGAGTTGGTAAAACTTCAGGAATAATTCCTTTCATTAAAGTGATGGACTCATTAACTATGGCAATCAGCCAAGGTTCTTTGAGAAGAGGATCGGCGGCATGTTATCTTCCAATCGATCATCCTGAAATTGAGGAATTCATTGAAATGAGAAGACCAACAGGTGGTGATCCGAATAGAAGATCTTTAAATCTTCATCACGGAGTACTAGTATCAGATGCATTTATGCGTGCAGTAGAATTAGATGAACAATGGGCACTAAAAAGTCCAAAAGATCAATCTGTTCAATCAACAGTTTCAGCAAGAAACTTATGGATTAGATTATTAACTGCAAGAATTGAAACTGGAGAGCCATATATTGTTTTTATTGATACGGTTAATAGAATGATACCACAACACCATAAACTTGCAGGCTTAACTGTAAAAACCTCAAATTTGTGTAGCGAAATTACTTTACCAACAGGTATTGATAAAGATGGCAGAGATCGAACAGCAGTTTGTTGTTTATCATCTTTAAATCTTGAAACATATGATGAGTGGAAAGATGACGAAAGTTTTATACCAGATGTAATGAGATTTCTTGACAATGTATTAACTGATTTTATTGAAAAAGCACCAGAGTCTTTTAGCGATGCAACTTATGCAGCTTTAAAAGAAAGAAGTGTGGGTTTAGGTGTAATGGGTCTGCATTCATTTTTCCAACAAAAAATGATCCCATTCGAGTCTGTAATGAGCAAAGTTTGGAATAAAAAAATATTTGAAAATATTCAAAAACAAGTTGATCAATCATCAAAAGATTTAGCTAATGAAAGAGGTGCATGCCCAGATGCTGCAGACTATGGAATTAATGAAAGATTTTCAAATAAAACTGCTATAGCTCCTACCGCTTCAATTTCAATCATTTGTGGAGGAACATCTCCAGGAATTGAACCAATAGCTGCAAACAGCTATACTCACAAAACATTATCTGGATCATTTAATGTAAGAAATAAGTACTTAAGCAAATTGTTAGATACACACGGCAAAAACGATGATGATACTTGGTCTTCTATTACAACTAACCAAGGCTCTGTTTCGCATCTTGATTTCTTAACACAACAAGAAAAAGATGTATTTAAAACAGCTTTTGAGCTTGATCAGAAATGGATTGTAGAATTGGGTGCTGATAGAACACCTCATATTTCACAAGCACAATCAATAAACATATTTATACCTGCAGACATTCACAAAAGAGACTTGCACCAAATTCATTTCCAAGCATGGAAAAAAGGTTTGAAGAGTCTTTATTACTGCAGATCTAAATCAATACAAAGAGCGGAAAATGTAAACGATGCAAGTTCTACAGATGTAACTACAAATGTTTACAAATCAAAAAAACAAGAAAATCAACAACCAGAATACGAGGAGTGTTTATCATGTCAGTAGAAAATCTAAAAGAAGCAAAACAAAAAATTATCGAACCAAAAAAAATGGGATTACTAGTAGAGAACCCTGTTTACAAACCATTTAGGTATCCGTGGTGTTACGATGCTTGGTTAACTCAACAAAGGATTCACTGGTTACCAGAAGAGGTTCCACTAGGTGATGATGTTAGAGATTGGCAAAAAAACTTATCACAATCAGAAAAAAATTTATTAACCCAGATTTTTAGATTTTTTACCCAAGCTGATGTAGAAGTTAACAACTGTTATTTAAGACATTACACTTCTGTTTTTAAACCAACTGAAGTTTTGATGATGATGACAGCATTTGCATCTATGGAGACAGTTCATGTAGCTGCTTATTCGCATCTATTAGATACTATTGGTATGCCAGAGTCTGAATACTCCGCATTCATGAAGTATAAAGAGATGAAGGATAAATATGATTACATGCAAAACTTTAATGTAAACTCAAAAGAAGATATTGCAAAAACTGTAGCTGTATTTAGTGCTTTTACTGAAGGCCTTCAATTGTTTGCAAGTTTTGCAATTTTATTAAACTTTCCAAGGCATAATAAACTTAAAGGAATGGGTCAGATAGTAACTTGGTCCGTAAGAGATGAAACTCTTCATTGTAATTCTATGATAAGAATTTTTAAAGAGTTCATTAAAGAAAATCCTGAAATATGGACACCACAACTTAAAAAAGAACTTTATGAAGCTTGCAGAACAATAATTGAGCATGAAGATGCATTTATTGATTTAGCTTTTGAAATGGGTCCGATGCAAGGTTTAACTGCACAAGAAGTTAAAGACTACATAAGATTTATTGGAAACAGAAGATTGTCTCAATTAGGTTTAGAGCCAATTTATGATATTAAGAAAAACCCATTGACTTGGTTAGACACGATGTTAAATGCAGTAGAGCATATGAACTTCTTTGAAGGAAGAGCTACTGAATATTCAAAAGCATCTACCCAAGGTAGTTGGATAGACGCGTTTAGTTAATTAAAAACACATGTGCGGAAGAAAGATTTACGAATGGGCACTAGTGATAACTTTTATTTAAAGAGAAGATCTGTTTTAGCTAAAATGATGTCTAACAAAGACATCCCAAAAAAAGATTTAGAAACAATATTAGCAGCTGGAATAAGAGTGCCAGATCATGGTGCTCTTAACCCTTGGAAAATAAAAGTTATAGTTGGTGAAAAATTAAAAATTGTTGATGAAGAAATTATTCTTACTGAATTTAAAAGACAAAATCCTAAAGCTGAACAATTACAATTAGATATAGAGTCCAAAAGACTTCAAAGAGCTGGGGCGGTATTAGCTGTAATATCCTCACCTGCAGAACACCCAAAAATACCAGAGTGGGAAATGAGATTATCATCAGGAGCAGTTTGTATGAACTTATTATCTTGTGCACAATCAATGGGATACGCAGCTCAATGGCTAACCGAATGGTATGCCTATAACGAGAAAATGCTTGAATATTTAGGTGGAGATTTAAAAAAAGACCGCATTGCTGGATTTATCTACTTAGGCCATAAAAAAGGTGAACCAAACGAAAGAAAAAGACCTGATCCTCAAAAAGTTATTTCGTATTTATAATTATGTTTATTGCAATGAACAGATTTAAAATTGTACCTGGTAAGGAAAATGAATTTGAGAAAGTTTGGAGAGAAAGAGATACTCATTTAAGAGAAGTTCCTGGTTTTAAAGAATTTCATTTAGTTAAAGGAGAAAAAAATGAGGAATTTTCGTTGTATGCTTCACATAGTGTTTGGAATTCGAAAACTGATTTTATTAAATGGACTAAATCAGAAGCATTCAAGTTAGCTCATAAAAACGCAGGTCAACACAAAGACTTATATTTGGGAGCTCCAAATTTTGAGGGTTTTGAAGTAGTTTTATAAACTTTTTGCTAACGTTCTAACTTTTTGCATATGTTTATCAAATACTTTCCTTTCCATATTTGGTAACACCGAATAGAATCTAATATATTTTGTTCTTAATCCACCTAATTTGAAAACAACTTTCTTTATTCTTCTAAAAGGAATATTGTCAAATATAGAGAAACTTTGGTAACTTATCATAGGTCCCCCATATGTAATAGATACAATTCCAAGCTTACCCTTCATTGCGCCAGGCACAGGATAACCATAATTTTTAAAATACTTATTTCCTGGAATTAAAGATCTATAGGAAAAGAACCACTTTGGATGCAATACCCAATCAACCCAATTTTCTAAAATTGCATTTAACCTTAAATTATGACAACTACCAATTAACATCATTACATCACATTCTTCTAATCTTTTTCTATAATCTAAAACAAGTTTTGGTGGTGGGTTTACATCTTGATTATAAAAGGGAAGTTGTTCTTTTTCTTCAAAAAGGTTGAGTAAATCGATTGAATGACCTATTTTTTTTGCTTCTTCTATAAATGTATTTCTAATTGCAGCATTAAACGAATTATTAGTGTTATGATGGCCATAAGCAATAAATATTTTTTTCATAGAAACATATATGTCTTAAATTTTTTCTTTTTCTTTTTCATCCTCCTCTTCAAAAGTTTTATTTTTTTTGGCATTCAAAATATCTGCAAAACTGTGATTAACATCTCTATGTCCAGCCTCGTCGTCTCTAATCACTTTTACAACATCTTTCAATCTAGAATTTAATGGAAGGTTCCAATAATTTATTGCTATTTCAGGAGCCTTAATATTTTCTATCTTGCCTTCTTCTATTTCATTTAAATACTCAGTGTAGCTTATAACGGCTTCCTCCTCAAAATACCCAACAATTCTATGAGCAGTCTTTTGTGAAATTAAATATATAAATAGATACATCAAAATAAATATAAATTGTGCAAACATTATAATTAATCTTTCTATAAACGTTGGCTTAGCAATTTTAATAAAAGTCATTAAATGCATTCTTTCGTTCGCAGCTTCATCAAGAAGAATTTTAATCCAACCCTTGTCATCTTGCATTTTTCTTAAAGATTTTAAATGCAACAACATTCCTGCTACCATACCTGGAACAGCAGCTACAGTTTCTAGAACCACAGCTCTATGCCCATACTTTTTTTTGAAAAAAGTATCAGCCAAGAATCTTAAAAATTTTGTAAATGCAAAAGCAATTTTATCACTTAAATCTTGTGGTTTATGATGCCTATTTAAATTTTCCATAAGTTATATATGGCGATTATTTAATATTTTTAAATAGGTAAGTTAGACCTATCTTCTAAAACTCCAATAGGTGTGGTTAATTAGACCTTGTATTAAGAAGGTCACTTTGGTTTAATTCTTGATTAACTTAAGAGAGGAAATAATGAAAAAAATGTTTAATTTGCTTCTAAGTGCAATATTAGTAGTAACTTCATTTATTGGATTAGGGAATATAGCTGTCGCTGATGGCCATGGTTTTCCATCAAAACCAATTGAAGTTGTAACACATGCTGGATTAGGCGGTGGTACAGATACAACTGCAAGAATGTTGCTTATTAGAACAAGAAAAAATTTAAAAAATAATGCTTACATCACTCCAAAAAAAGGAGACAGTGGAAATAAAGCTATGGCTTATGTTAAATCAAAGCCAAGAGACGGTCATACTGTTTTAGCAATTACTCCAACTCACTTATTTAGAATGGCTAGAGGAAATGCTGAATTAAAAATTGATGACTTTGTAGGTGTTGCAAGAACAACAGTTGATCCAATTGTTATATTTGTAAATGCAAAAAGCCCTTACAAAACAATTGAAGATTTGATTAAAGCAGGGAACAAAAAGCCAATTAAGTATGGTGGAACAAACGTCGGAAGTGTTGACCATATTTCAGGATTAATCTTTGCAAGAGAAGCAAAAACAAAAATAGCTTTTGTACCATTCGAAGGTGGTGGAGCTATAATGACTAGCTTGGTTGGAAATCAAATAGAAGCAGCTGGATTAAACTTGGATGAAGGTAAAGATCAATTAGATGCAGGTGAATTAAGAGTATTAGCTGTAATGTCTGATCAAAGAATGTCAGCTTTACCAGATACTCCAACTTTAAAAGAGAAGGGGATCAACGCATCATTTGCTACAGTTAGAGGTGTAGTTGTTCTTAAAGGAACACCACAAGAAACTATTAATACTCTTGAAAAAGGTTTCTTAAAAGCTATGAAGCATCCAGTTTATCAAAACTACCTACAAGGTGCTGGATTAGACTCGTCTAGTGTTGCAGGAGCAGCAGCATGGGATGCAGAAATTAAATCTATTTACAAAGAAGCACGAGCAGCTTTAGTAAGCTTAGGTTTAGCCAAATAAATTCAAAAATAATAGCGGGGGAGCAGATCCCCCGTTAGTCGCCACAATGATAAAAGATATAAAAATTCTTAGTGTAATAATTATTATTTCTGTTGCATTGTTTGCATATACTTTCACATTTGATGAAGTACCAGAAATATTGGCACAAGGTATGCAACCTACAATGATGCCTAGATTAATTTTTTCATTAATAATTTTTCTGTCTGTATTTCAGTTAGTACAAAATAAGAAGTTAAAGTCTGAAACAAAAGAACTAATAAGAAGAAACGCTTTTATTACATTTGGTTATACTCTTTTTATAGTTTTGATAGCAGATAAATTAGGTTTTTTTATCTCTATATTTTTATACACACTTTTAATGCCAATTTTATGGCAAAGGAAAGATTATATAAAAATATTTTTTTATTCCCTTGTAATATCTATATTTGTATTTGTTTTTTTTACATTAGTTCTACAACTAAAATTTCCACAAGGAATTCTTGAGGAATTCATAATAAGGAATTTCTACTAATGGATTTTTTGTCTAATATTTCTTTAATTTTAAATTATACAACATTTGGTCTAATTTTAGGTTCTACAATTGTAGGAGTTTTAATAGGAGCGCTACCAGGACTTAGTTCAGGTATGGCAATTGCATTATTATTACCTTTTACAATTTACTTAGAGCCAAGCCAAGCAATAGCTGCAATGGCTGCTTTATATTGTGGTGGCACTTTTGGTGGTTCAATAACTGCAATATTAATCAATGCTCCAGGAGCACCACCAGCTGCTGCTACTGCATTTGATGGATTTCCAATGGCGCAAAAAGGTGAAGCTGGAAGAGCTTTAGGAATGGCAGCTGTATCAAGCGTGGTTGGAGGAATACTATCTCTTATTGTATTAATTATTTTCGCTCCAACTTTAGCTAGAATTGCATATAAGTTTGGTCCGCCAGAGTATTTTGCACTAGCAATATTTGGATTATCCATGCTTGCATCAATTAGTTCAAAATCCCCTGTAAAAAATTTAATTGGTGGTTTAATTGGTTTGTTTGTTGCAACAATAGGAGTTCATTTAACAACTGGTGTATCAAGGTTTACATTTGGAGTAGCAGAATTATTTGAAGGAATAAGTTTTGTTCCAGTCTTAATAGGTTTATTTGCAATGTCTGAGATTTTGGTTCAAGCATCTAAAAGTGAATTACTATTAGAGAGGATTAAATTTTCAGCAATTAAACTTCCCTCAATTTCAGAATTTAAAAATTGCGCAAAGACAATTCTAAGATCTTCAGGTATTGGAACATTTATTGGTATTCTTCCTGCTGAGGGAGGAACGGTTAGTGCAATGATTGGATATAATGAAGCCAGAAGATGGTCTAAAAATAAGGATAATTTTGGCAAAGGTGAAATAGAAGGTGTTGCTGCACCAGAGTCGGCAAATAATGCTGCAACCGGTGGAGCTATGATACCAACTCTCGCTTTAGGTATTCCAGGCTCTGCAACAACAGCAGTGATTTTAGGTGGTTTTCAAATTCATGGTTTAAGAGCTGGCCCTTATCTCTTTGAACAGCAACCTGATCTTTTGTACACAATTTTTTATGGAATGTTATTGGCTAACTTTATATTTTTAATTTTTGGACTACTTGGAGCAAAAATATTTTCAAGAATATCATTAATACCAAGAGGTTATTTATGGCCGTCAGTTTTTGTTTTTTGCTTGGTTGGATCTTATGGTTTATCTCAATCAATGGTTGATGTTTATATTATGTTAATTTCAGGTGTAGCTGGCTTCTTTTTAAGAAGATATGGTTTTTCTCCTGCACCAATAATAATGGGTATTGTGCTTGGAGAATTAGTTGAAAATTCACTAGCTCAGTCAATAATAATTTTTGATCAAAATATATTTATGTTTTTCACAAGACCAATAGTGCTCGTATTTTTTGCATTAACTTTTTTAAGTTTATTTTACAGACCAATTAAAAATCTAATAATGAAAGGAAAATAATGACCAAAGCTTTTACACCAAATATTAAATCTAAGAGAGGGAAGGACTTAACAAAATATGTTGCAAACTTTGTATACAACACAAAATTTAAAAGCATTCCAAAAGAGGTAGTTGAATTAGCAAAAAAACATATTTTAGATGGTTTCGGTCTAGCATTATCAGGTTCGGTTGCAAGAACTGGCAACTACTTATTTGCACATATAAAAAAAAGTTCAGCTAAAGGAAAAGCAACTGTTATAGGATCTAAAATGAAAGTACCTACTAACTTTGCAGCGTTAGCAAATGGTGTTGGAATACATTCTGATGATTATGATGATACACAATTAGCAGTAGCAAAAGATAGAGTTTATGGTCTTTTAACACATCCAACGGCCCCTTGTTTGCCTAGTGCTTTTGCTGAAGGAGAGGTTAATAAAATAAATGGAAAAGACTTTCTAAATTCATATTTAATAGGTGTTGATGTTGAATGCAAAATCTCAGAAGCCATGTCTCCACGTCATTATCAGCATGGATTTCATTCAACAGCTACTTGTGGAACATTTGCGTCAGCTTCTGCAGCAGCTAAAATAAGAAAATATGATTTAAATAAAATTGTAAAATCTTTAGGTATTGCCGCATCCCTTAGCGCAGGTCTAAGAGAAAACTTTGGAACAATGACTAAACCACTGCATGCAGGTAGAGCTGCAGAAAGCGGAGTTATAGCGTGTGATCTAGTAAGATACGGATGGTCATCTACTGATAAAATTTTAGAATCTCCAAGAGGTTTTTTTCAGGCACATGGAGGAGGATATAATATTAATTCTTTGAAGGGTAAGCTTGGAAGACCATGGACTTTTAAATCACCTGGAATTTCTATTAAACCACATCCTTGTGGATCGTTAACTCATCCTGGAATGACTAAAATGCTAGAGTTAATAAAAAAATTCGATATTAAACCTGAGCAAGTTTTAAAGATTGATGTAGGCACAAATCATAATATGCAAAACGCTCTAATACATCATAGACCAAAAAATGAATTTCAAGCAAAGTTTAGTATGGAATATTCAATGGCAATATTGTTAATGGATAGAAGAGCTTACATACCAGAATACCAAGATAAGAGAATTAATAAACCAGATGTACAACAAATGCTTAAAAAAGTTAATTTCTATAAAAATAAAATAGCCGAAACTGCTGGTTACGATAAGATGACAACTATTATTGATATCTATTTAAAAAATGGAAAAAGAATATCTGGCAGAGGTGATTTTGGCAAAGGAAGTCCTGCAATTCCAATGACATATGATGAAGTAGCTGATAAATTTTTAGGATGCACAGAATTTGCTAAGTGGCCATCTATAAAGTCGAAAAAAATCATTGATACAGTCAGAAATTTAGAGAAAGTTAAAGATATTAGAATTTTAGGAAAATTATTATCTAAGTATTGATTTAAAATTGTAGTTTTTTCAATTTTATTGAAGTGCTTTTAAATATATCAATTAATAATTCGTAAATTGTTAAGGATATAAAATAGAAATTTGAAATGACCCAAATAATTATGACTAAATAATCATACAAATTATCTAATTTATAAATGGAAGTTATAAGTAATTTAAGAGTTGAAATAAACCATAAAGCCATAAAAATTGTAGATTGAATTTTATATTTTTTAACACGAAGAGGGTGAACATATTTTAAAGGTATAAATTTAAGTATAATACAAGATGAAATTAAAAATAAGTTTGCTATAGGGTTAAAATCAAAAAAATAAATATAAAGTAAGAGAATATTCCAAATGCAAGGAAAGCCTTTGTAAAAATTTTCTGAACTCATTAAATTGTTATTAGAATAAGAAATTGCAGATATAACAAGAATGATTAAAGGTATAACTATTTCAAAATACATAGGAACAATATCGAACCAATATATCATTACTGATGGGATTATTATGTAATTGAAAAAATCAATAACACTATCAAGCATTTTACCATCAATATTTTTAACATTCTTTGCAACTTCAAATTTCCTTGCAAGTGATCCATCAATTGCATCAATAATTAATGCCACTCCTAGCCAAAGAAATGCACCTGCTTGATTATTTTCAAAAACATTTATTAGTGATAAAAAACCTGCTACTAAACCTGAACACGTCAATAAATGAATAGACCATGAGATATATACTTTTAAGCTAAGTTTATTAATCCTATTAAAACTATACATTATCTTTAAAACTAAAATAGACTTATCTTTGATTTAAAAGCATAACTTGCCTATGCTTATTACCTTTGTATTTAGCTAAAGGTCTTATCAGCTTATTTGATGCATGTTGCTCCATTATGTGAGCTGACCAACCTGTAATTCTTGAAATAACAAATATTGGAGTAAAGAAGTCGGTATCAAAACCCATTAAGTGGTAAGTCGGACCAGTAGGATAGTCAACATTTGGGTGTATATTTTTTTTGTCTATCATTTCTTTTTCAACAATTTCATAAATTTTCATAAATTTTTTGTTTTTCTTAATCTTACACACTTTTTCAAAATAACTTTTCATTGTCGGTACTCGGGAATCCCCACTTTTATAAACTCTATGTCCAAATCCCATAACTACTTCTTTATTCTTAAGTGCATTTTTAATCCATTTGAGAGCCTTTTCAGGTTTTTTTATTTTATTCATCATATGCATAACCTCTTCATTTGCTCCACCGTGTAGCGGTCCTTTTAAACTTGCTATAGCTCCTGTTATCGCACCATGAATATCAGATAAACTACTTGTTATTGTTCTGGCAGTGAAAGTTGAAACATTAAAACTATGTTCTGCGTATAAAATTAATGATACATCGAAGGCTTTTACAATTTCTTTTTGTGGGACTTTTCCAAAACACATATAGAAAAAATTTTCTGCAAAGGTTAATTCTTTCTTTGGCTTTATAATTTTTTTACCTTTTCTAATTCTATAAAAGGCTGCTAAAGCTGTTGGTGTTTTAGCTAAGATTCTCAAAGCTTTTCTTGTGTTTGCCTCTTGTGAATTATCTGTTGTCTCTTTATCTTCTAATCCCATAACACTAACAGCTGTTCTAGCCACATCCATTGGATGAGACTTTTTTGGCATATGCTTGATTATTTCATAAAGATTTTTTGATAAATCTCTTTGTCCTTTTTCAATTTTCTCAAATTGTCTAAGTTCAATTGTATTAGGTAAATCTCCTTTTAAGATTAAATATGCGGCTTCTTCAAATCTACAAAATTCACAAAGATCTTGGACTGCATAACCTCTATAGGTTAATGAATTAATTTCAGGCATAACTTTGGAAACTTCTGTTTCATCAACGACTATCCCTAGTAGACCTTTTTTTACTTCATCACTCATTATTCATGTCCTTCAGTACTAAAATTATATATTTTTTCATCTAGCGAATTATATTTTTCATATTCTACTAGATCGTATAATCTTTTTCTCGTTTGCATCTTATCTATAATATTATTTTGATGTCCATCAGCAAAAATGGCACGTAAACCGTCCTCAACACTTTTCATTGCTAGTCTTTGCGTTGTAACGGGGTATATTACAATATTATATCCAAGCTCCTCTAATCGTTTAAAATCAAGTAATTTTGATTTTCCAAATTCAGTCATATTAGCCAAAAGATAAGAATCTAATGATTTTCTAACCTTTTCAAATTCTGTTTCATCTTTTAAAGCTTCAGGAAATACAATTTCAGCACCAGCATCTATATATGATTTACAACGGTCAATCATTTTATCAATACCTTCTACACTTTTAGCATCAGAACGTGCAATAATTTTAAAGTTTTTATCTGACCTTGCATCTACACATTCTTTAATTTTTTTTGTCATTTCTTCTTTTGATATCAACTCTTTATTATCTAAATGACCACATCTTTTTTGTGTTATTTGATCTTCTAAATGAATTGCAGATATTCCAAATTCTTCAAATGTGCTTACTGTGTCTTTACATGACTTAAAACCGGTATCAACATCAACAATAGTTGGAAGATTAGTTACTCTTGCAATTTGTTTAGATCTATTACTTACATCACTAAGTGTTGTTAGTCCAATATCTGGATAACCCAAATCATTAGACATAACACCTCCAGATACATAAACTCCATCATATCCAATCTCTTCAATAACTTTGGCTGTTAATGGATTATATGCACCAGGTATTCTTAAAATTTTATTAGATTTTAGTTTATTATCTAAATCAATTCTTTTCTCTTCAGGTTTCTTATCCACAAAATGCATTAAAATATTCCTTTTTTATTATTCGATCTTAAATATCTCCTACTTACTTCAATATTTAGTTTTGTAAGCTGATTATTTTTTAATTTTTTTAAATTTTGAACATCTTTTAAAAATCTATCACTTTCTTTTTTAGTTATAATATTTTCTGTTAAAATTTTAAATTTATTTATATAATCTATCCTTTCAAAAGGTCTTTTACCGTAAGGATGAGCATCTGCTCTTTCTAATTCCTCAATAATTTTTTTTCCATTATTTAATGTCACTACAACTCTTGCACCAAAAGATTTCTTTTTTGGATCAGGATCGTGATATTTCTTCGTCCATTTCTTATCCTCATGAGTTTTAATGGATCTCCATATTTTAACTGTACTTTTTTTGTTAGCCCTCTGTTTAGTATAAGACTTTACATGATGCCAATCTGCATCTTCTAAAGCTACTGCAAATATATACATTATTGAGTGATCTAATGTTTCTCTACTTGCATTTGGATCCATTTTTTGTGGGTCATTAGCTCCAGTCCCTATTACATAATGCGTATGATGACTTGTATATATATCTATTTTCTTAATTGTATTTAAATTATCAATTTTTTTATTAAGTGCTTTTGCAATATCAATTAATGCTTGAGCTTGATATTCAGCAGAATATTCTTTTGTATATGTTTCTAAAATGGCTTTCTTTTCTTCGTTTTTTTTTGGTAAAGGAACAAAATATCTAGCATTTTTTCCATCTAATATTCTTGCTATCACACTATCTTCTCCTTCGTAAATAGGACTTGGGGCTCCTTCACCTCTCATCGTTCTATCAACAGCTTCAATTGCTAATTTTCCTGCATGAGCTGGAGCATATGCTTTCCAACTTGAAATCTCACCTTTTCTTGATTGTCTTGTTGAAACACTCACATGTAATGCTTGTTGAACAGCTTGATAAATAGTATCTGTATTTAATTTTAACATTGATCCAATACCAGCGGCAACACTTGGTCCCAAGTGAGCGATATGATCAACTTTATGTTTATGAAGACAAATTGCTTTTACAAGATTAACTTGAACTTCATATGCAGTTATAATTCCTCTTAATAAATCATTTCCATTTTTTTTTAATTGTTGCGCTACTGCTAATAGGGCAGGAATGTTATCACCAGGATGGCTATAATCAGCTGCTAGAAATGTATCATGAAAATCTAATTCTCTAACAGCAGTTCCATTTGCCCAAGCAACCCATTCACAATCAAATTTAAGTTTTGAATTCATGCCGAACAGATTAGCTCCTTTTTTTCTAACATGTTTTTTCGCCATTTCTCTTGCTGAAATTACTGGTCTTCTATTTAAGGAGGCTATAGCAACAGAAGCGTTATCAATAATTCTATTAATAACCATTTCTATTGAATTTTTATTTAATTTAGCATTATCACTTGCTATCTCTGCTATTTTCCAAGCAAGCTGTCTCTTTTTTGGTAATTTTTTTTTTGATGGATAAACTTTTACAATATGTATAATCATTGAGAAAATTTAATACTCCCTGATTAAGATTTAATCAATACTAATTAATAAGGTATTTATTAATTATTTGCTCAATACCATGAAAATCTTTTATCAAATGATTATGATATATCTCAGTCGTAGTTTTATCAGTATATCCATCTTCAACTAATATAAATGGTAATCCCGCAGCTTTTGCAGATTCAGAATCAGTTTCACTATCTCCAATCATTAATGATTTCTTTAATTTACCTTGAATAATTTCAATTACATTTGTTAGGTGCCTTGGATCTGGTTTACAATAGTCAAATGTGTTATATCCAGCTACGTATTCAAAATAATCGTAAACATTTATTTGTTTTAAAAGATCTACAGCTAGATGCTCAGTTTTATTAGTGCAAACAGCCATCGAAATATTATTTTCTTTACACCATTTAAGAAATTCTAAAACACCTGGAAGAAGTTTGCTTTCAACAGCAATATTTTTTCCATAATAATCTATAAATTCATCAACCATTTTAGATTTTATTTTTTCATCGTCAATTTTTTTTAATTCTTTTCTTGCTTGATTCCATAAAGATCTACCAATCATAGATGCTGCACCTTTTCCAACCAAGTTTCTTATTTCATTAGTTGATTTAGTCTCATAACCGAATTTTTGCATTACGTGATTGTGAGCATTCATTAGATCAGGAGCAGTATCAATTAAAGTTCCATCTAAATCAAAAAGAACTGTGAATTTTTGCATAATTTAAAAAGTATTAATAAGAAATAAATTGTGAATTAATTAATTTAAAACCCAGTTATATACAACTATCTAATGAATAGTCAAAACTTACAAAATAAACTTAGAGATAAATTTTTAAAAAAAGGTGTCAAAATGAAGGGACCTGATACAGTTTTTTTCTCTAAAGATACTAAAATAGGAAAGAATGTCGAGATTGAACCTTATGTTGTGTTAGCAGATAAAGTTCAAATAGGAAATAATGTAAAAATTTTATCTTTCTCTCATCTTGAGGGTGTTAAAATAGATAATAATGTGAGTGTAGGTCCATACGCCCGTTTAAGACCTGGAACAAAAATAAAATCTGGATCAAAAATTGGAAATTTTGTTGAGGTAAAAAAAACTACAATAAATAAAAATTCTAAAGTTAATCATTTATCATATATTGGTGATGCTTATGTAGGAAGTAATGTTAATATTGGAGCTGGGACAATAACTTGTAATTATGATGGAAGAAAAAAAAGTAAAACAAATATTAAGGATAAAGTATTTGTAGGTTCAAATACATCTTTAGTAGCACCAGTCACTTTGAATGAGAAAAGTGTTATAGGTGCTGGGTCAGTAATTACAAAAAATGTGTCCAAAGGGTCACTAGCACTAACAAGACCAAAGCAACAAGAAAAAAAAAATTACAGAAGGAGATAAAAAGTAATGTGTGGAATAGTTGGAATTACCAGCTCTAAAGAAGTTACACCTAGAATTATAAGTTCATTAAAAAAACTTGAGTATAGAGGATACGACTCCGCAGGTATAGCAACTCTTTCAAAAGGAAATATAAATGAAGTAAAGTGTGAAGGCAGAGTAGACGCTTTAGAGAAAAACATTATACAAACAAAAATATCAGGTTCTATAGGTATTGGACACGTTAGATGGGCCACACATGGAAAACCTAGTTCAATAAATGCACACCCTCATTCATCAGAAGATGTATCTGTAGTTCACAATGGCATAATTGAAAATTCAACTATTCTTAAAAAATTATTAGAAAATAAAGGCTATAAGTTTAAATCCCAAACAGATACAGAAGTAATAGTACATTTGGTAACTGATTATTTAAAAAAAAATAATCTCAAAAATACAATTATAAAAGTTTTAAAAAAATTACATGGTAGTTTTGCATTAGGAATAATATTCAAAGACCAACCAGACTTAATAGTTGGTGCAAGAAGAGGTTCACCACTTGCAGTTGGTTACGGACCAAACGAACACTATCTTGGTTCAGATTCTTATGCATTAAAGTCAATGACTAATAAAATTTCATATTTAAATGATGGAGAGTTTTGTATTTTAAAAAAGGATCAAGTTGAATTTTTTGATGCCAGTGGAACCAAAGTTAATAAAAAAATTTTAAATCTTTCTAAAGATGATCAAAATTATGAAAAAGGAGATTACAAATATTATATGGCCAAAGAAATAGACGAGCAGCCAATCACTTTAAAGAATTGTATCAATGAGTATATCGATAAACATAATAAAGAGATAAATATTTATAATTTTCCTTGGAAAATCAATGAAATTTCATCAGTGGTTTTAATCGGATGTGGAACAGCATATCACTCATGTCTTGTTGCTAAGTATTGGTTTGAGCAAAATACCAGTTTAGATGTGAGTGTTGATATAGCTTCTGAGTTTAGATATCGAAAAATTAAATTTAAAAAAGATTGTCTTTATGTGTTTGTTTCTCAATCAGGAGAAACCGCAGATACATTTGCTGCATTAGATTTGTGCAAAAAAAATAATGTTAAAACTTGTGCAGTAGTAAATGTTGTTGAAAGTTCAATTGCAAGAGATGCAGATCTAGTTTTACCTATTCATTGTGGCCCAGAAGTTGGTGTTGCATCGACAAAGGCTTTTTTAGGACAAATGTTAGTACTTTATTTATTGTGCACTAAGCTTTCTTATGAACAAAAATCAATTAACAAAAAGGATTACCAAAAAAAGATAAAATCTTTAATGTCTTTATCTAAATATGCAAAAAATACTCTTAATATTGAAGATAAAATTCAAACACTTGGAAAAGATTTTGCTAATTCTAAAGGATCAATGTTTTTGGGTAGAGGTTATTCATATCCAATTGCACTCGAAGGTGCTTTAAAACTAAAAGAACTCGCATACGTGCATGCTGAAGGTTATCCAGCAGGGGAAATGAAACATGGACCTCTTGCTCTCATAGAAGAAGGTATGCCAGTAGTGGTAATCGCTCCAAGAGATGAATATTACAAAAAAACTATTTCAAATATGCAAGAAGTTATATCTAGAGGTGCAAAAGTTTTACTAATAACAAACAAAAGTACTGATGAAATTTATTCAGAAAATATTTGGGAGCAAATAGAAGTTGATGCCATATCTGATGAACTCATTCCTTTTTTGACCTCTATACCTTTGCAAAAATTAGCTTATTACTCTGCATTAGATAAAGGATACGATATAGATAAACCAAGAAACCTAGCTAAATCTGTCACTGTTGAATAAATAATAAAGTCTGTTAAAACAATTCTGAGTTGAAATGAAAAATTGGAAAATAAATAGTTGGAGAAAATATCCCGTCAAACATATTCCTCAATATGAAGATGAAAAGGAATTGGAGATAGTTTTAAATAAATTAAAAACTTTTCCCCCACTAGTATTTGCAGGTGAGACAAGACATTTGAAAGATCAGTTGGCGATGGTCAATGATGGAAAGGCATTTCTATTACAAGGTGGCGATTGTGCTGAAAGTTTTGCAGAATTTCATCCTGACAATATAAGAGATACTTTTAAAGTTATTCTTCAAATGGCTTTAGTGATGACTTACTCAGCATCTTTACCTATTGTAAAACTTGGAAGAATTGCTGGACAATTTTCAAAACCAAGAAGCGCTCCAACTGAAAAACAAGGAGATAAAGAATTACCAAGTTATTTGGGAGATAATATAAATGCAATAGATTTTAATGAAAAAGCTAGAAGACCTGATCCAAAAAGAATGTTTAAGGCTTACTCCCAATCTGCTTCAACTTTAAACCTTTTAAGAGCATTTTCAAAAGGTGGTTTTGCTGACCTAAACAAGGTTCACTTATGGAATTTAGATTATATTAAGAAAAGTCCGCAAGCTAAGAAATTTAAAGAGTTAGAAGATAAAATTGCAGATGCATTAGCATTTATGGATGCTTGTGGAATTACATCCGATTTTAATAATAGATTATACACAGTTAACTTTTGGACTTCTCATGAAGCCTTACACTTACCTTTTGAGGAAAGTATGACTAGAGTAGACTCAACTACAGGTGAATATCATGATACTTCAGCTCACTTTGTTTGGATAGGGGATAGAACAAGACAATTAGATGGAGGACATGTTGAGTTTTGTAAAGGAATAGAAAATCCAATTGGCGTCAAATGTGGTCCAACTTCAAAACCTGATGAGATTGCAAAAATATGTGAAGTTATAAATCCTAAAAATGAAAAAGGAAAAATAACTTTAATCTCAAGATTTGGTCATCAAAACGTTGAAAAATTCTTACCAAAATTAATTAGAGGAATTAAAAAAGAAGGTTTAAATGTTGTTTGGTCATGTGATCCAATGCATGGCAATACAATTAAATCAACTACTGGTTTTAAAACGAGACCGTTTAATGATGTTGTAAGCGAAGTTAAAAATGTATTTGCAGTTCATCAAGCTGAAGGTTCCTATGCAGGAGGTCTTCATGTTGAAATGACAGGACAAGATGTGACAGAGTGTACTGGTGGAGCAAAAAAAATATCAGATGCAGATTTATCAAGCAGATATCATACGCACTGCGATCCAAGATTGAACTCTGATCAAGCTATAGAATTAGCGTTTTTAATTTCAGATGAGATAAAAAAGAATAGTTTGTATTCTAAAACTGCAATTAAAGCGGCATCTTAACAGTTTAAAAATAATTTTTTTTTCTTATATTTAATTTATGACACCTAAAGATAAAGTGAATCACATTAAAAACTGGATTTCAGATTATGTGAATTCTATGCCAAAAAAAGCTCAATCTTTAGTGATTGGTATATCGGGTGGAATAGACTCTTCTGTCTCAAGTACATTAAGTGCAATGACTGGTTTAAAAACAATTGTTTTATCAATGCCTATTAAACAAAAGTCTGTACAACATGATCTAAGTTTGTCACATCAAGAATGGTTAAAGAAGAATTTTAGCAATGTAGAAGGATACACATTAGAATTAGATAGTTTATTCAAAACATTCGAAGGAACACTAAATAATTTTGGTAGTGAACACGGGATGGCAAACTCTAGAGCAAGATTAAGAATGACAACGCTTTATCAAGTAGCTGCCGCGAATAATGGAATAGTTGTTGGAACAGGAAATAAAGTAGAAGATTTTGGAGTTGGTTTTTATACAAAATACGGTGATGGTGGAGTAGATATTTCTCCAATAGCAGATTGTAATAAAACTGAGGTATGGGAACTTGGTAAAGAACTTGGAATATTAAAAGAGATTATTGATGCTCCTCCTACAGATGGTTTATGGGATGATGGTCGTACTGATGAGGGACAGCTTGGTTTGTCATATAAAGAATTAGAAGAAGCGATGGATAATGAAAAATCTGTAAATCGAGATAAATATAATTCAATTCGCAGTGTAAATTTGCATAAAATGGAACCTATTCCAGTATGCAAAATTCCTGATTAATCAAATAGATTCACAAATCTAAAATTTAAGTATATTCCTAGTTGTATGGCTAAAGATATATTTTTAACTAATAGTCTTGGTGGCAAGAAAGAAAAATTTACTCCCAAAAATGAAAAATCCATAGGCATGTATGTTTGTGGTCCTACTGTTTATGATGATCCACATATTGGTAAT
The DNA here is from genome assembly GCA_902524995.1 of uncultured Pelagibacteraceae bacterium. GTDB lineage: Bacteria > Pseudomonadota > Alphaproteobacteria > Pelagibacterales > Pelagibacteraceae > Pelagibacter. The sequence continues at coordinate 3,343 of CABZFJ010000007.1, read as the reverse complement.
GCTAGACCATTAGTTGTTTTTGATATTCTATATAAAATTTTAAAAAATAGATATGGATCAACATCTGTAAAATATATCAGAAATATAACAGACATAGATGACAAAATAATCAAAGCATCTAATGATCAAAATATTTCTATAAACGATTTAACTTCAAAAATTACTGAAAATTTTCATAAGGATTGTCAGTACTTAAAATGTGAAACACCAAATAGTGAACCAAAGGCAACAGAAAACATAAAACAAATGATTGAAATGATCATAGAATTAGAGAAAAAAGAGTTTGCTTACTCAAAGGACAAACATGTTTATTTTGAAGTTAAAAAATTTAGTGATTATGGAAAACTATCCAATAAAAAATTAGATGAATTAATAGCTGGTTCACGAGTAGAGATTTCAGAAATTAAAAAGAATCCTGAAGATTTTGTACTATGGAAACCGTCATCCGATAAAGAGCCTTCATGGGACTCTCCTTGGGGAAAAGGTAGACCAGGTTGGCATTTAGAATGTTCTGTTATGTCTAAAAGATATTTAGGGAAAGAATTTGATATTCATGGTGGTGGTAGAGACTTGATTTTTCCTCATCATGAAAACGAGATTGCTCAATCAAGATGTGCAAATGAAACAAATTCGTTTGCAAATTATTGGGTTCATAATGGATTTATTACTCTATCTAATGAAAAAATGGCCAAATCTCAGGGAAACATTTTAAAAATAAAAGATTTTAAAAATAAATATAATGGCCAAGTTTTAAGATTAGCATTAATTAGTGCTCACTATAGACAAGGATTAGATTGGAATGAAAAACTAATATCAGAATGTGAGAAGACTTTAAGCAAATGGTATTCAGTCTATTCTGATGTTCATAAAAGTACAATATTACCAGATGAATTATTAAATCCTTTATATGACGATTTAAACACTCCTGGCTATATTGCTAATTTACATTCTTTATACAGTAAAGCTTCAGCCGGAACCATCAAAGATAAAGCAATTTTTGTAAAAGCTTGCAATTTTATAGGTCTATTAACTGATACTTCGGAAGAGTGGCTAAAAACAAAAAAAAATACAATTTCTCTTTCGGAAGATGAAATTAAATCAAAAATAATTGAAAGAAATAAAGCAAGAGATGAAAAAAATTATGAATTAGCTGATAAAATTAGGAAAGATCTTTCAGATAAGGGTATTTTAATTGAAGATAAAGATGGTACAACCTCATGGAAATTTAAATGAGTAAAGAAAAAATCTATATATTTGATACAACACTTAGAGATGGGGCACAGACCCAAGGAGTTGATTTTTCATTAAATGAAAAAGAAAAAATTGCTAAATCTTTAGATAACCTAGGAGTTGATTATATCGAAGGGGGCTGGCCAGGTGCAAATCCAACAGATACAGAATTTTTTAATAAGGATCAGAACTTTAAAAATGCTAACCTTACTGCTTTTGGTATGACCAAAAAATTAGAGCATAGTGTAAAAAATGACCCCATGTTGTCATCTCTGATTAATTCAAAGAGTTCATCAGTTTGTTTATTTGGTAAAAGTTGGGATTTTCATGTTGATGTGGCCTTAGGTATTTCAAACGATCAAAATTTAGAAAATATAAGCGAGAGTGCAAAGCATATAGTTAGTTCAGGTAAAGAATTTATGTTTGATGCTGAGCATTTTTTTGATGGTTATAAATCTAATCCTGAATATGCAATATCATGTTTAAAAGCTGCATATGATAATGGTGCAAGATGGATTGTATTATGTGATACAAATGGAGGAACATTGCCTCACGAAGTTTCTAAAATTGTTGAAGAAGTAACAAAGCATATACCTGGAAAAAATCTTGGAATTCATGCCCACAATGATACTGAAAATGCAGTTGCTAATAGTTTAGTAGCTGTGCAAGCAGGAGTTAGACAAGTTCAAGGTACAATAAATGGACTTGGAGAAAGATGTGGTAATGCAAATTTAATGTCTTTGATCCCAACTTTTTTTTTAAAAAAAGATTTTTCAGACAGATATGAAATTAATATTAAACCTGAAAACATCAAAAATTTAACTCAATGTTCAAGATTATTAGATGAAATATTGAACAGAAAACCAAATAAACATTTACCTTATGTAGGTGCTTCTGCATTTTCACACAAAGGCGGAATGCATGTATCAGCTGTACAAAAAAATCCGAAAACTTATGAACATATTGATCCTGATGAAGTAGGTAATTCGAGGAATATTGTTGTTTCTGATCAATCAGGACAATCTAATATAATGTCCAGATTAAATGCAATTGGCATTAGTATTAAAAAAGACGATCCAAAAATTAAAAAACTTCTTCATGAAGTAAAGGATAGAGAGTTCATAGGATATAGTTATGATGGTGCCGATGCATCTTTTGAACTTTTAGCTAGAAGATTGATGGGGGAAATACCAAGATATATTTCAATAAATGAATATGATGTTTCTGTTAAGAAAGATTCTACTGGAGAAGTAATATCATTTGCAAAAGCAAAACTTAAAGTGGATGGTCATGAAATATTATGCGAAGGCAAAGGCAACGGACCTGTTAATGCTTTAGATAATGCAATTAGAAAAAATGTAAATAAACTTGAAAAATACTCAGAATACTTAAAAGATCTAAAATTAGTTGATTATAAAGTTAGAATATTAAATACAGGAACTGAAGCTGTTACTAGAGTTTCAATTGAAAGTGCAGACTCTAAACATGGCAATTGGTTCACAATAGGAGTTTCTCCAAATATTATTGATGCATCTTTTAAAGCTTTAGTTGATAGTTTGGATTATAAGCTTTTCAAAGATAATGCTCCCGCAAGTACCTGATGTCATTAAGAAATATAACTTTCATTTTACACAAACCTCAATTATCAGAAAATATAGGAGCTTGTGCTAGAGCTTTAAAAAATTTTAATTTTAATAATCTATCTATTGTTAATCCAAAACCATCATTTCCAAATGACAAAATTATTGCAACATCTGTAGGGGCAAAAGATATTCTAAAAAAAGCGAAAGTATATGAAAGTCTAGAAACATCATTAAGTAATTTGGATATATTGGTTGCAACATCTGCTAGATTTAGAAATAAAAATATTAAACATATATCAATAACTGATCTTAATAAGATTAATTATAAAAAAAAGGTTGGTTTTCTTTTTGGATCTGAAGCATCTGGGTTATCAAATAATGAAGTTAGTTATGCTGATTATACTTTACAAATCCCAAGTAATAAAAATTTTAGATCTTTAAATTTGTCTCATAGTCTAATTATAGTAGCACAAATAGTGAGTGGACTAATTTCAAATAAAAAATTTATTTTTGAAAAATCAAAAAAAATT
>CABZFJ010000006.1 GCA_902524995.1 uncultured Pelagibacteraceae bacterium | reverse complement strand
CGCTTAAATATTTAGATAAATTAAAAAAAACAGATGCTAAATTTGTTATTACAGAAAAAAAATATGAAAATATAGTCAGAGAATATTCAACCCCTATAGTAGTTTTAAATTCTTTAAAAGCTGTAGCATTAATAACACATTTATTTTATCCTACATCATTGGACGATTTTATTGATTTTAAAATTTCTAAATCTGAAAGTTATAAATACAAAAAAGTGAAATTTGGTAAAAATGTTTTGTTAGGTAAAAATGTTAAAATAGGTAATAATACAATAATTGGGCATAATAGTATAATTGAGTCTAACGTTGAAATTGGTTCAAATTGTATAATTGGTAACAATGTTTTAATCAAATATTCTCTAATTGGTAAAAATGTTGTCATCCTTGATGGTGCTGTAATTGGTAAGAAAGGTTTTGGTTTTTTTCCAGACCCTAAAAATAATATTAGATACCCACATGTAGGTATAGTAGTTATTGAGGATAATGTTGAAATTGGATCTAATAATACAATAGATAGAGGATCGATTTCAAATACTGTTATTGGAAAAAATTCATATCTTGATAATCAAGTTCACATTGCACATAATGTAAATATTGGAAAAAATTGCATTATAACTGGACAAGTAGGATTTGCTGGAAGTTCAGTAATAGGAAATAACGTTCAAATTGGTGGTCAAGCAGGAATTTCTGGTCACCTTAAAATCGGAAATAATGTTAAAATAGCAGGTGGTAGTGGTGTAATAAAGAATATTCAAGATAATACGAAGGTAATGGGATATCCTGCTAAAGACATTAGGAATTTTTTAAAAGAAAACAAATAAATGATAGAAAAATTAAACAAAGATCAAATAAAAGAATTATTGCCTCATAGAGAGCCAATGTTGCTAATAGACGAGCTAATAAATATAAAAAAACTTAGGTCTGCAACTGCAATAGTCAATGTTCGTAAAAATAGTTTTTTTGTTCAAGGCCATTTTCCTGGAGAGCCAGTAATGCCAGGTGTATTAATAGTTGAAGCTTTTGGACAGGCAGCCGCAGCCTTAACAGCTGCTGGTATTGATAAAAAAACTTACGAGAATAAATTAGTTTTTTTAATGACTATAGATAAAGCGAGATTTAGAAATCCTGTAGTTCCAGATTGTAAATTAGAATTAAATATCGAAGCTGTAAGGTCTCATGGAAGAGTTTGGAAATATAAAGGCGAAGCTATAGTTGAAGGAAAAAAGATGGCTGATGCATTGTGGGCTGCTACAATAGTTAATAGGAAGAAATAATTAGTAGTAATTGTTGATAAGTAATTGAGTCATTATTTGTTATCAATTATTTGTGATACATCCAACAGCAATAATTGAAAATAAATCTAAAATTTCAAAAAATGTTGAAATCGGACCTTATTGTTATGTTGGTGCAGATGTTGAATTAGGATCAAAAACAAAACTGCATTCTCACATTAGCATAAAAGGAAACACAAAAATTGGACAAAATAACGAAATATTCCCATTTGTATCTATTGGAACTGATCCACAAGATTTAAAATATAAAGGTGAAAAAAATTCTATAATTATTGGTGATAATAATAAACTTAGAGAATATGTGAACATTAATCCAGGCACATCTCATGGAGGCACAATTACTAAATTAGGTAATAATAATTTATTGATGGTTTACTGTCATGTAGCACATGATTGTAATCTTGGAGATAATATAGTTTTAGCAAATAATGTTCAGGTTGGTGGTCATGTCACAATAGAAAATAATGCTATAGTTGGAGGTAGTTGTGCTATTCATCAATTTTCCAGAATAGGACATTTGTCAATGGTTGGAGGAATGACTGGTGTATTAAGTGATGTAATTCCCTTTGGTCTATCATTAGGAAATAGAAACAATTTAGTTGGTCTTAATCTTATTGGATTAAGAAGAGCAAAAATTTCAAATAAAGATATTAAAATATTACAAAAATTTTATGATATAGTTTTCTGTAATCAAAATTTTAGATCAAATGTTGAAAATTTAGATGCAGATATAAAAAAAAATAAATATGTCAAAATCATAATTGATTTTATAAATACAGATAAAAAAAGACCAATATCTCTTCCAGAAAATATTAAATGATTGGATTATTTTTAGGGGAAAAAAAATTACCATTAGAAATTTTAAAAAGTTTAAAAAAAAAGAAAATTAAATATTTTATTATAGATTTATCAAAAAATAATAAATTCAAAAAAGATAGAAATAGTTATTTTATTAGTATTGGAAAATTTGGTAAAATTTTAGAATTAATTAAATCAAAAAAATGTAAAAAAGTTTTATTTGCAGGTAATATTATTAAACCAAGAATTTCAAAATTAAAATTAGATCTGAAAGGGATTTATTATATACCTAGAGTAATAAAGGCATCTAAATTAGGAGATGCAGCTATATTAAAAGAATTGATTAAAATTTTATCAGAAAATAAAATTAAAGTTATTAAATTAAACACATTTAATCCAGAATTAACACTGAGTAAAGGATGTTATACAAAATTGAAACCTAGTATGACTGACAAATTAATAATAAAAAAAGGTATTGAAATATTAAATAGATCAAATTCATTTAATCATGTTCAAGCATTGGTAATCAATAATAAGAAGATTATTTCATATGAAAAAAGAAAAGGTACAAAAGATATGTTAAAATCGATTAGAAACAATAATCTAAAGAATAAACTCTTAATAAAGCTGCCTAAATCAAAGCAAGACTTACGTGTAGATCTGCCGACTTTTGGTCTGGATACACTAAAAGATTGTAAAAAAGCAAATATTAAAGGAATTGTTGTTAAAGCAGGTCAAAATATATTTTTAGATAAACGCATAGGACTTCAATATGCTAATAAAAATAATATTTTTGTAATGGCTAAATGAAAAAGATTTTTATTTTAACAGGTGAGCCATCTGGCGATAGATTAGCTGCTGAAGTTATTAAAGAATTAAAAAAATCTAAAATAAAAATTGAATATTTATCTGTTGGGGGTCAACATTTAAATTCTATAGGTATTAAGTCAATATATGATCAAAAAGATATTACTTATATAGCTTTTACAGACATATTATTAAATATTTTTAAGATAAATAGTAAAATAAACGAAACAGTAAAAAAAATTATAGATTTCAGTCCAGATATTTTATTTAGTGTTGATAGTCCTGATTTTACTCTTCGTGTTTCAAAAATAATTAAATTAAAAAAACCAGATATCAAAACCATTCATTTTATTGCACCTAAAGTTTGGGCATGGCGAGAGGGTAGAGTTAAAAAAATGAAAAGTTTCTTAGATCACATTCTTTTATTATTCGATTTTGAAAAAAAATATTTTGACAGGGAAAAACTAAAAAATACATTTGTTGGTCACCCAATATTAGATAACACAAATCATGAAAAGATTGAAATTAATGAATTATTAAATGAAAAAATTATTTCGATTTTTCCTGGAAGTAGATTGTCTGAATTGAAATCACATGTGCCTATTCTTATTGAGTTTATTAAAAAAATGAATGAAGAAAAGAATAATTATAATTATATTTTTCATGCTACCGAAGGTTCTAAAGAATATTTATCTCAAATTATTAAAAAAAATAACTTAGAAAATGTTGATCTTATTTCAAATGAAAATATAAAAATTGCTACAATTAAAAAATCCATTTTTGCAATTGTTAAATCTGGAACAGTTTCACTTGAAGTTTGTAAACACGGTATACCATCAATAATAATTTATAAAATGAATTTTCTAAATTTTTTTATAGCTAAATTATTTTTAAAAATAAAATTTGCAAACATGATAAATATTATTAACAATAAAGAAATTATTCCTGAACTTTTACAGAAAGAATGTAACTCATACGAAATATATAAAACAGTTAATTATCTATTAAAAAAACCTGAACTTATAAATGAACAATTAAAACAAGTTAATAAAACTATTAAGGAATTAAGATCAAATACTTCATCAAGCAATGAAGCCTCAAATGTTTTGTTATCTTATTTGAGATAATCTTTTTGACACTTCCTCTTTACCAAGCGCAGACAATATATCATATATACCTGGTCCAAACTTTGATCCTGTAAGGCATATTCTTAGTGGTTGTCCAACTCCTTTAAAATTTGTATTATTATTTTTTATAAGGTCATTAATTATTGGTTCTAGTGTTTCTCTGGTAAAATCTGATAGTTTATCAATATCATCACTAAATAATTTGATAATTTTAATGGCGGTTTCGTCTAAAAGTTTTTTATCTTCTTTTTCTATTTGAACTTTTTCATTTATTAAAAATTTTGAATTCTTGTAAATATCTTCCAAAGTTTTCGCTTTATTTTTTAAAAAATGTAACGAATTTTTAATTTTTTTCTGTGCTGAATCAGGTATCTTTTCTTTAAAAGTCTCGCAATAAGTTATTAAAAAATTAAATAGATCATTTTCATCAATATTTTTTATATAATGTTCATTTATTGAATAAATTCTGCTAATATCTAATTTCGAGGGTGATTTCCCAATTCCTTCTAAATTGAAGTATTTAATACTTTCGTCTAAATCAAAAATTTCCTTATCTTTGTATGACCATCCTAATCTCAAAAGATAGTTTCTAAGAGCATTAGGCATTATTCCAATTTTTGAATAATCATCCAATGTTGATGCATTATCTCTTTTTGATAGTTTTTTTCCTTCAATAGTATGAATTAACGGTATATGAGCAAAGGATGGCACCTTCCAATTCATGGCCTCATAAATTTGTATTTGTTTGAATGTATTTATTTTATGATCATCTCCTCTAATTATATGTGTCATTCCCATTAAATGATCATCTACTGATGCTGACAAATTATATGTAGGTGTTCCATCTCCTCTTAATATAACAAAGTCTTCTATAGTATTATTTGCAATTTCTATATTTCCCTGGACCAAATCTTTTAAGATAGATTTTCCTTCAACTTTACTTTTAAATCTGATTACAGCTTCAATTTCTTTTGGAGCATCAGTTTCACTCTTATCTCTCCATTTTCTATTATAAATATATGGTATTTTTTTTTGTTTTGCCCTTTTTTTTTGCTCTTCAATTTCTTCACTAGAACAATAGCATTTATAAGCTAAACCTTTTTTTAACAATTCATTAGCTACATTTATATGATCATTTATTTTATCTGATTGAATATATTCATTATCTTCGTAATAAATTCCTATCCATTTTAAGGAATTAATTATCTGACTCTTGAATTCATCTTTAGACCTTTCTTTATCAGTATCCTCTATTCTTAGATAAAATTTACCACCTTTATTTTTTGAATAAAGCCAATTGAATAATGCTGTTCTTACTCCTCCAATGTGTAAAGGTCCTGTTGGTGATGGAGCAAATCTAGTTGCTACAGTTCTCATCAGATTTATTTAGACTATTTTAGGAAAAGTTTCTATATAAAGATACTAGAATTCCTTGAACTTTTACTCTATCAGGACCAAATATTTTAGTTTCGTAATTTCTATTAGCGCTTTCCAAAGCTACAGTCTTACCTTTTCTTCTTATTCTTTTTAGCATTGCTTCATGATCATCAATTAACGCGACTACTATCTTTCCATTTTCAGCTGTATCAGCTTTTTTCACAATTACTGTATCACCATCATTTATTCCAGCCTCAATCATTGAATCACCTTGCACTTTTAGTCCAAAAAATTCTCCATTTTTCTCAATATTGGAAGGCAAAGGTATTCTAGAAACTTCGTTTTGAATTGCTTCAACAGGTGTGCCCGCAGCAATCTTTCCTAATACAGGTATTTCATTTTCATTAGAATTATTTCTATTTGAACCTTCATCAAGTCCACCTTTAATTACACTTGGTGAAAAGCTGTTGTAAATATCGTTTGCTGAAGCTGTTTCAGGTAATTTGATTACTTCTAAAGCTCTTGCTTTATGAGCTAATCTTTTAATAAAACCTCTTTCTTCTAAGGCACTAATCAATCTGTGAATTCCAGATTTAGACTTTAGATTTAGTGATTCTTTCATTTCCTCGTAAGATGGAGATACGCCGCTAGATCTCAACTTTTTGTTGATAAATAAAAGCAAGTTTTTTTGTTTTTTAGTTAACATAGAACAAATTGTGTACATAAATGTTCTATAAAAGTTCTTTCAAATAAACAACAATTAAAATGTTAATAAATTCAACACTTTTTTCATAAAATAGAAAAAATATTATTATTTTCTAAATTTTTTAAAATTGATTCACCTATCAGAAAGGTTTTTATTTTAGTTTCTGAGAGTATTTTTAAAATATCTTCTTTGTTCTTTATTCCACTTTCTGAAATTAATGGTCCTCGATGATTTATTAAAATATTATAAATATCATAGGTTGTATTTATATCCGTTTTAAGTGTTTTTAAATTTCTATTGTTAATCCCTATTAATGCATCTTTGTACTTTAAAGATTTTTTGGCCTCTTCAACAGTGTGAACTTCAACAATAACAGACATTTTAAGTTTCTCAGCTTCTTCATATAATTCATCTGCAGTTTTTTCATCAACGCCTGCTAAAATTATTAAAATAGCATCAGCCCCATAACTACGAGAAAGATGAACTTGAAATTTATCAACAAAAAAATCTTTACATAAAATAGGTAAATTTATTTTTTGTTTAATTTTACTAATATGTATTAAATTTCCTAAAAAAAAATCTTCTTCAGTTAAAACTGATAAGCAAGTTACATTATTTTTTAAATATATATCCGCAATTTCAACAGGATTATAATTTTCAATTATTATACCGGCTGATGGACTTGCTTTTTTAATCTCTGCAATAATGGAGATTTTGTCATGATTTATATTATTTAGTATTTTATCTTTAAAATTTAAATAATTTTTTAGTTTTGAAATTTTATCATTAAGTGAACTTATTGATATGTCTTTTTTTAAAATTTGAATTTTATTTTTTTTGTTATTAATTATTTTCTTTAATATATTTTCAGGCATTTCTCAAATTTTCTAAATGTAAATATGTTTTTCCTGATAACAAATGATCTCTTGCTTTTTCATAGGCATGTTTAAAATTGTCTTCTATTTCTGATATAATTAAGCCGGCTGCAGCATTTAATGATACTGCTTTAGAAAAGTCGTCATCATTTCCTTTAAATATTTCTATAATTTTCTCTGAGTTAAATTTTGCATCATTTCCAACTATCTTATCGAAACCTTCTGCTTTTACATTCAATTCTTTAGGATCAATAATCAATTCATTAATTTCCCCATGTCTTAATTCTTTAACGATAGTTTTATCATATGGTGATATTTCGTCTAAACCATCATTGCTACTAACTATCCAAGCAAATTTTATATTCAAATCTTTCAAGGCATCAGCAAATATATCTAGAAGTTTTTTATCAAAAACTCCTACAACTTGTTTTTCAACATTTGCTGGACTACTTAAAGGTCCAATCATATTGAAAATTGTTCTTTTTCCGATTTTTTTCCTTGTTGGGCCAACATATTTCATTGCACTGTGATAATTTGGAGCAAACATAAATCCAAAATGATTTTTTTTAATTTGATTTTCAATATCTTTTGGTTCTAAATTGATATTTATTTTTAATGCTTCTAAAACATCTGCAGATCCACATTTTGAAGAAACTGCTTTATTGCCATGTTTTGCTACATTAATACCCATACTTGAAAGTAATAATGCGGAAGCAGTAGATATATTTAGTGTATCCTTGCCATCCCCGCCTGTTCCACAGGTATCTATACAGTTATATACATTAACTTTTTTCGCCTTATTCCTAAGTACTGAAACACCACCCGCTATTTCACTAGAAACTTCACCCTTTTTAGAGAGCAGAGTTAAAAAATTATAAATTTCAAGATCATTAGCTTTTCCATTCATCAAAATTTCAAAAGCACCAACGCTTTCCTGCAATGTCAAATTTTCTCTTACTTCAAGTTTTTTTAAATATTTTTCCATTTATTTAATAAAATTTTTTAAAATTTTTAAACCAACCTTAGTTTTTATACTTTCAGGATGAAATTGTACTCCATGAACATCGTAAATTCTATGTTTAACACCCATAATTATTCCATCTGAGGTCATGGCGGTAATTTCTAAATCTTTAGAAAGTGTTTTCTTATCAATTATTAAACTATGGTATCTAGTTGCCTCAAATATTTTTGGGATTCCTTTTAAAATACCTATATTTTTTGAAATGATTTTACTTGTTTTTCCATGAACCAATTCTTTAGCTTGAATAATTTTAGATCCAAATATTTGACCTATAATTTGATGACCTAAACAAACTCCAAGTATTGGAATTTTATTAAACAATTCATTTACTATTGATAGACAGTTTCCAGCTTGATCAGGATTACCTGGACCAGGTGATATGACAATTTTATTATATTTTTTCTTTAATATTTCTTTTGTATTAATTTTATCATTTCTTACTACGTCTACATTTTGACAAAACTTAGAAATGTAATGATATAAATTAAATGTAAAACTATCATAGTTATCAATTAAAATTATTTTCATAATTACTCAATTGCTTTTAATAAAGCCTTTGCTTTGTTAACTGTTTCAAGATATTCGTTTTGTGGTTTGCTATCAGCAACTATTCCAGCACCAGATTGCACATAAAATTTCTTATTTTTAGCTACTGCAGTTCTAAGTGCAATACATGTATCAAATTCACCATTTGCTGAAAAATATCCAATTCCACCGGCATAAACTTTTCTTTTAGTTGTCTCTAGCTCATCTATTATTTCCATTGCTCTAATTTTTGGAGCCCCAGATACTGTTCCTGCTGGAAATCCAGACAACATAGTTTCAAATTTTGAGTATTTATTATTAAATACTCCTTCAACATTTGACACAATATGCATAACATGAGAGTATCTTTCTATAGAAAAACTTTCAGTCACTTTTACAGTATTAATCTTTGATACTTTTCCAGTGTCGTTTCTTCCTAAATCAAGAAGCATTAAATGTTCGGACAGCTCTTTTTTGTCGTTCAGTAAATCTTTTTCAAAAAATAAATCTTGTTTTTTATTTTTCCCCCTTGGTCTTGTTCCAGCAATCGGTCTAATCGTGACTTTATTATTTCTTAACCTAACAAGTATTTCTGGACTTGCGCCAATAATCTGAAAATCTTTAAAATTAAAAAAATACATAAAAGGAGAAGGGTTTGTTTTCCTTAATTTTTTATAAATTTCTATTGGGTTTTTACTTAATTTGGTTTCAAATCTTTGACTTAAAACTACCTGAAATATGTCTCCAATTTTAATATATTTTTTAGCCTTCTTTACATTTAATAGAAATTTTTGTTTAGAAATATTTGATTTTACTTTTGTTTTAACTTTTTTATTAATTTTATATAGATACGAACTATTATAATTAGATAAAAAAATTAAATTCTCAATTTGATTAATTATTTTTTCATACCTTATTTTATAATTATTTATTTTTTCGTCACAAAAAATATTAATTATAAAATATAATTTCTTTTTAATATTATCATGTATTATTAGTTCTCTTGGTCTGATAATTCTAGCATCAGGTAATTTTAAATCGTCTCTATTTTTATTAGGAATATTTTCTAGATATCTAATAATGTCATATGAAAAGTATCCTGAAATTATTGAGCTAATTGAAGGTAATTCTCTAGGAATTTTAAATTTAAAACTTTCAATAACATTTTCTATATTTTTTTTTGCACTACCTTTCAAAATTTTAACTTTGTTATCAAAGTATACCTTGCTTACATTATTATTAAATTCCCATATTTTATCAGGATTTTTACCAAAAATTGTATATCTACCCTTAATAAATCCTTTCTCTACTGACTCAAATACAAAAGCATTTTTCTCAGTAAAAAAATTATTTATTAAATTTATTATTTCTTTAGAACCATCACTATCCAAAGACAAATAGAGTATTTGGTTTAATTTTTTTTTATGATTAATCTTAAATTGTTTAAGGCTTATATTAAGCATTATTTAAAATAATCTTTTATTCGATCTATATTGTTATTAAAAATTTTAACTTCATATTTGGTGTTAAGTGATGTATCATAAGAACTATAAATATAATCAATCAAATTGATATTTGTTTTAGCTAAATATTCTTGAATATTTTCATTTGTGCTTTTTAAATTTTCATAAGTAATCTGATTAATCTTTGCTAAAAATATATTATTAGCTTTATTTGAAACCATAATAAAACTATTTTTTGGCAATTCATAAATAAGATTTAAAGATGTCTCATCAAATAAACTATCATCATTAATTGAATTAATTATTCCTAAATTTATATTTTCTTTATTTTTTACTAGAATGTCAAAGTCAGAATCATTGAAATCTTTATTTTGAATTTTTTCAAATAAATTTTTATTAAGGTCAAATTTTTTCTTTAATAAAATTCTATTTTTAACTTTCTCTCTGAAGGATGTATCATTTTTATTTGGTAGTAAATTATTTTTTTTTGTAATTTGATATAGTAAAAAGTAATTGTCTTTATCTTTTAAAACTATTTCTTTTTTATCTTTATTTTCGTAAATTTCTTTTAATACATCATCCTCATTTACGAACTTAAAATCGTTTCTTTTTTGCAATTTTATTTCATTTTTTTTAGCGATATCTTCTAAAGAAACTTCATTTAATATATCATTCTCGATTTCATCAATTTTTTTGTAAAAATCTTCATTAAATTCTTTGATTTCAATTAGATTTGAGGGTTCAATTTTAGCATAAATAAAATCAATGTACGCTTCTTTTAGGTTTTCCTCATTTTCTATTATATAATTATTGATTTCGACGTCTGAAATATTTTTATCGTAAGCATATTCAAGATCATAGTATTGAATATTTATTTTTTTGTTTTCATTTATGTAAATCATATTTTGTAAATAGTATGGTGATTTAATACCACCACCAATATAATCAAATAGTCTTTTTCTTAACTGAGAATTTTTTAGTCTATTTTCAAATTCAGCAGCAATAATATTATTCTCTAAAAGAAACTTTTCATATTTCAATCTTGAAAAATTTTTGTCATCATCAAGAAAATTTATGTCGGATTGTAAATTTAATTTTAATGATCTATCTGAAACTTTTACATTTAAATCTTTATACTCCATTGACATTAAATCTTTTGATATAAGGTCACTTAAAATTCTTTCTAAGATATTGTTATCTAAATTTTCTTTTATATAATCAGGATTAATTCTTGATCGGTTTATATGATCAATGAAATCTTTCGTTGAAATTGAATTATTATTTATCTTAGCAATATTATTTGTGTTACCACCACTAAAGACACTTCCCATTCCCCAAAATACAAAAGGAACAATTATTATAGCCACGAGGACACCTGCCAATTTACTATTTGTAAAACCTCTTAATTTTCCTAACATGAGTAATTCTTTATATATTGATTATAAAAAACAAACCTATAAATTAAATTATCTAAGATGACAAATAATAATATGATCTTTATAGCTAATTGGAAGATGAATGGAGAAAAAAGTCATATCACTGGCATTAATGAAACCATAAAATTTTTAAAACAATCAAAAAATAAAAAAAATCAAATAATTTACTGCCCACCATTTACCCTAATTTCATCAGTTAAAAATAAAGTAAAAAACACTAAAATTAAAGTAGGTGCTCAGAACCTTTCTCAATTAAATGATTATGGTGCATTAACAGGATCTGTAAACTCTAAATTAATTAAGTCAGCAGGAGGCGACTATGTTATCGTTGGTCATTCTGAAATTAGAAATCAGGAAAATGATATACTAATAAATAAAAAAATTCACTCAGCACTTAAAGAAAAATTAAAAGTAATTCTTTGCATTGGAGAAACATATAAAGAAAAAAAAAATAATAAAACTCTCTCAGTGCTTGAAAGACAAATATCGATCGCATTAAAGAATATAAAAAAAATTAATAATATTATTTTTGCATATGAACCTAGATGGGCAATCGGAACTGGAAAAATACCAAAATCATCTGAATTAAGAAAAAACTTTAAAGACATAAATAATATAATTAATAAATTAAAAAAAAATCAAAAATATAAAATTATCTATGGTGGATCTGTTAACTCAAAAAATGTATTGGAGTTAAAAAAAATTAATGATTTAAAAGGATTTTTAATAGGAAGTGCTTCTTTGAGAGCAAAAAATTTTATTGATATAATTAAAAAATCAACTAATTAAACCTCGTGGAAAATATACTTTTAATAATTAATATTATTCTTGCAGCTATTCTAGTTGTCTTAGTTTTATTTCAAAAATCTGAGGGCGGTGCATTAGGTATTGGAGTGTCCCAAGATAACTTTATGCTTTCTAGATCGGCAGGAAATTTTTTAACCAAAGCTACAGCAATAATTGCTACTTTATTTATAATATGCAGTCTGTATTTAACGATTCTTTCAAGAGGTGAATTAACTCCAACAACATCAGTTTTAGATAAAATAGAGGAAACTGATGATGCTCCAAAGGTGCCAGATAGTAATAATTAATACTTTAAATTTTTAAGTTTTAGGTCTATAAGATTCTTCCATGGCGCGATATATCTTTGTCACTGGCGGCGTGGTATCATCTCTTGGAAAAGGATTATCCTCAGCATCGCTTGCATATTTATTAAAGTCACAAGGTTATAAAGTAAGGATACGTAAAATGGATCCATATTTAAATGTTGATCCAGGAACAATGAGTCCTTTTCAACATGGAGAGGTATTTGTTACTGATGATGGTGCAGAGACCGATTTAGATTTAGGACATTATGAAAGATTTACAAATATTTCTTCAAAACAATCAGATAATATTACTACAGGCAAAATTTATAGTGATGTTATCAAAAAAGAGAGACAAGGGGGCTATCTAGGTAAGACAGTTCAAGTTATTCCGCATATTACAGATAGAATTAAAAAATTTATTAGCAAAGACATAAGTAATGAAGATTTTGTAATTTGCGAAATCGGTGGAACTGTTGGTGACATAGAAAGTTTACCATTCTTAGAAGCTATAAGACAATTCTCAAACGATATTGGAAGGTCTAGAACATTATTTGTTCATTTAACTTTAGTACCATATATGAAATCTTCTGATGAGATAAAAACAAAACCTACACAACATAGTGTCAAAGAATTAAGAAGTATCGGTATACAGCCAGATATTGTTATATGTAGATCAGAGCAGCATATACCTTTAGAACAAAGAAAAAAAATATCTTTATTTTGTAATGTAGATATTAAAAATGTTATTGAGACTGTTGATGTAAGGACAATTTATGAAGCTCCAATTAGCTTTTATAACCAAAAATTAGATAAACAAGTCTTAAAATATTTTAAAATAAAATCAAAAAAGAAACCCAATTTAAATCCATGGAAAAATATCACCTCTACTGTTCTAAAAAATAATAAAGTAATTAACATTGGAATAATAGGCAAGTATGTGAACTTAAAAGATGCATATAAATCTTTAGATGAAGCATTAACACACGGTGGCATAGCAAATAATGTAAAAGTTAATTTAGTAAGAATTGAATCTGATAAACTAAAAAAAAATGAAATAAGCAAAAAACTTAAGAGTGTTTCTGGAATATTAATACCAGGTGGATTTGGTATAAGAGGAACAGAAGGGAAGATTGCAGCAATTAAATATGCAAGAGAAAAAAAAATACCCTTTTTTGGTATTTGTTTTGGAATGCAAATGGCAATAATTGAATTTGCCAGAAACAAATTAAATATTAAAAAAGCTGGATCTACAGAGCTTGATAAAAAATGCTATCCTGTTATTGGATTAATCCATGAATGGAACAGAAATGGAAAAGTTTTTAAGGGCACAGAAAAAAACTTAGGTGGAACAATGAGATTAGGGCTTTATACAGCTAAATTAAAAAATAATTCTGCCATAAAAAAGATTTATAAATCAAATGAAATAAAAGAAAGACACAGACATAGATATGAAGTTAATAATAACCAAAGATCAAAATTTGAAAAAAAAGGATTAATATTTTCGGGTATGTCTCCAGATAATAAATTACCTGAAATAATTGAATTAAAAAATCATCCCTGGTTTATTGGTGTTCAATTTCATCCAGAGTTTAAATCAAGACCATTATCACCACATCCATTATTTAAATCATTTATAAAAGCTACAAAAAATTACCATGGAAAATAGAATTGTTAAATGTCAGGATTTAAATATTTCTAACACAAATAAAATTTGTTTAATAGCAGGACCTTGCCAACTAGAAACTGAGCAACACGCTTTAGATATGGCAGGGGAAATTAAAAAAATTACTGAGAAATATAATATTGGATTTATATATAAAACGTCATTTGATAAAGCTAATCGAACAAGTCTTAAAGGTAAAAGAGGAGCTGGATTAGAAAAATCTTTACCGGTTTTTGACAAAATAAAAAATGAAATAAAAGTTCCTGTCCTTACTGATATTCACAATGAACAGCAATGCTCAATTGTTGCAGAACATGTAGACGTTTTACAGATTCCTGCATTCTTATGTCGACAAACAGATTTATTAGTTGCTGCTGCAAAAACAAAAAAAATTATTAATGTAAAGAAGGGTCAGTTTTTGGCTCCATGGGATATGGTAAATGTAACAAAAAAAATATCAGAGTCGGGAAATAATAATATTCTTGTCACAGAGAGAGGGGCTAGTTTTGGTTATAACACTTTAGTAACAGATATGAAATCAATACCCATAATGGCAAAAAATGGTTATCCAGTTGTTTTTGATGCCACTCATTCTGTTCAGCAACCGGGTGGACAAGGTGATAAAAGTGGTGGACAGAGAGAGTTTGTTGAACATTTATCTAGAGCAGCAGTTGCAGTGGGTGTTGCTGCAATTTTTATAGAAACACATCATGATCCTGATAATGCTCCCTCTGATGGACCAAACATGGTTCCACTAAATAAATTAGATAATCTTATAAATCAGATAGTAGAAATAGATAATTTAATAAAAAAAAAATAATGTCTAAAATTTCTAAAGTAATTGCTAGACAAGTTTTTGATAGTCGAGGAAATCCAACTATAGAAACAGAAGTATTTGTGAAAGATATTAGTGCATCAGCAATTTGTCCATCTGGAGCATCAACTGGAACTTATGAAGCTTTCGAAAAAAGAGATATTACTAATAAAAAATATCTTGGAAAAAGTGTTTTAAAACCTGTTGAATTTATAAATAAGGTAATATCAAATAAGTTAAAAAATTTTAATATCCATCAACAAGAAAAAATAGATAATTTATTAATAAGGCTTGATGGTACCAAACAAAAAAAAAGAGTTGGAGCTAATACAATTCTTTCAGTTTCAATAGCTGTCAAAAAATTATCATCCAAAATTAAAAAAATTCCAATTTATAAAAATTTGCTTGTGAATAAAAATTTTAAATTACCTTACCCTTTAATGAATATAATTAATGGAGGGGCACACGCAAATAATAAACTTAAAATTCAAGAGTTTATGATAAGACCAGATAAAGCAAAAACTTTTTCCGAGGGTGTTAGAATGTGTTTTATTGTTATTAATAAATTAAGAGATTTAATTAAGAAGATGGGTCATTCCACCTCTGTAGGAGATGAAGGTGGATTCGCTCCAATGTTAAATGATAATGAAAGTGCTCTAAAACTTATAGTAAAAGCTATAAATTTGTCAGGTTTTAAAAATGGAAAAGACGTAGTTATATGTTTGGACGTCGCAGCAAATGAGTTAATTAAAAATAAAAAATACTCAATTCACTCTAAAAAATACACTAGTGTAAACAAATCTATAGACAATTATCTTAATCTAATAAAAAAATATAAAATCAAGTCTATAGAAGACCCATTTGGTGAAAATGATTGGTCAGCCTGGACAAAACTTTTGAATAAAACAAAAAACAAAATACAAATTGTTGGTGATGACCTTTTTGTAACAAATTTAGAAAGATTGAAAATTGGCTTTTTAAATTTTTCAGCTAATTCAATATTAATTAAATTAAATCAAATTGGTACTGTCACAGAAACACTTGAAGTTATAAAATTTGCAAAATTAATTGGTTATAAAACTATAATCTCACATAGATCCGGTGATAGTGAAGATACATTTATTGCAGATTTTGCTGTAGGAACTGATTCTAATCAGATTAAAACTGGGTCATTAGCTAGGTCAGAGAGAGTTTCAAAATATAATCAATTATTAAGAATCGAGCATGAGCTTGGAAAAAAATCAAAAATGCATATTATAAATTAATGATTAGTAAAATAAAAAAAAATTACTTTATTTTAATTGTAACCTTCCTATTTATTTATTTTTTTTTTAATCTTTTAGGAGGAGATAGAGGTTTAATTTCATATTTAAATAAAAAAGAACTTTATAATGAACTGAATAATAAACAAAACAAGTTAAGAAACAAAATTCAAGATTTAGAGCATAAAAACTCATTATTAACTGAAAATATAGATCTTGATTTTATTGAAATTTTAATACGAGACAAATTTTTATTTGGAAAAGAGGGAGAGACTACCTATATAATAAAAGACAATGAAAAAAATTAAACCAAGACATCCGGAAAAAGTAAAAAACCCAATAAATCCAATTAAAAAGAAACCAGAATGGATTAGGTCTAAACTTTCTGATAGTAAAGAATTTTTTCTTACCAAAACTGTAGTTAATCAAAATAATCTTGTTACTGTTTGTCAGGAAGCTAACTGCCCAAATATAACAGAGTGTTGGAGTAAACGACACGCAACATTTATGATTATGGGAGATACTTGCACAAGAGCTTGTGCATTTTGTGATGTCAAAACTGGAAAGCCAGAAAAATTAGATCCTTTTGAGCATGTTAAAATTGCAAATGCAGTAAATAAATTAAACTTAAGACATGTCGTTATAACATCCGTAGATAGAGATGATTTACCAGATGGTGGATCAAATCATTTTAAAGAAGTAGTTTTGATGACTCGAAAAAAAAATCCAAACACTACAATTGAGGTTTTAACTCCAGATTTTTTGAGAAAAGGTGAGTCTTATAAAACAATTTTAGAGTCTAATCCTGATGTTTTTAATCATAATATTGAAACAGTGCCAAGACTGTATGTCAAAGTGAGACCGGGTGCTAGATACTTTGCATCTTTAGAACTTCTTAAGAATGCAAAATTAAATAATAAAAAAGTATTTACTAAATCTGGAATAATGGTTGGTTTAGGTGAAGAGAGAGATGAAATAATCCAAGTAATGGATGATCTAAGATCAGCAGATGTGGATTTTTTAACAATTGGTCAATACCTACAGCCGTCCGTAAAACATCATCCTCTACATAGGTACTATCATCCAGATGAATTTAAAGAATTAGAAGTAATAGCAAAATCAAAAGGATTTTTACTGGTTTCATCATCTCCTTTAACAAGATCATCATATCATGCAGATGAAGATTTTGCTAAATTGAAACAAAACAGACTTAATTAATTTCATGCCGAAAGCATCTGTAACGCGACTTATAGAACGCGATAAAAAAACACTTATAGATTTTGTTTTAGATATTGAAAAATATCCAGAATTTATTCCATATTGTATTGACTCAAAAGTATACGAAAAAAAAGAGGAAAAAGATTCTATTAATATAATTGCAGATTTAACTATAGGTAGAAAACCTTTTACAGACACTTATAAAAGTGATGTTAGATTAGATAAAATAAATGATCATATCCATGTCACGAATATTGATGGACCACTTAATCATCTTGAAAATAATTGGAAATTTATTGAAAAAGAGAATTTCACCGAGGTTCATTTTGATGTTGATTTTGAAATTAAAAATAAGTTTCTAAATATTATTATGGCAAAATCATTCCAATTTGGACTTAATAAAATAGCTGATGCTTTTCAAAAAAGGGCAGAGGGTTTAAAATGAGATATTTTTTTATACCTATTTTTTTTTTTAATATATTTAGTTTATTTACAACTTATTCATTTGCTGAATTTAATTATTATGGATCTATAGATCCAACAAAATACTATAAAAATTTAAAAAATCGTTCGTACAATGACAAAATTGGTCGTAAAGATCTTTGGATAGATAAATCAATAAAATTGAATACCATTAATTTCAAGATTAATAATCCTGGCAAGGTATTACCAGATGACTATTATAATAGATCTTCTTGCAGAGCGTTTTACAACCAATCAAATATAAATATAGTCGCGAGCGGTGAATTAGGTCCTGGAATGGGTATTTTTCGTTCAAAACCAATAATGTTTGTTGGTAAAGGTTATGATAAAAAAAAAGATCTATCGGGAGCACCCGATGCAGCACTAAAGCAATCACAACAGATAAGACTTTGGATGACGAGTTATCTTTGTTATCAAGATAATAAATTCAAGGAAAATTTAGCAAAAGAAGTTAAAGCATTTATTTTAAAATGGGCCAAATCTAAAGCATTTATGAAAACGAGAAAAAATAATAGTGATAATTATTGCTGTATTCAAGATGCTGTTTTGACTATGAATTATGATATGTCTGATTTTATCACTGCGTATTTAATTGTGACAAAAGATTTTCCCGATAAAAAAAAAAACAAAGAAGTTATTGTAAAGTGGTTTAAAAATTATATGAAAAAGTATGGAAATAGGCACTTCAAAAAAGATGGTGTAGGTCAATTTTTTAATCAACATGCAGTTATAAGAGATTATTTGAATATTAAAATTGCAGTATTAACAAACAATAATGAGTTATTTTCTAAAAGCGCAAAAAGAGCTTTAATAGTTCTCGCTCAATCTACGCCAGAAGGAGTTTACCCTTTCACTGCAACTAGAGGTCAAAAAGCGATGTGGTATAGCATGGAAATGATGAATGATTATACACATTTATTAGAAGTTTTAAGAGCACAGGGATATGACCTTTTTAAATATGAACTTGAAGGAAGAAGCTATAAAAAAAATGCAGAATTTTTAATGGGTGTGTGGGCTAATTATGCTTGTTCAAAAGGTTTTATTTATGAAAATAAAACAAATGAGAAGCTTCAAAAGGGTACTAGTTATCGATTATGTGAACAATTAAGTGAAAATTATGAATTTAAATTATTGCAATATTATGCAAAAATTAACTCTGGATCTGATGGAAGACTTCCAAATAGATCTGATCCCAAAATTCAGAATTTAACTATGTATAAAGGTGGTAATTTAGACTGGGTTGTATTTTTTAATAAATATTTTCCTAATAATAAATATTCAGAAATGTCTTCAGAATTGTCCAAACAAAGTATCAAAAAAAAAAATAAGTGGAGATCTCAGGGAAATGGGGTAATTACATCAATGATTTTTGCTAATTAATAAAATTTTTTATTGTTTCCAAAGTTTCTTCGGCAGTTTTTCTTTGAATTAAAATCCTTTTTTTATTTTTAAATAAATTTTTTTTATACCACTTTCAACAGTTTGTTTATCATATGATAAGACATCTGTTGATATTGGTTTAGCTTCACTTGGTTTAGAGGTTAATGATATTATTAAGTTTAATCAAAGTAATTTAAAACCATTTGTTAAATTTGAATATGGCTTAGATTTTAGTAATTCATCGAATGTTAATATGAATTTTGTCTTAGATACTTCAACAGTTTACACATACACAAAAGGTACAAACTCAAATCACTTAATTACCTCTGTTGTTTTCTTTGAATATATTACAAAAGATAATTTAGAAATTATTCCAAGTTATAAAAGAATTCAAGGCAATGATAGTGAACAAACAAATATCTTTAATGTGTTAATTAACTTTAAATCAAAACAAGAAACAGAGTATGCCATGAGTTTAGATGGTTCAGAAAATTTAGCTGCAGGATTTGATATTTCTAAAAATATAGATGGCATTGATCTAAATTTTAATGCTAAACAAACATTTAATGAAAATGGAGACCAAGAGGCCAATGTTATATTATATAGGAAATTTTAATAAAAAATTTAAATCTTAGATTTGATAATTTCTAAAGTTCTTTTAACAGTAGCATTTTGAATAGCTTTTCTACTTTTTTGATAAAATATATTTTTAGTAATTAGAATTTTATTTTTATTTTTTACACCTATATATACAAGACCAACAGGCTTATCTTTTGTCCCACCATTTGGACCAGCTATTCCAGTAATAGATATATTAATTTTACTTTTTGATATTCTTGATAATCCTTGCACCATAGCCTTGCAACATTCAGGGCTAACAGATCCATATTTATTTATGATTTTTTTATTAACTTTTAAAATTTTAATTTTTGCTTTGTTTGAATAAGTAACTAACCCCATTTGGAAGTACTTTGACGAACCACTTAACCTAGTAAATTTGCTTGATAATAAGCCCCCTGTACATGATTCAGCTGCAGATAAAGTTATTTTTTTTTTAATTAATTTCTTATGCAGCTTTTCCATATTCATTAAAATTTTAGACTTATAAGGTAAATTAATATCATCGTATATAAACCTGCCATAATATCATCCATTATTATTCCAAAAAAGTTTTTATGTTCTTTATCGAAATAATTAACTGGAAAAGGTTTTACAATATCAAAAAATCTAAAAAAAATAAAAGACAGTAAATAATATATTTCAACTGGAATATTTATTAAATTATGAGAAGAAAGGTAAACAATCAATATTAAAGGCATTGCTTGACCTAAAACTTCGTCAATTACTATTTGTCTAGGATCTTTATTTTCAAACTCTGTTTCAGAGTCCATTACTGCGTAAAAAGAATAAAAAAATATGATTGAATACAATATTAATATATAATTTAAATTTTTAAAATTCATTAACTCAAAAAGTACATAAAGAATTATTAATGTACTAAGTGATGTAAATGTTCCAGGAATTTTTGAAATATATCCATTTCCAAAAAAAGTTGAAATTAAAATATTGATTTTTTTCATCTTGATAATGAGCAAATTACTTCACATGCAATTGCTTGTTCTTTTCCAATTATACCTAATTTTTCAACTGTTTTACCTTTTAAATTTATCAAACTTTTGTTTAATGATAATAATCTAGATATTGATTTTATAACTTTTTTTCTAATTTTTGATACTTTAGGATTTTCACAAATTAAGTTTATATCTATATTATTTATATAAAAATTATTATCCTTTAATAACTTGACAACAGGCATAAGCATATTTTTCGACCTGATATTTTTAAATCTACCTGAATTGTTTGGGAAAAGAGTTCCAATATCGCTCTTTCTCATAGCTCCAAGCAAACCATCAATTATAGCGTGAAGTATAACATCTCCGTCAGAATGTCCTTTAAGCCCAGAGTGAAATGGAATTTTAACACCTCCAAGATAAAGTTTTTTATTTTTAATTAATCTATGTATATCAAAACCAATTCCATAATAGTTTTCTGATTTTAAGTATTTTAAATCATCCACAGTTGTTATTTTAAAATTATTTTTATCTCCAAGAATAAATTTAATTTTCTTATTATTATTTAAGTAAAGACTCGCTTCATCAGTAATCTTTTCTTTATTATTTTCATATAAATTGAAAAGTTCATTGAAATTAAAACATTGAGGTGTCTGAGTTAATAAAACTTTGTCACGATTTAAATTATTTATATTTCTATTATTTCTATATTTTACCGAATTTTCTGACTTTAAATAAGGAACTACTGCATTATTATTTTTTAAATTTTTTTTTAATTTTCTCAATAATTTTATCGATAAATTTGGTCTTGCAGCATCATGAATAAATACATTTTTAATTTTTTTATTCTTTAAGAAACGTAGAGCTCTTTGAGTAGAATTATGCCTTTCTTTTCCACCTTTTATTACGTTTATATTTTTATGACTTGTTACTTTAATCTTTTTATTTGTAACTAATAAAATTCTATTAAATAATTTTGAGTCTTGGGCAATTTTCAACGAATGCTCATATAAAGGTTTATTTTTAAATGAAATAAATTGCTTATATAATTTAGATTTAAATCTCTTACTTTTTCCTGCACTTAATAATATAAAACAATCACTCATGTATTTACTTATAAATTTTTATATATATTCATAGTTTATGCTTACATTCATAAAAAGAAATTTATTTATAATAGTAATATTTCTTTTAACAGTATTACTGTCATTTATTACCTTTTTAACATTTATCGATAAAGGATTTATAGAACTAAATGAAAAAAACCTACAATTAGTATTAATTCTAAACATCGTTTTTTTATTATTATTTTTTATATTAATTTTTATTGATATTAAAAATTCTATTAAAAATAACATAAATGTAAGAGGTTCTGTTGCAAACAGAAAATATATAATATCATTTGGATTATTTACATTAATTCCATCTCTACTAATAGCAGTATTCTCATTATTTATATTTTCTTTTGCATTAGAAAAATATTTTGATAAAAGAATAACTACCGCTGTTAACAATTCTTATGAAATTGCAAAAAATTATGTTGATGAGAAAAGAAACAAAATACAATCAGAAATAATTTTAATTGCATTCGATCTTAATAAATATCATAGTATTTATAAAAACGATTTAAATCGCTTCAAAACATTTTTAAATACACAAAAACTAATTAGAGATATCGACCAACTTTATTTAATTAATTCTGATGGGAAATTAATTATATCTGCAAATGACTCCAAGTATATAAAGATTGAAAATCAGGCTATTCAAATGGTTAAATCTGATGACAGACCTTTGAAAATTATTAATGCACCAGAAAATAGATCAGCTGCAGTAATAAGATTACAAAATTTTGAAGATACATTTTTATATGTTGTAAAAAACTTAGATAAAAATATTTCTAATTATTTAATAGATTCTGAAGAAGCTGTGAATTTTTATTATACTGTAGAAAATCAAAGCACTGGTATAAGAATTTCATTTGCAATTATATATATATCCTTAGTAACTCTTTTATTATTTCTATCAATTACAATAGCAATTAGATTTTCATCTAGATTTTTTATTTCTATTAATAATTTAATTACCGCCTCAGAAAAAATTGGAAAAGGAAATTTAGATGCTAAAGTTCCAGAGCTTAAAGCAGATAGGGAAATGGAATTATTAAATAAAAATTTTAACTCAATGATAGAAAAACTAAAAAATCAGCAAGATAAATTATTATCAAATGAAAGACATGAAGCATGGGAAACTGTTGCACGAAAAATGGCACATGAAATTAAAAATCCTTTAACTCCGATTCAATTAACAATTGATAATCTAAAATCAAAATACTTGCCAGATCTGTCAGATGAAAAAAAAATAAAATATCAAAACAATTTAAAAACCATTTTAAATCAAATTAAATTAATTGAAAATTTAGTAAATGAATTTTCAGATTTTGCAAGAATGCCAAAACCTCTTCTTAAAAGTAATGACCTGATTAAAGTTTTGGATGAAAACATTGAATTGTTAAAAAAAATTGATAGTTCAATAAATTTTAGTATAAAAAATAAAACCAGCAAAAAAGTAATAGTCAATTTTGATAATGAGCAATTTAATAGATTATTTTTCAATTTAATTAAAAATTCAATTGAAAGTATTAGGGAAAATGTCAAAAAAACAAGTAAATCATTGAAAAATATTGATATAGAAATAAATCAAAGAAGAGATTATATAACTGTCAACGTAACTGATACAGGTGAAGGTTTTAAAAATAAAAAAACCAAAGATATTATAAAACCATATTATACAACAAAAGAAAAAGGAACTGGCCTTGGATTATCAATAGTTGATAAAATAATAAATGACCATAATGGATCAATTAAATTTTTAAATACAAATAATGGTGCAAAAGTTCAAATCATAATTCCAAAATAATTAATGACAACTGAAATACTGATAATAGACGATAACGCTGATATAAGAAATATACTTGATGAGTTAATTCAAGATGCTGGTTATAAAACAAGACTAGCAGCAAATTTTAATCAAGGATTAACTGAAATAGATAAAAAATTACCAGATGTAGCAATTATTGACGTTAAACTAGATAAAGGTGATAATGATGGTATTCAATTACTTGAACATATCAAAACAAAAAATACCGATATACCAGTAATTATTATTTCTGGTCATGCAAATATCGAAATGGCAATTAACTCACTTAGATCAGGAGCTTTTGAATTTATACAAAAACCTTTTGATAAAGATAGACTGTTGAATTTTGTGAAGAGGGCTGTAGAAAATTTCAATCTAAAAAAAGAGAATAAAACTCTATCAAATAAATTATTTCATACATTAGAAATAATTGGCAAAAGTTCAAACATTACTTCTATAAAAGACCAAATTCAAAAATTATCTCAATCAGAAAGTAGAGTTTTTATAAGTGGACCCACAGGATCAGGAAAAGAATTAATCTCAAGAAAAATTTATAAAAATTCAAAAAGATCAAAGGGACCTTTTATCATTATCAATGGTGCATTATTGGACTCAAAAAAATATGAATTGGAGCTATTTGGCGAGGAAAGAAAAGATGGTTCAATTGTTTATGGTGCACTAGAAAAAGCATCTGGTGGTGTTTTGTTAATTGATGAAGTAACAGAAATCCCATTAGAAACTCAGTCAAAAATACTAAGAGTTGTAGTTGATCAAAAATTTAAAAGGATTAACAGCAATCATGATATAAAAGTTGATGTTAGAATTATTTGCGCATCTAGTAAAAATATTAATAATGAAATAAAAAATGGAAATTTTCGTGAAGATCTATTTCACAGATTAAATGTTTTTAATATCGAAATAGAACCTTTAAACAAAAGAATTGAGGATATACCGTTACTTAAAGATTACTTTATAGAAAATATTTGTAATACATATAATTATAAAAAATTTAAAATTAAAGATGACAATTATCTACTAAATTATGATTGGCCAGGAAATGTAAGAGAATTGCGGAATCTAATAGAAAGAATAGCAATCCTGTCTCCAGGTAATGATGAGGAAAAAATAATAGATATTATTAAAGAGTCATTATCTAAGTCTGCAAACGAAACATTTTCTGTTGCAGAAAATTTATCAATACCTTTGAGAGAAGCTAGAGAAAATTTTGAAAAAGAATATTTGATCTCTCAAATTAAAAAATTTGGTGGAAATATATCTAAAACAGCAAAATTTGTAGGCATGGAGAGGTCTGCACTCCACAGAAAATTAAAATTATTAGGTGTTAAGGATCTAAACTAATGAATATAATAATTTGTGGAGCAGGTAGAGTAGGTTTTACTATAGCTAAATTACTAACAGAACAAAATCATTCTATTACTGTTATTGATCAATCAAGTGAAGATATTCAAAAGATAAATGAGTCTTTAGATGTTAAAGCAATTGTAGGCAAAGCAACATCTCCTGAAATTTTAGACCGTGCAAATACATCCGAAGCTGACATGTTGATAGCTGTGACAAGAAATGATGAAATAAATATGCTTATTTGTCAAATTGCATATTCATTATTTAAAGTACCTAAAAAGATCGCTCGAATAAGATCCCAAGAATATTTAGATCCTAAATTTTCAACACTTTTTAATAAAGAAAATTTACCAATAGATTATGTTATTTCACCCGAACTAGAAATTGCTAAATCATTGCAAAGAAAGCTAGAAGCACCAGGAGCTTTAGATAATGTACCTTTTGCAGAAAATAAAATCAGATTATTAGAAATTTTAATTGATGAAAAATGTCCAATACATGAAACTAAACTTAAAGAATTAACAAATAAGTTCCCAAATTTAAATGCGTATATATTAGGTGTTATTAGAGATGAAAGTTTTAAAATATTAAAAAAAGACGACAAATTAAAACATAATGATAAAGCTTATGTAATCGTTAATTCAAATCAAATGGAAGAAACTCTTAAGGTCTTTGGACATAATGAAAAAATTGCAAATAAAATATTAATTATTGGCGGTGGTAACATTGGATTTAATCTCGCTTCAAACATTGAAAACAATTTTGAGGAAGCTAGAGTAAAAATTATTGAGAAGGATAAAAATAGAGCAGAATTTATTGCAAATTATTTGAATGATACAATTGTTATAAATGGAAATGGTTTGGATGAAGATGTTCTAAATGAAGCTAACTTAGATGAAGTAGAAACTGTTTTAGCTTTAACTAATGATGATGAAGATAATCTTATGGTAAGTGTTCTTGTTGAAAAGTTTTCGAAAGATAAAAGAACTATGGCCTTAGTAAATAAACCTAATTATTCACTTTTGCAATCCTCTTTAAAAATTGATGATTTAATTGATCCTCGAATGAGTACGGTTTCTAGTATATTGAAACATGTACATAAGGGTACAATCGAGAATGCTTACACAATTTTAAATGGTGAATATGAAGTTATTGAAGCAGATATCTTAGAAACATCAGAATTAATTAATAAAGAGCTGAAAAATGCAGACTTGCCTGATGAAATTCGCGTAGGTGCAATTTTAAGAAATAATAAGTTTATACTTCCTTCATCTAAATACATATTTCAGAAAGATGATACAGTTGTATTGTTAGCTAAAAGAGACCAGTTAACTTTGGTAGAAAATTTATTTAGAATTAGCTCAGTCTAATAAATGAACATTTTCAGCCTAAAATATTTTGGCATTTTTTTTCTTGTCATTAGTTTTTTTTCATTTTTCAATATTATTTATTCTTATTATTTTAATCTTTTAGATAATCTTAATAATTATATTTTCACATTTACAATATCACTGATAATCGGCCTTTTTCTAGTACTATTTAAAAAATATAAATATGAGAAAATTAACTTGTTTGAGAGAATTCAAATTGTTTTAATTGGCTACATAATCCTACCCATATCAATATCCATTCCTTATTATTTTAATATAGAAAATTTAAGTTTGGTAAATTGTTATTTTGAGGCAATTTCTGGTTTTACTTCTACAGGATTTACGATCTTTAACGATTTGGATGAATTAGATCAAACCTTAATTCTTTGGAGATCGAGTTCACAATGGATAGGTGGTTTATACTTTTTATTCTCAATATTATTACTTATTGATCTATTCGACGAAAATTTGAAAAGATCTTTAACAAATTATATCTCATTAAATTCTTCAGAAATATTCAAACAGATATTTAAAATAATATTAATCTATTTATCTATGACAATTTTAATATTTATAATGTTAAAATTAGTTAATTTACGATCTTATGATGCTTATAACTATTCACTTTCAATAATATCTTCTGGTGGATTTTTACCAAATAATAATTTCGATACTACATTTAATACAGATATAAGTAAAATCATTCTATCTATATCGATGTTATTTTCATTTTTTAGCCTTTTTTTTGTTTTTAATTTAATTTTTTTTAAAAAAAAAAATATTAATAATTTAAGTGAAGATATTAATATATTAATTTATCTATTAATAGTAATTGCATTATCATTTATTTTTTTCAATTATGATAATAATTTTTTAAATGTACTTGTTTCTATTTCAAGCAGTGTTTCAAATATTGGACTTTCTTTTGAACAAGTACCAAAAAATCTCGTTTTTGTTTTTCTTATACTTACGATACTCGGTGGTTCTTTTTTTTCAACGAGTTCTGGTTTGAGGGTTATAAAAGTTTTAACTTTAATAAAGTTTTCTTTGAATAATTTATTATCTCATTCAAAACCAAACCAAATTTATTCAAATAAATTATCACTAAATGAAATTAGCACTAATATAAATGATATTAATAAATATTTTTTTGCAATAATAATTTTTATAATTTCTTTATTCTTAATATCAATATTGCTAACTATTTCTAATTTAGATTTTGAATCATCTTTTAAATTAGGTATCTTGACTATAATGAATACAGTTAACTCTGAAATGTACGATCTAGCTAACATAGATTTTTACAAATTTAATATATTCAGTAAAATTTCATTAATAATTTTTATGATAATAGGAAGAATTGAACTATTATCAGTCATAATTTTGTTAAAAAAATTTCTTTTCAAAAATTAATTTAGTATTATAAGTCAATTTATGCGCTCTTAGCTCAGCTGGATAGAGCAACGGTTTTCTAAACCGTAGGTCGAAGGTTCGAATCCTTCAGAGCGCGCCAAAATCCAAATAAGGCATAGATTTTGCGACTTATTTGATATTGATGCGTTTCTTTGTTTCTGCTTTACTTGGACAATTCAAAAATTAATTTGAATTATTTGTTAACAAATAAATAAACAAGAGGAATAAATAATGTTTAAATTAGTAAAACGATTGACTTCAGTTGTTGCTATGTTTGCTGTTTTATTTACGTTTACAACAGAAACGATGGCTGCAAAAAAGTCAAAAACTCTTAAAAACACTCAGAAAAAAGGTTTTGTGAGATGTGGTGTTTCACAAGGTCTACCAGGATTTTCTAATGCTGATGCTGCAGGAAACTGGACTGGTGTTGACGTTGATGTATGTAGAGCAGTAGCTGCTGCAGTACTAGGTGATGCAAGTAAAGTTAAATTTACTCCGCTAAGTGCTAAAGAACGATTCACTGCACTAACATCTAACGAGATAGATATTCTATCTAGAAATACTACATGGACTCTTTCAAGAGATGCGGATATCGGTCTTACTTTCGTAGGAGTAAACTTCTATGACGGCCAAGGTTTTATGGTTAGAAAAAATTCAGGAATTTCATCGGTAAATGATTTTAAAGCTGGTGTTTCTGCATGTACTAACCTTGGAACTACAACAGAGCTTAATATGAGAGATTTCTTTAATTCAAAAGGAATTAAATATGAGCCAGTCACTTTTGAAAAAGCTGATGAAGTTGTTGCTGCATATGATGCTGGTAGATGTGATACATATACTACAGATAAATCTGGTTTAGCTGCTCAAAGAATTAAATTGAGTAACCCAGATGACCATATGGTATTACCTGAAACAATTTCTAAAGAGCCATTAGGCCCAGTTGTTAGACAAGGTGACTCTGTTTGGGAAGATATCGTGAGATGGTCACTAAACACTATGATAGAAGCTGAGGAGTATGGCGTAACTTCAGCAAATGCTGATATGATGAAAACTTCAGATAATCCAGCTGTTAAAAGACTAGTTGGCGCCGAAGGTGAATTAGGAGCTGCTCTAGGTTTAGATAATGAGTGGAGTTTAAGAATAATCAAGCAAGTTGGTAACTACGGTGAAAGCTATAAAAGAAATATAGCTGATACTGGAATTCTACCTGACAGAGGTCCAAATCAGTTATGGACTAAAGGTGGAATACTTTACGTACCACCAGCAAGATAATTCTTTTTAAAAAAGGAATACAAAGAGGGCTAGATTTTTCTAGCCCTTTTTTTTATAAACCATACTTAATTGTGAATTTTAAAAAAATATTACCCCAGTTACTTACGCTAATTGTTGTTATCTTAATATTTGGTTTCTTTTCATATAACGCCCAAGTTAATATGGAAAACAGGGGAATTACATTTGGTTATGGATTTTTATCTCAAGAGTCTTCATTTGACGTTCAATTCTCTCTTATAGAATATGACGGCTCACATTCTTATTTTAGAGCCTATCTTGTTGGATTATTAAATACTATTTTAGTTTCAGTTATAGGAATTGTATTTGCAACAATAATCGGAGTTGTTGTTGGAATAGCTAGATTATCAAATAATTATCTAATTGAAAGAACCGCAGCAATTTATGTTGAGTTCTTTAGAAATATTCCTTTGCTACTACAAATATTTTTTTGGTATTTCGCTGCTTTAAGAGCATTACCTTTACCTGAAAAAGCAGAACCTATCTTTGGGGTTTTCTTTTTAACTATTAAAGGTTTTTTTGTTCCAGCTTTTGTTTGGAATAATCTAAATATTTTTATTTATTCAATTATTGCAGCAATCATCTCAATAGTTTTTGTTAGATTATACTCAAAAAAAAAACAGGAAAATCAAGGTATTCAAACACCAGTTTTATCAATATCAATTGGTCTTTTAATTATTTTACCATTATTAAGCTTTTTATTAGGTGGAGTTAGTGCATCGATTGAAATACCAGTTATTGAACAATTATCACAAACATCTTTTACTTATATAGGCGGGCTTAAATTACCACCTGAATTAATTTCATTAGCATTAGCTTTATCTTTGTATACAGCAACTTTTATAGCAGAATGTGTGAGGGCTGGTGTTCAAGGAGTAAATAAAGGACAAAAAGAGGCAGCTGCATCAATCGGTTTAACACCTAATCAAGTTCTTAAATTAGTTGTTATGCCACAAGCTTTGAGGATTATAATTCCACCTACAACAAATCAATATCTAAATTTAACAAAAAATTCTTCACTTGCTGCTGCTATTGCATATCCAGACCTAGTACTAGTCTTTGCAGGTACTGCTTTGATGCAAACAGGAAGAGCAATAGAGATTGTTTCAATAACAATGTTAACTTATTTAACTCTAAGCATAACAATCTCAATATTTATGAATTGGTATAATAAAAAAATAGCTATTAAAGAAAAATAATGAGTAAATTAAATTTTTTATCACCAGACAAAAATAATTTATATACATATTTGTATTCAGGTATTAGTTTATTTTCTTTAAGTATTTTAATTGTATTTTTAAACTCTTTTTTTAGTTTAGATTTAACTAGGTTTCTACCAGGAACAATAAGTTACTTTTTGCCCTTAATAATAGGTTTTATTGGTTTACACTTAATTAGAATTGAATATTCAGGAATAAGATTTTTGGATATAATTAATAAAAATATTAATACAAATAAATTTAATGCTTTTTTATCCTTATTAATTATTTTTGCAGTTATAAAATCGATGCCACCGCTTTTAAGTTGGTTTATAATCGATGCAAATTTTGCCGGTGATTCAAAAGATGCTTGTTCAGGATCTGGCGCATGTTGGGCATATATAAAAACCTGGTTTAACAGATTCATGTATGGAATGTATCCAAATGCAGAACAGTGGAGAATAAATTTATCATTTATCGCTCTTGCTTTTCTTGGCGGAGTAGGATTTTTTGCATCAGAAAAATTTAAAAAATATCTAACATTATATTATGTTGTTGTTTATCCAGTAATTGCTTTTTTATTTATATTCTTTTTTATTTCAGGTGGCCCAATATTCTTTGATTTTTCATATGGAATTATTGCAGCAGTGATCTCTATAGTAATAGGTTTTTTTATCCCCTCGAAATTTAAAATGTATTATTTTTTAATAATACCGATCACAATTTATATATTATTAAAGTATGTATTTTTTTACGAAGAATTAATTGAATTAGGAAAGATACAAGCTTTTGAATGGGTTGAAACAGGTGCTTGGGGTGGATTATCATTAACATTTATAGTTTCATTTTTCTGTTTAATATTCTGTTTTCCAGTAGGATTATTCTTATCTTTAGGAAGAAGATCTGATTTACCTATTATTAAATATATTTCCATAGGTTTTATAGAATTTTGGAGAGGTGTTCCTTTAATAACAGTTTTATTTATGTCGTCTGTTATGTTTCCAATGTTTCTACCAGAGGACATGTTTATTGATAAACTAGTAAGAGTTATTATTGCTATATCGTTATTTGAAGCTGCTTATGTAGCTGAGGTAATTCGAGGTGGTCTACAGGCTTTACCTAGAGGGCAATATGATGCTGCAAAATCTTTAGGAATGGGTTACTGGAAAATGCATATTCTTGTTATTTTACCACAAGCTCTTAAACTAGTAATTCCGGGTATAGCAAATACATTTTTGGCACTTGTAAAAGATACACCTCTAATTTTTGTTGTAGGACTCTTGGAAATTGTAGGAATGCTTAATTTAGCAAAAACAAATCCTGAATGGTTAGGATTTGCAATGGAAGGGTATGTGTTTGCATCAATAGTATTTTTTATTATTTGCTATGCAATGAGTAAATATAGTTATAATTTAGAACAAAAATATAAAACTGAAAGATAATGTCAGATAAAATAATTCAAATAAAAGAAATGAACAAATGGTTTGGAGATTTCCAGGTCTTAAAAAATATTAATTTAGATGTAGAAAAGAATAAAAAAATTGTTGTCTGTGGCCCATCTGGTTCAGGTAAATCTACATTAATCAGATGCATTAATAGACTTGAAGAACATCAAGAAGGATCAATTGTTGTTGATGGAACTGAACTAACAGAAGAAACGAAGAACATAGAGCAAATAAGAGCTGAGGTTGGAATGGTTTTTCAACAATTTAATTTATTTCCACATTTATCAATATTAGATAATTGTACGTTAGCGCCTATTTGGGTAAAAAAAATGCCTAAAAAGGATGCTGAAGCATTAGCTTTAAAGCATTTAGAAAAAGTTCAGATAGTTGATCAAGCATATAAATATCCAGGCCAACTCTCTGGTGGTCAACAACAAAGATGTGCAATAGCTAGAGCACTATGTATGGAGCCAAAAATAATGCTTTTTGATGAACCGACATCTGCATTAGACCCTGAAATGATTAAAGAAGTTTTAGATGCAATGGTTAATTTAGCTAAGGCTGGTATGACCATGATTGTTGTAACACACGAGATGGGGTTTGCAAAAGAGGTTGCAGATGAAGTTATTTTTATGGATGAAGGTATGATTGTAGAACAAGCAGAAACAAACGAGTTTTTTGCTAACCCAAAAAGTGATAGAACAAAGCTTTTTTTGAGCCAAATATTATAAAAACTATAACTATATTGCTAAAAAGTAGCTTGACAGGTTTATTAAAACTCTAAAATTATTATTCATTTTTAAAATTATTTTACTTGAAATAACTTTTTGATTTCTATTAACTCAACTTATTATTTTAATTAAAGAGGGGTCTTTGATGGAAGAAAATTTCAATAAACATCTAGGGAATAAACTAAAACTTAGACGTTTGGCTTTAGGTTTGACTCAAACTAAAGTCGCAAAAGCAATAAATGTGACATTTCAACAAATTCAAAAATATGAAAAAGGAACAAATGGCGTAAGTTCTATTAGATTATTACAGCTATCTAATTATCTTAAAGTTCCAATTAACTATTTTTTTGAAGATTTTTCAGAATATTTAATAAACTTAGAAAAATCTAAAGAAGGTCATATGAACGTAAACTACAATTTTTTAGTTAAAGTTTATTCTGAACTTACTCAAGATCAAAAGATTAAGTTTACTAAAAACATTCAGATCAATCAGGTAAATATTTCTAAAACTGGATAATTAATTTTTTTATTGGCTCCTCGGGCAGGACTCGAACCTGCGACCAATTGATTAACAGTCAACTGCTCTACCAACTGAGCTACCGAGGAATGTAAATTCACAACTTACTTTTTTTTTATATTATCTCAACAAAAATAAATTGTGGAGGCAACGCCCGGAATCGAACCGGGATACAAGGATTTGCAATCCTCTGCGTAACCATTCCGCCACGTTGCCATGAATTAAATATTCAATGAGGACATATATAATTAATTTTATAATTTAGTCTATAAATTTAACGGATAATTTCATTGTTGTTTATTGATATGATTAATTTATAAAATAATTATCCATGAGTTCGGACAAATATATTCACGAAAATGTTGAAAATAAGATTTATTCTTATTGGGAAGAAAAAAATTTATTTAAACCAAAATCTAACAAAAAACAATTTTCAATAGTTATCCCACCACCAAATGTTACTGGTAGTCTTCATATGGGTCATGCTTTAAATAATTCTATACAAGACTTATTAACGCGTTATCATCGAATGAATAATTTTGAAACGTTATGGCAACCAGGAACGGACCATGCAGGTATTGCTACACAAGCATTAGTGGAAAAAAAACTTAAATCTGAAGGTATCGATAAAAATGATTTAGGCAGAGAAAAATTCATTAAAAAGGTTTGGGAATGGAAAGGTCAGTATGGTGATATTATTATTAATCAATTAAAAAAATTAGGCTGTTCATGTGACTGGTCTAGAAATGCCTTCACTATGGACGAAAATCTCTCAAAATCTGTATTAAAAGTTTTTGTTGAAATGTATAAAAATGGATTAATTTACAAATCAAAAAAATTAGTAAATTGGGACACTGTTCTAAAAACTGCAATATCTGATTTAGAAGTAGATCAAAGAGAGGTTAATTCAAAACTTTACTACATCAATTATCCAATAGATGGAACAGATAAATTCATAACTATTGCAACTACTAGACCAGAAACCATGATAGGAGATACAGCAGTTGCAGTTAACCCATCAGATGAGAGATACAAATTATTTGTAAATAAAAATGTAATAGTTCCTATAGTTGATAGAAAAATAAAAATTATAGAAGATGATTATGCAGATCCTGAACAAGGTACTGGAGCTGTTAAAATTACGCCAGCACATGATTTCAATGATTATGAAGTAGGGGAGAGAAATAATTTAGAAGTCATAAATGTTTTTACACCAGATGGAAAAATTAATGAAAATGCTCCTGATAATTATATTGGACTTGATAGATTTGAAGCGAGAAAAAGAATTTTAAAAGAACTTTCTGATAAAGATTTACTAGTTAAAGAGGAAAAAATTAAAAATAAAGTTCCTTATGGTGATAGATCTAATTCTATAATTGAACCTTATTTAACTGAACAATGGTTTGCAGATGCTAAGAAACTTTCAATAAAAGCAAAAGAAATAGTAAATAATAAAACTACAAGTTTCTTTCCTGTTAATTGGACAAAAACATATTTTCAATGGATGGATAATATAGAACCTTGGTGTATCTCTAGGCAGCTTTGGTGGGGACATCAAATACCAGCATGGTATGGACCTGATGGAGAAATATTTGTAGATGAAACAGAAGAAGGTGCAAATAAATTAGCTAAAGAGCATTATAAAAAAGATGTCGAATTAATAAGAGATCCAGATGTTCTTGATACATGGTTTTCTTCCGGTTTATGGCCTTTTGCAACGCTAGGATGGCCAGAAAAAAACGAATATTTAGATAAATTTTATCCAACTTCAGTATTGGTTACGGGATTTGATATTATTTTCTTTTGGGTTGCTAGAATGATTATGTTTGGAATGGAATTTCAAAATAAAGAACCATTTAAAAATATTTATGTTCATGCATTAGTTAGAGATGAAAAGGGTCAAAAAATGTCAAAGTCTAAAGGTAATGTTATTGACCCATTAGAGTTAATAGAAAAATATAGTGCTGATGCATTAAGATTTACACTTCTATCTATGGCATCACCTGGACGAGATGTAAAGTTATCAGAGGATAGAGTTAAAGGTTATAGAAATTTTTTAAATAAAATATGGAACGCTAATAACTTTCTTATTCAAAATAATTGTAAATTTGAAAATATAGAAACGCCTAATGATTTAAAACTAAATATTAATAAATGGATATTTGTTGAATTCACTAACACTAATGAAAAGATTAAAAAATCAATAGATAGTTATCGATTTGATGAGGCTGCAAGAATTGCATATC
Organism: uncultured Pelagibacteraceae bacterium; assembly: GCA_902524995.1. Lineage (GTDB taxonomy): Bacteria > Pseudomonadota > Alphaproteobacteria > Pelagibacterales > Pelagibacteraceae > Pelagibacter. The sequence goes on along the minus strand of CABZFJ010000006.1, from coordinate 14,919 downwards.
AATTTGTATGGCATTCGTTCTGTGATTGGTATTTAGAGTTATCTAAAACTGTCTTTTACTCAGAAAATAATAAAAATATCGAAGAAACAAAAAATGTAGCTAGCTTCATATTTACTCAAATTCTAGTTATTTTGCACCCATTTATACCTTTTATAACCGAGGAAATATGGTTGAAAAATAAATTAGATAAAGATGGAAAAGACTTTCTAATGTTAAAAAACTGGTCTGAGGTCAGCTCTGATAAAGATAAAGACTTCGATGAAGTAAATGAAATAATCGAATTTGTCTCATCTATACGGTCATTTAAGAATGAAATAGAAATAAGCCCAGGTTCATTTGTTAAAATTCTAGTGAATAAAATAAATCCTGAAATTAAGAAATTTATTGAAAATAACTCTAATACATTAAAAAAAATCGGCAGAATTAAAGAATTTGTTACCGAAGATATAAAAAAACCTTCGGCAAACCTGGTCATTAAAGGTGAAATATTTAAAATTTACTTTGATGAAGATATTGATTTGTCAAAAATTAAAGAAACACTATTAAATAAAAAGAATAAAATTGAGAAAGAAATGGAAAAAATTAATACAAGGCTAAATAATAAAAGTTTTATTGAAAGAGCTCCAAATGATATTGTTGAGCAAGAAAAGTCTAACTTTATTAATTTAGAAAAAGATGTTAATAAATTAAATTATACTTTAGAAAGTCTATAATGCGGAAATTTAATAAAAAAAAACTACCAAGTAGATATACAACTGTAGGACCTGACAGAGCACCACAAAGATCCTTTTATTACGCAATGGATTTAACTGAAAAAGATGTTGCAAAACCTTTTGTAGGTGTTGTTTCAACTTGGAATGAAGCTGCTCCATGTAACATTAATTTAATGAAACAAGCACAATTTGTTAAGCAAGGAGTTAATGCATCTGGTGGAACTCCTAGAGAATTTTGCACAATAACTGTTACCGATGGTATAGCCATGGGTCATGAAGGAATGAAATCTTCATTGATTTCAAGAGATGTAATTGCAGACTCAACGGAGTTAACAGTTAGAGGACATTGCTACGATGCTTTAGTTGGTTTAGCTGGATGTGATAAATCTTTACCAGGTCTAATGATGTCTATGGTAAGATTAAATATTCCAAGTGTATTTATTTATGGTGGTTCAATTCTACCAGGTAGATTTGAAGGTAAAGATGTAACTGTTGTTGATGTTTTTGAAGGTGTTGGAAAATATACATCAAAAAAAATGACAGCACACGCTCTTAGAAAATTAGAATTAAAAGCTTGTCCAAGCGCAGGTGCTTGTGGTGGTCAATTTACAGCAAACACAATGGCATGTGTTTCAGAAGCAATTGGATTAGCTTTACCTTACTCAGCAGGGACTCCTGCTCCTTATAAAGAAAGACATAAGTATGCGATTAATAGTGGCAAAGCTGTAATGGAGCTTTTAGCAAAAAATATTAGACCAAGAGATATTGTCACTAGAAAAGCATTAGAAAATGCTGCAACTATTGTAGCTGCTACTGGTGGATCCACTAATGCAGGTTTACACTTACCAGCTATAGCAAATGAAATTGGAATAAAATTTGATTTAATGGATGTTGCAAAAATTTTTAAAAGAACTCCTTATCTTGCTGATTTAAAACCGGGTGGAAAATATGTTGCTAAAGATATGTGGGAAGCTGGTGGTGTACCAATGTTATTAAAAACTCTTTACGATGGTGGATATATCCATGGTGATTGTATGACTGTTACGGGCAAGACAATGAAAGAGAATTTAAAAAATGTAAAATTTAATCCAAAACAAAAAGTGATGAGAAGTTATAAAAATCCAATTACCAAAACTGGCGGAGTTGTAGGATTAAAAGGTAATTTAGCTCCAGAGGGTGGAATTGTTAAAATTGCAGGTTTGAAAAAATTACAATTTACCGGAAGGGCAAGATGTTTTGACTCTGAAGAAAAAGCTTACAAAGCTGTAAAAGAAAGAAAATACAAAGACGGTGATATAATTATAATTAGATACGAAGGTCCAAAGGGTGGTCCAGGAATGAGAGAAATGTTGCAGACAACAGCTGCAATTTATGGACAAGGAAAAGGGGAGAAAGTAGCCCTTATAACCGACGGTAGGTTCTCCGGGGCTACCAGAGGCTTCTGTATCGGTCATGTGGGTCCTGAGGCCTCTATAGGCGGCCCAATAGCCCTTTTAAGGAACGGGGATATAATTGATATAGATGCAAAAAAGGGGACTATTAACGTTAGATTAAGTAAAAAAGAGCTTAGTTTGAGAAAAAAGAAATGGAAACAAAGAAAAATGAACTTTGGAAACGGAACTCTTTGGAAGTATGCTCAAACAGTAGGACCAGCATATTTAGGTGCACCTACTCATCCAGGTGGTAAAAACGAGGTTAAAACATACGCAGATATTTGATGAAAATTAGACCTGTAATACTTTGTGGTGGTGCAGGAACACGACTTTGGCCCAATTTAAAAAAAACTCAAGCAAAACAATTTATTAATTTTGGAAACTGGACTTTGTTACAAAAAGCATTTGAAAGAATTAATAATAACTCTTACGATTTTCCAATTATCAGTACAAATCTAAAGTATTTAAAGGATGTTAAGAAAACATTAAAAAAATCTAAAATTAAAAAATATAAAATAATATTAGAGCCAGCTAAAAAAAATACAGCACCAGCAATTTTAGTGAGTGCTTTAATTAAAGAAATTCCATTTGATCAACCAATAATGTTTTTTACTTCAGATCATTTGATAGAAAATTCAAGTGTATTAACGAGATCTTTAAAAAGTAATAAAAAAAACTTGAGTGATAATAATATTTTTATTTTTGGACTAAAACCGAATAGACCTGCATCTGAATATGGATATCTTCAAACAAAAAGTATAAATAAGTTAAATAAAGTAACTAAATTTGTTGAAAAACCTACAGAGCAAAAAGCCAAAAAAATAATTAAATCTGGTGGTTATTGGAATTCAGGTATGTTTTACCTAAAAAAATCATCAATAATTAATAACTTTAAAAAATGTCAACCTGGTATTTATAAAGCATGTCTAAAATCTTTGGAAAAATCTAAAATTAAAAATAATACATATTTTTTGAATAAAAAACTCTTTGATAAATGTAAGGAAATTTCTTTTGATTATGCAATTCTTGAAAAATCAAAGAATATAAATGCAATAAAACTTAATATTCCATGGTCAGATCTTGGTAATTGGTTTGAAATATCAAAAATATATAAAAAAAATAAAAATAAATACTTTAAGAAAAAAAACGTATTTCATAGACCATGGGGCAGATATACCAACCTATATGAAGGTAAAAACTTTTTAGTTAAGGAATTAGTAGTTAATTCTAAATCTAAATTAAGTTTACAAAAGCATTTTCATCGATCTGAGTATTGGACAATTACTGATGGAAGACCATTAATTACTTTAAATAATAAAAATTTTTTTAAAAAACCAGGTGAAAAAATTTTCATTCCAAGAGAAGCAATTCATCGAATAGAAAATAAATTTAAGAAAAAAGTAAAAATTATTGAAATACAAACTGGACCTATTTTAAAAGAGACAGATATAGTTAGATATCAAGATATTTACGGTAGAGTTAATTAATACTCTTTATGGATACATTGGTATTTTCTGTCGTTTTATTGGCAGCACTACTCCATGCCACTTGGAATGGCATGGTTAAAAAGCACTCTGATAAAGCAGTTGCTCTAGCAGGTATAATTTTAGGTCATATACCATTTTCAATTGTTGCAATAATCTTATTACCGGCACCTTCATTAGAAAGTATACCTTATATCTTCGCAAGTATTGTTGTTCACATCGGTTATCAATGGTTTTTGCTTAAATCATATGAAATTGGAGATTTGACAAAAGTCTATCCCATAGCAAGAGGTACAGGCCCTTTATTTGTAACTGTAGTTTCAATTTTATTTTTAGGTGTTGTTTTAAATAAGTTTATTTTGGTCTCTATTTTTTTAATATGTTTTGGAATTTTTTTTCTTGGTATTTCTGATTATAAAAAAAGTATCTTAAATGTAATTAAATTTTCTTTTACAACAGGTTTGTTTATTGGCTCATACTCACTTATAGATGGATATGGAGCAAGAATAAGTAATTCTGCAATATCTTTTGTAAGCTGGTCTTTCATATTAAACGCTATGATTTTTCCATTTATTCTTAGTTTAAGAGGTCAAAAGGATATTATTAAAAGGGTTTATAGAGACGGTAAGATGATATTTTTTTACGGTGTAACATTATCATATGCTAGTTATGCCTTGGCTGTATGGGCATTTACAAAAGCTCCAATACCTGTTGTTACATCTTTAAGAGAAACAAGTATTTTATTATCAATATTTATTGGATATTTTTTATTAAAAGAAAAAATCACACCAGCTAAGATAATTTCTATTTTGTTTATCCTAGCAGGTGCGATTGGGTTAAAATTAGTTTAAAACCAATTATTTGGAATAATTATATAATGAATTCCTAGAACTATTCCAACTGATACACTAAGTCCAAATATCATTTTTAAGAAATCTTTTCCTATTAAAGGGAAAACATATCCAAATTTATATTCTTTATTCATAGAAGCAATTGCTAATTCTCGACCACATAATAATCCAACAAAAACCCATGTTGTAGACATAGGTAAATCGTTTAGTTCTTTAAAGTAGAATAAGACAGCAGCATATATTACGTTAATAATTGTCGCTGATCTTGCATATCTAGTTCCTGTTTTTTCAAGAACAACTTTTTGAATTGGTCCACCTTGAATGTAGAAAATATAGAATAATAGTGCTGTAAAGTAACCCATTACTATTAAAAGCAATGTTAAATCTAATTGTCTAGGTAGATACACAGCAATATTAGCCACATCGTGAGATAACCATACCCACCATAACCAACCAGAAGAAATCCAAACACTATTTCTCCAAAAGCCTATCCATTTATCATCTACTTCATCAAATTTTTCATTAATGAATTTAGAAACACCTATCCAGGCAATATAAGCAACCATTGCTGCTAAACCATAGCCAACGACGCTTTTCATAAGCATTTTTTCAAGCACGACTGTTGAGGCAAATGCTGAAAGAACTAAGAAAGTAGTTGATACCGGTATTCCAATTCTTGTTAATAATAGTAATATTGCAGGCGCTACTGCGTGATACCATTGAATTTCTTGATAAGGTATTCTAGTTAATCTTCCATAAGAAATATCACCATCATACGAATACCATCCCCATGCTAACGCTATAATCATAACAGCTGAAGCAGATCCAGCTAGAGTATACCATTTAAACCACTTCTTTTTTGAAGCTATAAATGTCCCAAGTGTTTGAATTGAGTCATTAGCGATAACGCTATAACCGGCAAGGGCAAACCCTATAACCGTATAAATTAAAGTCATATCCATTCTTATCTCCTTTATATTATTGTTTTCGGTTCCATCGATTCATGACTTGATAGCTTTTTATATGTTGAGTGATTTAAATCTATTAGTAAATTTTTTTATTTCAGAATCATAAGGTGGATTGATCGAGCATTATAGTATCAATAATTGATGTCCATACTATAAATTTATTATTTCTAAATATAAATTGTGGATTTGTCGTAGTTATATAAAATTATTTTAATGTCTACTAAAATTTTAATTTTCTTTAACAATACATTAATAGGTTGTACTCATCTTATTATTTTTTTAACTATATATATTGCGAGTATTAATCCTATAGCTTCAGCAACAATATAATTTGGAGTACTTTGATAATTAATTCCAGTAAAGGAGTCAGTGAAAGTACGTGCTATAGATACTGCTGGATTCGCAAAGGAAGTTGATGATGTAAACCAATAACCAGCAGAAATGAATGTTGCTACACTAATAGCTGTTATAATTTTTCCATCTTTTAAAGTGGCAAAAATGACAAAAATTAGACCAAAAGTTGCGATTATCTCAGATATAAAGATATTCATTCCATCTCTATTTTTTGTTGATAATTCAATAAATTCATGCTCAAAAAAAATATTGGCTATCATCACACCCACCATACACCCAATTATTTGAGCAGATATATAGGTTATTAAAACATTACTCTTAATTTTTTTATTAAAAAACATTGCAAGTGTTACAAATGGATTAAAGTGAGCTCCTGAAATATCAGCAAAACTAATAATAAGAACAAACAATCCTGCTCCAGTAGCTATTGTATTTGCTAAAAGTCTTACCGCATTGTCATCTGTAAGATTCTCAGCCATTATACCAGATCCAACAATAATCATTACTAGAAAACAGCTGCCTAAAAATTCACCAATAAATATAATATTTTTATTTTTGATCATTAATCCAATTTTCTATTTTCTCATTTATTAAAACAAATGTTTCATTTATAATTTTATATATTTTTGCTTCTTCACAATTCTTAAATTTACTTACAGGATCTTCAATATCCCAATGAACAATTTGATCATTTTTAGGCCATATAGGGCAAACTTCTTTATTTGCGCTATTACAAACAGTAATAACATGGTCAATATTAATATCTTTTTCGATAAATACCTTAAAACTTTTTGAATTATAATTTGTAAGGTTATAATTTTTATGATTTTCTAAAAATAATTTAATATTTTTATTTATTTCTCCAGTTGGTTTGCTACCAGCGCTGAAAGCTTTATATTTATTAAAATACACATTATTTATTATACTTTCAGCAATAATACTTCTTGCTGAATTACCAGTACAAACAAACAAAATATTTTTCATTAAAAGATAACTTTATATATTCCGACAATAAATAATGGAATTTGTAATCCAAAATTTGTTAAAATCGCCTTATCTTTTGAGATGAAACCTGCAATAGTCCAACCTACAACACCAAGACCATGAAAATATATATTAATTGGATATATATTTAAATTTGTAAGCAATATTCCTGTTAAGACTAAAAACGTGCTTATCCATTTAAGATACTTTTTTATAAACATAAAACCTCCTACATTTTTTCTTATGACAATTTTCTCTCTGATTAAATAAATATACTAATTTTATAAGAAATTAACTATGTATCTATGGATAAAATATCCTCCGATTAGGAATACCAAACCTGCAATATAAATTATAAAAAAATTCATATTAAAAGATTTTGCAAAAAAGAAGGGTACAAAGAATAAATAACTTGCTGGTACTGCAATAAATATACTTTTTGTAAACATTACTGTTTTTTCCGTATCATTATGCTCATAATAGGAAAACAGTATCGCTATTAGTGATACCAACGGTAATGCAATAATAAATCCAGCAAGCTTTGGATTTTGACCAGCCAACCAACTTGAAAAAGCAACAATTAAACCTGCTGCTACAACTTTAAAAATAAAAAATAACATCTGTTTTTAGCTTGTTGCAAATTCTTTAATTTTTTCAAAACTGAAATGATCTGCTATATCTTTCTTGGCGTAGTATACTTCATCAACTGTGCCTTGTTCGTTTATTAAAACATCTGTAACAGCTATATCAAAATGACCTTTGATTTTTAAAGGAATATATCCTTTTAACATTGCAGGTATTATTTTATGAGATTTAAATAGCATTGCAGATAACGTTTTCATCATTGATCTTTCAATTTCATATTTTTGAAAATATTTAAAATCTTCATCAGCTAATACAGTAAAAGGTAAATTTTTATGTTTTTTCATATAAGACCTTAAATTATCAACTGGTGAATGAAATATTGCTACATGTGTAAAATTACTTCCCAGCTCGTTAAATCTTTTATTAATTTCGTTTAATCTAAGATTGCAAAAACTACATCCAGCTATTCTATAAAAAGTTAAAAGAACTTTCTTTCCATGTGTTTCTGACAAATTAAATGTAGACCCATCATCTCTTGGAAGTGTAATTTCCTCTAATTTATCTCCTTTAGAAATCTTCATTTAATAGAGCATTTTTTACAAAGCCCAAAAAATTCAAGGTTATATTTATTAAATTTCATTCCTGCTTTTTCTTGAAAAGTTTTCAAATATTTTGATAATTTGTGATCACTTATTTCACTTACTTCTTCACAACTTTCACATATAGAAAATGCTGTAGCTTTCGATATTTGGCAGTTAGAATTCTTGCAAGCGACAAATGCATTACGACTTTCAATTTTATGAATTTTACCAATTTCAACTAACCGATCTAATGCTCTATAAACTTGAAGTGGTGCTTTTATACCTTTTTTTTGGACGTTATGAAGTATTGAATAAGCTTTTGTGGGTTCATTAACTTTTTCTATATAATCAAGTATAATTTTTTGATTTTTTGAAAGTGTTTCTTTTTGCATTAGTTATTTTATCAATTTAACATTAATTTTTCAATTGAATGGTCTGTTTTATTTTAAATAATGAGATTATAAATAATAACAAAGCTGCTGCAATTATCGATGGACCTGAAGGTGTATTAAATTCTAGTGATGAGAATAATCCAATTAATACTGATAATAATCCACCTAGAATAGAATATACAACCATTTTCCTTGGAGTATCAGATAGATTTCTCGCCATTGCAGTAGGGATAATCAACATTCCGGTTATTAACAAAAGCCCCACAATTTTTATGGAAATCGCAATTATTGCTGCCATTAAAATAGTAAATATTGCTTTTGCTCTATCGGGGTTTAAACCTTCAGCTTCGGCTAATTCATAATTTACCGTGGATGCAAATAAAGGTTTCCAAATTAGTTTTAATACAATAAGAATTATTACACCACCTCCCCATATGATTATCAAATCATCAACATTAACAGCCAATATATCTCCAAATAGTAACCCCATAACATCAAATCTTATAAATGATAGAAAACCAATTACGACTAAACCAACTGCTAAAGCAGAGTGAGCTAGAAGCCCAAGTAAAGCGTCTCCAGGTAAATTAGTATTTTTTTCAAGTTTAACTAATATGATAGCTATTACAGATGAAATAATAAATATCGAAATTGCTATATTAATTTCAAAAGCCAATGCCATTGTAACCCCAAGCAAAGCCGAATGAGCCAATGTATCACCAAAATAAGACAATCTTCTCCAAACCACAAAGCAACCTAGTGGACCAGTTACAAAAGCAACTCCTATTCCTGCCACTAATGCTCTTATGAAAAAATCATCAAACATATTAATTTTTTTTTATTTCTCCATCATCAGAATGTGTATGGTCGTGTTTGTGTTCGTATATTGACAGAGTTTGTGATGCTTGCTCTCCAAATAAAACTTTATACTCGTTATTCATCGCAACATCTTTTGGAGTTCCCGAACAACAAACGTGTCCATTTAAACATAAAACAAAATCAGTAGCACTCATTACAGTATGCAAATCATGAGAAATTAATAAAATACCACAATTTAGCTTCTCTGATATTTCTTTTATCAATTTATAGAGCGCAATCTCTCCTGTAAAATCTACACCTTGAACAGGCTCGTCTAATACTAATAATTCAGGTTTTTTTGAAACAGCTCTTGCAAGCAAAACTCTTTGAAACTCTCCGCCTGATAAATTTCCCAAACTTTTATGTTTAAGATGTTCTGCACCTGTTAGAGATAAAGCTTCATTTATTGCTTCATCACTTAAATTCTCAGTCAATACCATAAAGTCATTTACTCTCAGTGGTAAAGTCCAATCAATAGATATTTTTTGAGGAACATATCCAATTTTATTTGTAAATTTTTCAACCTTACCCTCAATATTTTTGTGGATTCCAATTGCAATTTTAGCTGTAGTACTTTTTCCAGATCCATTGGGACCAATTAAAGTAACTATTTGACCTTTCTTGACTGTTAAAGAAACACCTTTAACAAGCCATTTATGATTTTGTAAAAGTCCTACGTTATTTAATTTTACTAGTATATTGTTTTCTTCACTCATTTTAGTCTTGACTATTTAATGTTATATTATTACATAGTGTTATATTATAACAACTAACTTAACACTATATTATGAAAAACCTAAAAAAATCATCAATTATCATTACTATCATATCCTTTTTAACTTTTTTTTCATCTGCTAATGCAGAAATCAAAGTTGTAGCCTCAATTAAGCCAATACATTCTTTAGCAAGTTATCTGATGGATGGAGTTACTAAACCAAAATTAATAGTCGACGGATACTCTTCTCCACATGGTTTTGCATTAAAACCATCACATGCAAAAATGTTGCAAGAGGCAGATATAATTTTTTGGGTAGGTGAAGACTTAGAAAATTTCATGGAAAAACCATTAGACTCAATAGCAAAAAAAGCAGATAAAATTGAATTACTGGAAATAAAGGGTCTTAATAAATTAAAATTTAGAGAAAGAAATATTTTTGCCGAACACGACGATCACGATGACCATGGCCATAAGGAAGATGGTCATAAAGAAGACGATCATGATGATCATGGACATAAGAAAAAAGATGATCATGACGACCATGCAAAAAAAGAAGACGGACATGACGATCACGACGATCATGATGGACATGAAGGTCATCACCATGGTGAATTTGACCCACACATTTGGTTAGATCCAATAAATGCAAAAGTGATTTTATTCCAAATGTCAAAGCATTTGATTGAGAATGATTCAAAAAATGAAACTATTTATAGAGCTAATTTAAGTAAAGCATATAAGGAAATTGACAAACTTACTAATGATGTAAAATCTGAATTAAATAAAAGTGTAGCATCTATAGTTTTTCATGATGCTTACCAGTATTTTGAGAAAAGATTTAATGTAAATATATTGGGTGCATTTACTGTTAATACAGATGTAATGCCAGGTGCAGAACAATTATCAGAAATCAGAGAAATAATTGAACACGACAAAGTTTCTTGTGTATTTTCTGAACCTCAATTTAATCCCAATATTATTAAAGCTGTAGCAAAAGATATGAATATTAAAACTGGCGTTGTAGATCCTTTGGGAGCTACTTTAGATCCTGGTAAAAATCTATATTTTGATCTGATCAAAAATATGTCAAAATCATTTAAAGGATGTTAAATTAGATTTTATTTTATATTTAAATTTGTTTACGTTTTTAATGCTTCCTCAAGATAGTCTAATCTATCTTGGCCCCAAAAAATTTCATTATTGAAAACATACGAAGGTGCACCAAATACGTCATTTTTAATCGCGTCCTCTGAATTTTGTTGATATTCTTTTTTAATCTCATCATTTAGTGCCATTTTTTTTATTTCTTCAAAATTTAAACTTAATTTTTCACAAATTTCCTGAAGAATATTCAAATCTGAAATATCTTTTTCTAATGACCATAAATATTTTAAACATTCATTACCAAAACTAAGTTTATTTCCCATTTTGTTCGAGGCTATTACAAATTTCGCTGGTAAATGAGGGTCTTTAGGTGGAAAAAACTTTGGTTGTTTATTAATTGGCAAATTTAGTTTTTTTGCAATTCTTGTAAGTTCTAAAAGTCTATATTTTTGTCTTGCTGGATGTCTTTTTGGAACTGGCAATCCTCCTGTGTTTGGAAATATATCCCCAACTAAATCAAATGGTTTTTCAATAACTTCAACATCGTAATCGTTTATTATCTTAGCAAATCTATCTTTGCCCAAATAAGTAAATGGAGACAATACACTGAAATAATATTCAATTTTCATATAATTTAATTTTTTTATTATAGTAAAACTTTAACCTAATCATATACAAAAATAATAAGTAATAATATTTCTAATAGTTTAAGTAATTGCTTTTTTTCATTAAATAAGTTCTAATAATATTAATGACAACTGTTTCTCTGACTTTAGATGAAGTTTTTAAATTAGCTAATAAAACTTTACTTGCAAATGGATGTGATGAAGAAACAGCTGATACTTTATCTACTTTAATCAAAAATGCTGAAAGAGATGGATCATTATCTCATGGTTTATTTAGATTACCAGCCTATGTATCAGGTTTAAAAAGTGGAAAAATTAATGGTAAGGCTAGACCAGTGATTTCAAAATTAACCCCTAGTGTGGTTAAAGCAGATGGGAAAAATAGTCTTGCCCCAATGGTTTTAAAATATGGAATACCAGAACTTGTTAAAGCTGCAAAAGAAAATGGAGTAGCTGTTTTAGCGATTACTAATTCTCATCATATGGCTGCTATGTGGCCCGAGACAGAAGCAATAGCAGAGCAAGGACTTGTTGCATTTGCCTGTACATCATACAAGCCAGCAGTTGCACCAGCAGGAGCAATTAAACCTTTATTTGGAACAAACCCGATTTCATTTGCGTGGCCAAGAAAAAATAAACCACCAGTAGTTTATGATATGGCTACTGCATCGATGGCTATGGGAGAGGTTCAAGTTGCAAAAAGAGAAGGGCACAAGGTCCCAATAGGAACTGGTTTAACTAAGGATGGAAAAGAAACAACAGATCCTGGTGAAATAGCAGATGGTGGAGTTTTGTTGCCGTTTGGCGGCTATAAAGGCTCAGGAATAGCAATGATGGTCGAATTACTTGCTGGAGCCTTAGTAGGAGATAATTTTAGTTATGAGACGGCTGAGAAGGATATAGATGATGGTGGACCACCAAGTGGTGGAGAGTTTATTTTAGCTATGTCTCCTGACAAATTAACAAATTCTGATTGGGATAATCATTCAAATAAATTCTTTGAGAAAATGAAATCAATGGGAGAGGTTAGATTACCAGGTGAAAGACGTCACAAAAACAGATTAGATACTGGACCTAGAAATATTAATGAGGAACTTGTTAATAAAATAAAATCTTTAAGTTAATTCAATTTCTATTGGTGTGTGATCCGAAGGTTTTTGTCTTCCACGAGGAAATTTGTTAATTTTTACATCTTTCACAAGATTTATAATTGAATTTGAAACTAAGAAATGATCAATTCTCATACCATTATTTTTTTGCCATGCACCGCTTGTATAATCCCAAAAAGTATATCCTTCTTTGTCAGGATGAATATATCTATATGCATCATGAAAACCTAAACTTAATAATTCTCTTAATTTTTTTCTTATCTCAAGTCTAAACAATGCATCATTTTCATATCCTTTAGGATTATGAACATCTTCTGCTGATGGAATTATATTAAAATCACCACCGATAATTATATTTTCTTTTTTTTTTAAATAACCTTTTAATTTCTTAATTAAACTTTCTAGCCAATATAATTTGTAAGTATATTTTTCTGTATCAACCGGATTTCCATTAGGTGTGTATATATTTATTAATCTAATAGTTTTTGATTTATGTTTTAGATCTGCGGTAATAATTCTAGATTGTTTATTTTTGTCTTTAAAAATATCTTTTTCAATTTTGTCTAATTTTTTTTTGGAAATTATCGCAACCCCATTATATGATTTTTGACCAAATACATAATTTTGGTAATTTGATTTCTCTAAATCTTCATAGGGGTAGTTTTCATCTTGAGCCTTGATTTCTTGCATCATTAAAATATCTGGTGAATATTTTTTTAGATACTCTTTAATATTTTCAATTCTTGCTCTTACAGAGTTAACATTCCAGGAACTAATTATCATTAAAGCGAGAAAGATACGCCGCAACCACAAGAAGATTTGCTTTGTGGGTTGTTTATTTTAAAAGAATCTCCGATTAATTCTTTTACAAAATCAACCTCAGATCCTTTTAGTAAATCTGCAGATGTTTTGTCGATAAGGATATTGTTTTGTTGTAGATCATCATCCTTAGCAGAGTTATCAAATGAGAAATCATATTGAAATCCAGAGCATCCACCACCTTTAATAGCGATTCTAAAAAATGATCCTTTATCTTTTGACGATAGAAGATGGTTTATCTGCTTTATAGCATTATCTGTAAATTTAACTTCTTTAATCATAAATAAACATTGATAAAACCAATATAATAATATTTTACCATTTTTAAAGAATGAAAAATTACTCAAAATTAGGAACATTTGCTTCAAAAGGTAGACTATTCAAAGAAGCGAGCAATCCTTTTAGATCACCATTTCAAAGAGACAGAGATAGAATAATTCATTCTACCTCATTTAGAAGATTAAAGCATAAAACTCAGGTATTTGTGAATACTGAGGGAGATCATTATAGAACCAGAATCACTCATTCCATTGAAGTTTCACAAATCGCCAGAACAATTGCTAAATACTTAGGTTTAAATGATGATTTAGCTGAAACATTAAGCTTAGCCCATGATTTAGGTCATACACCTTTTGGTCATGCAGGAGAAGAGTCGCTAAATGAATGTATGTATGAACATGGGGGATTTGATCATAACCTTCAAACACTTAGGATAGTTATGTTCATTGAAAATAAATACTTTAAATTTGAAGGACTTAATTTAACATTAGAAACATTAGATGGTCTTATTAAACATAACGGTCCAGTAACAAAGCTAGTCAAAATAAATAATTTAATTGGTTTGAAAAAATTAAAAAATAAAATTAATTTTTCAAAAAACTCCTCATTGGAGGCGCAAATTGCATCTATATCTGATGACGTTGCATACAATAACCATGATATTCAAGATGGAATAAAAGCTAAATTATTTACTTTAAACGATATTAAACAAATATCTTTTTTTGATGAAATTTTAAAATCATATAAAAAGAAATTAAAAAGTGAAAATAATGATATTCTTGTATATCAAACTTTAAGAGACTCTATAAATTTAATGGTTCAAGACTTAATAAAAACAACAACAAGAAATATTTTAATGAATAAAATATCAACAAAAAAAGATGTATTTAATAAAAAAAATCAAATTGTTGATTTTTCCAACAAATTAAAAATAACTATAAATGAGATTAGAGATTTCCTTAGAATAACTATGTATAATAATAAAGATGTATTAAAAAAAAATAACGAAGGAAAAAAGATAATTAAAAAGCTTTTTAGTGTAATTAAAAAAAATCCAAAAA